>CAMAVO010000189.1 GCA_945861685.1 Chitinophaga pinensis | reverse complement strand
TAAACACAATGCTGTAACGCTTTCATCGGTTCAGGATTATTGGAAAGGCAAATTGGGTTATCAGCAATTTCCGCTTGCTGCCAATGTAGGAACAACTGCTGTTTTTACTACATCGGGCGAAGTGCTTGACTGGGATTCGCGCTCAGCTGCAAATCATAACACGCATCTTCCTTATGTTAAACAAGTGAGCAATGTTGCATTGGCCATGTATCGCCCTGATCCCACACTTCCGTTTTTCGGCTATACCGAAATGGCAGTTGCGCTTCACTGGATAGATTCGGATTTTGATGAAATAAGAAATAACGGAAACTGGTTGTTAGGCAGACAGGACAATGGTTATATTGGTGTGCGCAGAAGTTGCACAGGTGAGATTAACAACCTGAAAGCATGTGATAATCCCGAAGGACAAACATGGATATTCATGGTGGGTGATTCTGCTATGTACGACAGCTTTGATGATTTCCAGAGTGTGATTGATTCTTCGCAATTTCAGGAAGAATGGTATTTAGATACGGTAACGGATCAATGGGTTTATTATGCAAGTATTGATATTGACACTATCACTATTGACTATGCATGGAATCAGGACAGTGCATCAACAGGTATCAATTCACAAGCGCTGTATGAAAATGGATTTACTGTTTATCCCAATCCTGCGAGTGATAAAGTAACAGTTGATTTAACTGCTTATGCAAACACTGCAGTAACTATAAAAGTTTTGAATGCTATGGGGCAGGAAGTATTTTTCGGGAATAAGAAATTGCTTACAACGCCTGTGTTTACTATAAATACCGAAGCCTGGGTAAAAGGTATTTATCTGTTTACGGTTTCAACCGAAGATGCGGTAGTGACGGAAAGGGTAGTGCTGAAATAAATCGGTTAATCAGTTTCAGGATTGTTCTTTCTTTCCCTGAAACGATGTCCGTGAGTTCCCTTCATGCGTTCTTCTTTAGAAATTCTTTCAACAAGAGGAACGAAGTTTTCTTTGAACGCATTTTTGTCATCTATATTGAACTTGAAGGTATTCCAGTATTTCACAGCAATGGTCTCAATCTTTGCGGGGATATAATCAACCGGTAATTTGTCTTTTCTGGTAAGGAAAGAAATCATGCCGGATTGAAAAGGGTCTGTGGCAACAGCAATTTTAGTATATCCCAATTTTTTTGAAAGCTGATAGCCGTAAAATAAATTTTCGGTGCTGTGTTCTGCGCTGTCTTCAATAAAAATATGTTCCTCCGGAATACCCATTTGCTTTGCAAATTCAGCCATTATTTTGGCTTCAACATAAGGAGAGTGAACAGCAGAGCCTGAAAACATCACATTTTTGGTCAGGCCTGTAGTATACAGATGGTATGCCCAAAAAATTCGCACCTTGTATATTGTATTAAGATCAGGGCGTTTTTCATAAGGAAACCCCGGAACGATAATCATATCGTAGGGGGCTTTTTTTTTTGCTATTTGATAGGGTATATCTGTGAATACACCGCAGGATGAAAAAAGAAAAAGAAGCGAAAAAGGAAGTATGTTTTTAATAAAACTATTCACTCAGCAATGATATAAAAAAAAAGAACCCGCGCTGTGTGAAGCCGCGGGTTCTTATGAAACAAGAGCACTTTATTTAACCACTACAAAATTTCTCGTTTCAATTCCGGCAGATGTTACAACGTTAAGATTGTAAATACCTGCAGCTAAATCTTCTGTAGAAATTGTCATTACGCGGTTTCCAGCGTTTACATTGTTTAATGAAGTTGTCTGAACCAGTGAGCCATTAACGTTGATAACATTAACAGTTACATCAGAAGTTTCTTCAGTACTGAAATTGATGTTCAATACACTCTGAGCAGGATTTGGATAGATATTCAATCCAATGATAGAAGCGTTTTCTTCAACTCCTGTTAAGCTTGCAGCTGGCAATTCTACTAAATCACCACCTGTGCTTAATGCAGCCCATAATCCGAAAGCTGCACCACCGCTGTTGTTTGCAGGGTTAAAGAAACCTGATGCAAGAACAACTAAAGCTTGACCGTCAAGATTAAGTGTTGAAAGCGGAGCCTGGTAAGCAGCAACCGGAGTGGTTCCTGCGTTGTCTCTTACTTCTACTACATAATCAGCAGTTGGTAATTCAAGATATCCTTCAAAATCACCATAGGTAAAATCGTTAAATAATTCTCCTGCCGGTACAGCTGTTTCCCAAACTGATACAGTTGGTGCATCTGTTGAACCATGGAATACCAATACATCTGTGTTTGTTGATACAGCAGCTGCATCTTGAGCCATTGGATATACATATAAATCAAATGGAGTAGCAGGTGAATAACCTGTTGGGCTTACAATACCGTTTGCTACGATGATGTATTTTTCACCTGAAGCTAATGAGTAAGGGAATGTTGCAATTGCATCACCAACTGATGTGCTGTTTGATCCTGCTATTGACACTTCAATTTCAACACCTGCAGGTACTTCAACAAACGGAGTAGCTGTGCGGAAAGCAAAATTGTCAAGCACTAAATCACTTCCAAGATAAACGTCAACAGTTGCCGCAGCAGCGTCTGCTGAGTTGTGTATCACTTGAATTTGGGCAACTGATTCAGGCAGTGGAATTAAATTCCCTCCGCTTGGTAAAGCAACCCATAATCCGAAAGCTGCACCGTTGCTGTTGTTAGCAGGGTTTAAGAAACCTGAAGCTAAAACTACTGCTGCTGCATTTTGCAAACCTAAGGTAGCCAAAGGAGCATCGTACGATTTTACAGTTGTAGTTCCTGCATTGTCACGCACTTCAATTACATAATCAGCAGTTGGTAATTCTAAGTATCCTTCAAAATCACCATAAGTGAAATCGTTGAATAACTCACCTGCACCAACACCTGTTTCCCATACTGATACAGTTGGTGCATCTGTTGATCCGTGAAACACCAGAACATCTGTGTTTCCTGAACTTGCAGCTGCATCCTGACCCATTGGGTATACATATAAATCAAAAGGAGTTGCAGGTGAATAACCTGTTGGGCTTACAATACCGTTTGCAACGATGATGTATTTTTCACCTGAAGCCAATGAGTAAGGGAATGTTGCAATTGCATCACCAACTGATGTGCTGTTTGCCGGAGCAATAGAGACTTCAATTTCAACACCTGCAGGAACCTCAACAAACTGAGTAGCTGTGCGGAAAGCAAAATTGTCAAGTACTAAATCACTTCCAAGATATACGTCAACAGTTGCTGCTGCAGCATCTGCTGAGTTATGTATCACCTGGATTTCGGCAGTTGATTCAGGCAATTGAACTAATGGACCACCGCCTGGCAAAGCAACCCATAATCCGAAAGCTGGACCGTTGCTGTTGTTAGCAGGGTTTAAGAAACCTGAAGCAACAACTACTGCTGCTGCGCCTTGTAAACCTAATGTTGCCAAAGGAGCATCGTACGATTTTACAGTTGTAGTTCCTGCATTATCGCGCACTTCAATTACATAATCTGAAGTAGGTAATTCAAGATATCCTTCAAAATCACCATAGGTGAAATTGTTGAATAACTGTCCTGCAGGTACACTTGTTTCCCATACTGATACAGTTGGTGCATCAGTAGAACCGTGGAATACCATTAGATCGGTATTTCCCATCATGTTTGCTGTTTCCTGACCTATTGCGCTTACATATAGGTTAAAAGGAGTAGCAGGTGAGTAACCTGATGGACTTAAAATACCGTTTGCAACAATCACATATTTTGTGTTTGCGGTAAGGGTGTAATTAAACGTTTGAATTGCCTGGCTAACATTTATGCTGTTTGCCGGTGCAATAGCTACTGCGGTTGCTCCTGCAGTAACGTTAATAAAAGGACTTGCAGTGCGGAATGCAAAGTTATCAATTGCTAATAAGCCGTTTACATAAACGTCAACAGTAGAGGCTGCTGCATCTGCTGAGTTGTGTATCACTTGTACACGCGCATTTTGCGCGAAGACCGAGGTGATACCGAATAATCCGGTCGTTACTAAAGATAAGAATTTGTTTTTCATTTTGTAGGATTTTAATTGGTTTAACATGGACATATAACATCGCTGTGTTTTATTTTGTTTAAAGAAAATATAAATAAGTTAAACAAAATAAGTAATCAATTGAAAATCAATGATAAAAAATGAAGTTTATACTGCTGTTTTATCAAACAGAAAGGATTTTAGAGTAAAAAATCAGTGCTGAGGGCATAAAAACTAACTTGCAGCCCCAATTCATTTTAATGAAGCATCCCGATAAAAAAAGCCTTTACCAACTGTGTTTGCAATTTGTAGAACAGCGGATAAGCCATGCACAGGTTGCGCTGGATTCCGCTACCGAAGCAGGCAACAGCGAGGATAAAAGCAGCGCAGGCGATAAGCACGAAACGGGCAGAGCCATGGCGCAGATAGATCAGGAAAATGCCCGCAAGCAATTGCACGAAGCACGTGAACTGAAAAACGCATTGCTGAAAATAAATCCTGAATTGAATTCAGCTAAAGCTATTGCAGGAAGCATTGTTGTAACGGATAAAAACACGTTTTATATTGCTGTTGCGGCAGGTAAAACAGAAATAGATGGAACTACTGTTTTTGTGCTTTCACACGTTTCGCCAATAGGGCAGAAGCTGCTGGGTTTAAGTGCCGGTGAGCAAATGGAATTTAACGGGCAGGTTTATAAAATCAAAGAAGTATATTAATGGAAGTAGCAGTATTGGGTGGGGGAGCAGCGGGTTTTTTTGCAGCCATTTCGTGCAAACACCATCACCCAGATGCCAGAGTAGTGTTGTACGAAAAATCTGAAAAGCTGCTTGCCAAAGTAAAGGTTTCGGGTGGGGGAAGGTGCAATGTTACACATGCCTGCTTCACGGTTTCGCAACTGGTGAAGAACTATCCGAGGGGCGAAAAATTTTTGCGCAAATCGTTTGAGCACTTCAATACCAACGATACTGTAAAATGGTTTGAAATCCGCGGGGTAAAACTGAAAACAGAAGCTGACGGGCGCATGTTTCCCTTAACAGATACTTCGCAAAGTATTATTGATTGTCTTGTTGCAGAGGCCGAAAAATTAGGTGTTTGGGTAAAAACAGGAGCATCTGTAACCGCTATTGAAAAAGCAGGAGCGGGGTTTACTCTAAAATTTACGGGTGATAACGAGAAGAAGGTTAACAAAGTAATTATTGCCACAGGAGGTTCCCCTAAACCCGAAGGTTTTCTGTGGCTTAAAAATCTCGGTCATCGCATTGAACCGCCCGTTCCATCGCTGTTTACATTTAATATTCCCAATAACGATATTACTTCGCTGATGGGTGTGGCGGTAGAAAATGCAACGGTATGGATTGAAAAAACAAAACTGAAACAACAGGGCCCGGTGCTGATTACACATTGGGGATTAAGCGGGCCTGCTGTTTTAAAACTTTCGGCTGTTGGGGCCAGGGTACTTAGTGAACAGCATTATAATTTTAAAGCCCATGTAAACTGGCTGGGACAACTGAACGAAGAAGAAGCGCGCGCAAAAATGGCGGATGAACAGCAAACAGCTAACCTGAAAAAAATAAGCAACACCAAACCCTTTGATATACCTGCCCGCCTGTGGCAGTATCTGTTAGATAAATCAGGCATAAGCGAAGAAACCCGCTGGAGCGAACTAAAAAAAGAAAACCGCAACCGTTTGATTAATTACCTTACTAATCATGAGTTGGAGGTAAAAGGCAAAACCACTTTTAAAGAAGAGTTTGTTACCTGTGGCGGAGTAACCCTTGCCGATGTAAATCCGCAAACCATGCAAAGCCTTGTTTGCCCCGGAATATATTTTGCCGGTGAGGTGCTGGATATTGATGGCATTACCGGTGGCTTTAATTTTCAGGCAGCATGGACTACCGGGTTTATTGCG
>CAMAVO010000188.1 GCA_945861685.1 Chitinophaga pinensis | reverse complement strand
ATAATATTTTTTTTCGCCTACACTTTGTTTCCCTTTTCAGCTTTCGGGGTTTTGTTATTGGTAAATTATCCTTCAATGCGCAATAGCTCCCTGTATGATTGATCCTAACGGAACAACTTTATCATTTTTATTATATTTAAAACCTTGATAGTTATTAGGACCTATTTGCCATTTATTATCATGGGATGTTTGAGGGGATTGCCTCATAATTGATAAAGGTAAGAGTGGGTTAGTCGCTGTGTTTTCAACTTTTTCTAAAGTATCAGTGGTAGCAATAATTTTATTGTTTTCTGTATTAGCCAAACTATCTCTTGAATTGTTTACCTGCGTAGATTGTGCAACTGCAGTAATTGCAAAACAAATCAGTAAAATTGTTACCAGTTTTTTCATTTTAGTTTTCAGGTTTCGTTTCATAAAAAATCCCCTCTTCCTATTTCAGAAGAGGGGATTATAAAGCTTACTGCACCGCACTCACTGGCTCGCTCCACTCACCCGCACCTTTGCTGTTTACACCACGCACACGGTAGAAATAACGCACACCTGCTGTTACATCATCATCCACAAACAGTAGTTTTTTGGTGGTGCGTAAAAAAGGATATGGCGGTTGCAAAACTGTTGCTGCTCCGCTTGCCGGTGTTCCCGGTCCGGGCATTGGCATACCACCGCCCGGGTTGGTAGCCGGCACAATTTCACCGCGCTGCACCTCCCATGTGCTCACATTTTTACCTTGGCTTTGCAATGAAATTTTAAAGCCTATGCCGTCATCATCATCGGTAATGCTTAAAATTATAGCTTTTGCCGGTACTTCTGTGGCTACAGGCTCTTTGCGCGGCTTAATATCATATTCATTCAGTTTTGTAGCGTTATTTGCGTGGATACCCCGCGCAAGGTTATCAACCTGATCAAGGTTTTCCTGCTTGTCGGTTACCGCTTCCCTTGCATCTGCTCGTTTTTGTTGCAAAAGGTCTTTTGCAGTTTCAATTTCGTTGTCAAGTGTTTGCAGAGCGGTAATGTGCCCGTCAACATCAAGGGTTGTTACGGGTTGCCCCATCCATAGGGCTGCATTGTTTGTCATACCAGCTTTACGGCTTGTAAAGGCTGTAATCATTTTTTGAATGTAGTCTGTCATGATTTCTTGGTTTTTGTTGTTAATTGTTGATTATTAGATATTTGTGTAAGTATTAGGAATTGAAATAGTGCTATATTTTATAGAAATACCACTATTTGTATTACTAATAGTGCTGTGAAGAATAGATATTCCACTCTTAGGAATAGAAATAGTGCTATGGAGAATACTTATAGCACTCCTAAGAATAGAAATAGTGCTGTGGAGAAAAGAAATAGCACTCCTAAGAATACAAATAGTGCTATGAAGAAAAGAAGTTGCACTGTTGTGAATACAAATAGTGCTGCCAAGAAAAGAAATAGTGGTCTGATCTAAGCTATTAGATGAGTTGTAAGCAATTTCAACCCTTCCGATTCGAAGGGTCTCGCATAATTTATTTTGAGCGCTTAGAAGAGGATTTTGCCCCCCCCCTACAACCATAGGGCTTTCAGGAGCATTGGCAAACAAAAGAAAGTTGGGCGTAGTAAAATGCATTATTTAATCGTTGGGGGAGCAAATATAGAGATGAAATAATAAAATCAAAATATTTTCTACTTTTTGATAAAAATTTTAAGCTCACATTCAGCCGCTTTTTCTCCGTTGCTGCTTACAGAAGCATTTACAACAGTGGCGTCAAAAATCTGGTGAGTTACTTTAATTTCTGTTACTATTTCTGAATTAACAGCAGGTAGAAAATGGATTTTTAAATCTTTTATTGCACCGATAAAACCGATGGGTGCTTCTTTGTACTTGCCTTGTTCTGATTTTAAACTTGAATTGTAACCTGCTTGCACAGCTGAAGTTTGTGCCATATTTTCAATCAATCCCGGCTCGCGGAATAAGCCATCATTACAGAAAATATTTTCTTCAGTTATATGCAGACTTGTAATACATTTTTCTGTATCAGAAAAAAGGAGTTTGTCAATCATCACCATAGGTGACCGTTGAGGAATAAATTTCAGGAGTTGTTCTGCTTCTGCAATCGCTTGCATGTTATACAACAGTTAATAGCGAAAATGCATAGGAGAACCGAGCGCTTTCAGGAACCAGTAAAAGAATTTTTTGTCCTTTTTTCAGTTTGTCAGATTTGTGTAATTCTTCCAACATAAGAAAGATAGAAGCAGCGCCAATATTGCCTACCTGTACAAGGTTTGTAAACCATTTTTCTTCTGGGAAAGGAATTTCGCTGGCGGCCATTTCGTCCATCATTTTTTTGCGGAAGAACTCAGATGAGATATGAGGTAATACAAAATCAATTTCAGAAGAACTGATGTTGTGTTTTTTTAGCGTTTCGGCCAGTTTTTTCACACCAATGGTAACTATGAATTTGTCCAGCATTTTCACATCCTGCTTCAGAGAGAAAATAGATTTATCCAACCATTCATGTTCTTCGTATTCTTTCCAGCCTTTCAGGCTTCCGTCTTCTTTTTTATCAGCACCCGCATACATGCAGGTTTCCAGCTCGCCTGCAAACGAGAATAATTCCATCCATTCTATTTTGAATGATAAACCATCTTCGGCAGGTTTGTTCTGCAGTAAAGCAGCACCTGCACCATCAGAAAGCATCCAACGTAAAAAATCTTTTTCAAAAGCAAGTACAGGCAGTTCATCTAATTCGCGATGACTGCGGGTTTCTTCCTCAAAGTTACGAGCCAGCATCCACGATGATGTTTGTTCAGAACCTGCGCACACGGCATTGTTTCCGCCTGAAAGAACCGACATATAAGCGTATTTCATAGCATGCATTCCTGCACAACAAGCACCTGAAAAGGTAACAACTTCTGCAACAGGGCTTGCTAATTCACCATGCACCATCGAGCCATGCGATGGCAATAACTGATCAGGAGAAGTAGTACCACAGGCAAGTAGTTGCATGTCGGCAGGATTGAAATCTTTCCCGCCATGCCTGCCGGCAGGCAGGAATAAACCTTTTACTGCTTCTGCTGTAAGCCCGGCATTGTTGTGTGTAATGTTGCCGTTTTTATCTAAGGCGTAGTAGCGGGTTTTAATTCCGTTGTTACGCAATACAATTCGTCTTCCGCGTGAAGGTTTGCCGTCAATCATGCCCAAAATGCCTTCCATTTCATCATTTGAAACGGGGCTGTTAGGTAAAAATTTGGCTAAACGGGTTATATAGACTTCCTTACTCAATTTCCGGGCAGTTTTTTAACAGGGAGCGCAAAAATAGCAGATGTTTTTGGTTTAGCAATAGTCACTTTTTTCACCTTTGTTATTAATGCTTTCTAGAATGCTGATTATTACGACTTAATAACACGTATGTGTATTTATTGTTCTGAGAAATTAATTCCGCTGCTTGTTTCTTATTTCCTGAAGAAGTTCGTTGTTTTTCTTTTCCAAATCCAGAATTTTTTCTTCAAGCGAAATAACAGTGTCGTGCATTTTGCCGATGTCTTTTAATCCTTTCTCCAGAGTTGTTCTGCTTTCGCGGTTCATCTCATCAATAAAAATGGAGTTAATCAGTGAAAGACCAAGAATGCTTCCGAACAGAATAATTGCAGCAAAATAAATCATGGTGAAAAATCCTTTCAGAGGGCTGGCATGAGCAACAATGTTTGTAGTTACATCAAAAAAGCCATCACCCGAAAATACAATGAATGTAGAGAAAAAACTTTCAAAACCATTGGAGAAATATTTGGGTGAATTGTGTTTGAAGAGACTGACATTGATAAGTGAAATAATGGTGGTGTAAATAAGGAATGAAATCAGTATAAACGATACGGAGCGAAGCGCTTTAAATACGCTGCGTGCAATTTCATTGGCGTTTGGAATAAACTCAATAACGCGAACGAGCTTAAAAATTCTCAGCGCACGGAATACCACAAAAAATTCAATGAAAACACCGTGCGTACTAAAAGCCAGCAACAGCGAAGGCACAGAACAGGAAATAGCAATAAAGTCAACATAATGCCACGAATCTTTAAAGTATTCTTTTATGCCAACAGAAAAATTGCGGAAAGTTCCCTGTTGTGAAAAAAGAATTTTAACAAGCAGCTCGCAAAGGAAATAAATAGTAAAGGCGTGGTCAGTCCAAATGAATAATGGAAAATAAGCTGACAGCGAATCAAATGAATGCAGATAAATAACAAAGGTATTAAGCAGGATGCCTGCCAATATCAGTTTCTCGCTGTAAAAATGACTGACTATCTTTTTCATCAATGCAAAGTAAACAATATTTTTATTTGACTGTTGTCACATAATTCTTAGACTGTCTGTAATTCCTTTATTTATTTTTGCAGTCTAAGTAAAGAAAAATATGCAGAAAAAATACGATGTTGTTATTTTGGGTGGCGGACTTGCAGGTCTCACACTTTCCATTCAACTAAAAAATGCAAAGCCGGATATTTCAATCTTGTTGCTTGAGCGCAGAGATACAGCAGCACCACTTGCTGCGCATAAAGTAGGTGAGTCAACCGTTGAACTTGCGAGTCATTATCTGCGTGAAGTGCTGGATTTAAAAGGATATCTGGAAGAACACGAATTGCCAAAACATGGTTTGCGTTTCTTTTTTAAATCACATACTAAGGAAGATATTGCAAGTCGAGTTGAATTAGGGCCTCGCTATCGCTTGCCTGTTCCAAGTCACCAGTTAGACCGCGGAACACTGGAAAACTACATGACAAAACTTACACAGGAGAAAGGTTCAGATTATTTGCTGGGAGCTAAGGTTAGTAATGTGGAGTTGGTAAATGGTCCGCAGTCGGCAGACCGCACTCACAAAGTCAGTTATATAAAAGATGGAGTTGAAGAAACTGTTTCGTGCCGTTGGGTTGCAGACGCTTCGGGAAGAGGAAGTATTTTAAAACGCAAACTGCAATTTCAGAAACCGATGGAACATCATATCAATACATCATGGTGGCGTTTGAAAGGTGTTATAGATATTGATGAGTGGAGTGATAATAAAGAATGGAAAAATTATCTCGAACCTAATTTGCGTTACCTGAGTACCGTTCACTTTTTGGATAAAGGTTATTGGTTGTGGGTTATTCCGCTGGGCACAAAAAATACCAGTATTGGTATTGTTGCCGATCCCGACATTCATCCCTTTGAAACGTTCAATACCTACGAAAAATCAGTAGAGTGGATGAGAGTGAATGAGCCGCTTGCCTACAAAATGTTGGAACCGTTGGGTAGGGGAGAGGGCTTGCTTGATTTCAGAATTCTGAAACATTTTGCACATCATACACAGCGTATTTATTCTGCCGATCGTTGGGCAGTGACAGGTGAATCGGGAGCTTTTCTTGATCCGTTCTATTCACCAGGAAGCGATTTTATTTCATTGAATAATACCTGGCTTGGCGATTTGATTTTGCGTGACCTTGCCGGTGAAGACATTGCTCTGCGAGCGCAGATTTATGAACAAGCCCATCTGGCCTGGGTTGACAGCTTTCTACCTATTTACCAGGAGAAATATAAGCTGATGGGCAACGCACAGATTATGGTCATGAAAATTTTCTGGGATTGGGCTGTTTACTGGGCTATTCCTTGTGTATTGTTTGTAAATAATGCCTTTACAGATTTAAAATTACTGCGTGAGTTATTTGCATCTGAAAAAGGTTTAGGGCGCAAGTTTGCAGACCTTCATAAACGTATGCAGGACTTCTTTCTGGAATGGCTGCCCTACGAAAATAGAATTTTTGAACACCGATACATTGACCCTTTTGACCTTGCTATGTTGCGTGAATTTCAGTCGGCAATAACTGTTGATATGGAATCTAAAGATTTGATGAAACAGGTGGCTGTTAACCTTAACAAACTTGAACAAATGGCTGTTGCAATGTTTCGTTTAGTAAGTACTCAAGTAAAAGGAACTTCTCCGGATATAAGGGTAAATCCTTATACAATAACTCTGAAAGGTGAAGTAGATACGTCCAGTGATGAAGCGATTGT
>CAMAVO010000187.1 GCA_945861685.1 Chitinophaga pinensis | reverse complement strand
AAGTGAAATAACAAAACCACCATACCATGTTTGAGCCGCTTGTTGCAATTCAATTCCTGCAAGGTGTATTTCACTTTCCTTTTTGTAATAGCCTGCCGCCTTGTTATCTTCACCAATAAGCATAGGGCTACCGTTAACTATTTTCTTTTTAATGTTTATGGCTTCAATAATTCTATCTCCATCTATTGATGTATAAGAAACAATTTGAGGTGTAATCATTTTTATCTCACAGACAATTGTATCACCAAGCACAGTTATAAGAGTATCCTGTGCATTTGCCAGCATTGGCAAAGCAAATAATATGATTATTAGTTTTTTCATTTAATAAATTATTTGTGGTTGAATACTCAGCCGAGCGAGTGCCTTGATAATAAAAACGTAGCGAGATGCTACGCCTAACGACTAAGCTATGCTTAACGACTAAGCTATGCACAACTTTAATTAAAAAAGGGGAATGAATTTCATATATTTCATTCCCCTTTGAAAAATTTATTCTTTAGTATAGTGATTGAACTTAACCCGAATAATGGGGATGCATATCATAATCGCGGGTATGCAAAGTTTTTGTTAGAAGATAATCGTGGAGCTATTCAGGACTTCAATAAAGCTATTGAATTTAATCCGAAATACCAAAATGCATATCATCATCGAGGACTTGCAAAGATAGCGATAGGGGATAAAAATAGTGGTTGCCTAGACTTAAGTAAAGCAGGTGAATTAGGAAGTTATGAATCTTATGAAGTGATAAAAATATATTGTAGATAATAATTTGAACAATTAGCCACCGATTTAATGTTATGATCTTCTTATATTTTCTGTGTTCTTAAAATTAATTAATCCTCAAGAAATAGCATAGATGGAAATTCTCTCTCATTGATAAAATTTTCAATTAAAGTTTCGCTATTTGTAGTGTCAATAATGTAGGCAGATAAATTACTTCCTATAACTATATACTTACTGTAATACCCACCACATATTTCACCCTTAATTTTATATTTTCTGTAGTTTGCAAAATAGTTATTAGTGAAAATTGTTTCATACCTAAAAGGGCTTTCAAAAGAATAGATGAAGTCAACTGCAGCATTAGCTTTTTCTAAAGACGAATAAGTGCCGAAAATACAGCCATCTCTTTCCATCTCAGCAATGACTACATAAACCGTTTTAGTTTTTATGTTTTCTGAATTTTTCTGATTTTTCATCTTATAATATTCAAATACCCCGTTCAGCGTAGCGGCTCGCTACGCTCTTATTAACACGGCATCCTACCATTATTCTTTTCAAATTATTCTTTCCTTTATGCGAGCCCCTCATCTCAACACCATTTTACCCCATCTCCAACTGCGCTCACTTCGTTAGCAATAGTAAAACTATTTTTTATAAAAACAAGTTACTGCAACGCTAATACCTAAGTCGTTTAACAACAAATCCCTCACAAGGCAGGCATTTGCCATTCAAGGCAGGCTTTGCATCTTTAAATACACTATCCGGTTTTATTGTTAGAAAAGCAATAGGGCGTCCGTAGCATTCGGCCAGGTCTGAGACCGTATAATATTTAGGAAAACCTTTATCATTTTCCAGCTCGCTGATGGTTGAAAGACTATAGCCTGTTTTTTCTCTCACCTGCTCATGTGTCATGTTTAGGCTTAAGCGCATCTCCTTCATTATTTTTCCAAGGCTTGGTTCTTTTTCTGCCATGTTGTTATTAAAAAGATATAACAAATATAATTAGCACATCACATTTCATAACATAGGCTACAGGCGATGTTGTTTTTTGCTAAAGCAGCATAGTATTGCCTCCGCAAAACGCAGTAAGCCCTCTGTTTTTGGCAGCGTTAATAGTTCTTTGAATACAGAAAAAGCCAAACCAGTTAGTAAAACCGTTTAACCAGTTAGTGAAACCGTTTAACCAGTTAGTAAAACGGATTAAGCAGTTAGTAAAACGGAATAACCAGTTAGTAAAACTGATTAACTAATTAGTAAAACGATTTAACCGGTTAGTAAAACGGGTTAACTAATTAGTGAAACGAAATAACCACTTAGTAAAACCGATTAACCAGTTAGCAAAACGGATTTAACCTTTAGTAAAAACGAAAAACCAGTTAGTGAAATCAACTAATTAGTTAGTGAAACGGATTAACTACTTAACAAAATCGAATTAACCTTTAGTGAAACCAATTAACTAATTAGTAAAACGGATTAACCAGTTAGTGAAACGATTTAATCAGTTAGTAAAACGGATTAACCGGTTAGTGAAACCAAATACTTAGTTAGTTAAGCTTTTAAGCTGTTTAGCAAAATCCTTTACCCAACTTTTTATACCTAAAAGATAATCCTCAAAATCATTTAACCCTTTAAAACCAAAACATGATACACTGTAACAAAGACTACCGCAGAATGTACGGCACCGAATTAAAAACCTTCGCAGATGGTGTGGTAACCGGCTATTATGGCAATAACCCGCCTTTTACTGTTCTGCCTTTAACCGTGGCTGTTTTTCAGGCATTGATAGATGATTATGAAGACAAGCGCTCTGACTATGAAAATGGCGGTGAAGACCAGAAAGGACCTTACCTAATAGCTAAAGATGCATTGATAGATGCACTGGACCTGCTATCACCCGAAACAGATAAAGTAGCAGAAGGTGATGCTGCTGTTATTATTCTGGCAGGCTTTGAGCCCACCAAAGAAAGGGGCGAAACCAACATCCCCGGTCAGGGAGTGGTTACAGTTAAAAGAGGGATAGCCGGTGAGCTGATTGCTTCGAGTTCTATTGTAGAAGGTGCAAAGCATTATGGCTGCATCATGGTAGAAGGTGCTCCCCTGCCCGACTGGGTAGTGATAAACGGTAACGGAAGGATAGTGTGGGTAAGCGGGGCTCAACCAACTCCCGGCCCCCCAGCAGGTCCCACACCTGCGCCTGGCAGCCCTTCCAGCTTTCAGTTAGATTTTACTGTTAAGCGTGTAAAGCATTTTCAAAATCTAACACACGATGTTACTTACTACTTTTATTTCTATGCGGTAAACTCCAAAGGTGTTGGCCCGTTGAGCGAAGCGGTGAGCATGGTGTGTTGGTAGCCCCGTCATGCTGTCCGCCTAAGGTGGATTCAGCATCTCTGCCCAACTTCAAGACCCTGAAATAAATTCAGGGTGACGCACTACCTACCCTCATGCTGAACTTGTTCTCCCGTCATGCTGAACTTGTTTCAGCATCTCTCCTCTCAACAACAAGACCCTGAAATAAATTCAGGGTGACGCACTGCCTACCCTCATGCTGTCCCGATAGTTCTCGGGATTTCCACTAAACTTGCAAAATGATTTCATCACCAAAACAGCGCCCCCTAAAACAGGTTTACAGCGATTATACTCCTGAAGATTTCAAAGTGTGGCACACCTTGTATGAGCGCCAGATGGAATTATTAAAGCCACTGGTGTGCAAAGAATATCTGAGCGCAATTGATACTATAAAATTCAACGCCAATGCCATTCCTGATTTTAAGGAGATTGAAAATATTCTGAGTTCTTCAACCGGATGGAGTTTGCAAACAGTTCCAAACATCAGTGCGCAAAAAGAGTTTTTTGAATTTCTGTCGCAGAAAAAATTTACGGCTACCTGCTGGCTGCGCAGTATGGATCAACTGGATTACCTGGAAGAGCCCGACATGTTTCACGATGTGTTTGCGCATGTTCCTTTGCTCAGCAATCAGCAATACTGCAACTTTTTTAAAGGCATAAGCGAGATAGCGCTTGAACATTTAACTAATCCCGAAGTGATAGAACTGCTTGGCCGCGTTTATTGGTTTACCATTGAGTTCGGCCTGATACGCGAAGAGGGTGCACTTAAAATTTATGGTGCAGGTGTTATATCCTCAAAAGGCGAAACCATCAATTGTTTGAGTGACACAACCACCAAATCCGATTTCAATATTTCAAAAATTTTCGATACCCAATACCGCACCGATATTTTGCAGGACAAGTATTTTGTTATTGACTCGTTTGAGCAATTGTATCATTCACTGGATGACATACGAAGTGAATTGAAAAAGAGAGGGATTTAACTTAACGTGCTTCTTTCTCTTTGTTAGTTTATACTAACAGATAAAAAAATGCTTGAATTTGTCAGCCGCCCGACAAAGACTGCTGACTATTATATGTTCATTTGCATAAAACTATAAAACATGAAAACAAAACTTATTCTTTTTCTGGCTTTAAGTATTAACACAGCTTTTGCGCAACGCACAGTGCTGGTTGAACTTTTCAGCAACTCCAGTTGCCCGCCCTGTGCTACCAATACACCGCAGGTAACCAATTATGTGATGAATAATCCGTCCAACACCATTGCCATTGTTTACCACACCAATTTTCCGTACACCAATGATTCCATGTATCACGATAATCCGGTTGACGTTAATGCACGTGTTGCCTATTACGGCATCTCCTATTCGCCTTCCGCTGTTTTTGAGGGAAATCAATACAACAGTTCAACACCCAATTTTTTGCCCAATATGAGCACCACCATCAGCACCCGCGCACAGGTAGCCCCGCAATATAGTATCACTCCCGTTTATGCCTCGCTTGATAACAACATGCTGAATGTTTCCTTTGCATTTCAATCGCTTGTAAATAATACAGGACAGACTTTGAAGGCACACATTGCCGTGGTAGAAGAAACGGTTTTAAAAAGTTCCTTCGCTGCATCGCCCGGCAGCAACAGCGAAACACAATACCATTATGTTATGCGCAAAATGATGCCCGATGCAAACGGCAGTGCACTGCAAAATACAGCGCTCAACGGTAAGGATACCATCACCCTCTCCTGGAATTTATCACGTATTAAATCGGAAGATGAGTTGCGCGTAGTAGCTTTTGTGCAAAATGAAACTACCAAAGAAATTTATCAGGCTGCATTTACCACTCCTCAGGTTGTTACCTCTGTTTATAACAATGCTTTGCCCGAAAATGAACTGACCGTTTATCCTAATCCTGCTGCCGGTAATTTTATTGTTGGCCATCCCGGAATTTCAGAAACCGATTTGTTGCTGTTTGACCTGAACGGAAAAAAAATAAAACCACAACTAAAACGCTTAAGCATTGACAAGCTTCAGGTGTCGCTTGAAAATAATGCGAAAGGAATTTATTTTATTCAGTTGCAAACTGCATCGGGTGTGCAAACTCAAAAAATAGTGCTTCAATGAAAAAGCAACTTTTAACTTACAGTGTTATTTTGCTGCTTGCAGTTAGTTATGCTCAGGCTCAAACAGAGCAAGTACGCAAACAACATTTTAACATCAGCAAAACCGGTTTAGCCATTGAAGGTTATGACCCTGTGGCTTACATAACCGAACAAAAAGCAAAAGAAGGGAAACCGGAATTCAGCAACTCATACAAAGGCATTACCTATCGCTTTGCAAATGAGGGCAACAAAAAACTATTTATTGCCAATCCCGAAAAATATGAGCCAGCCTATGGCGGCTGGTGTGCCTATGCCATGAATTATGCAGGAAAGAAAGTAGAAGTAGATCCTAAAACATTTAAGATCATTGACGGGAAAACAAACCTGTTTTACAATTTTTATTTCAACAACACCCTTACCGACTGGAATAAAAGTGAACCTGCTTACAAAACGAAAGCCGACCAAAACTGGGACAAAATTATAGCTCAAACAAAATGAATAAAACCACCACCATCGTCCTGTGGATTGCACAAATCACAGCGGCTATTATTATGTTGCAAACACTGTATTTTAAATTCAGTGCTTCGCCTGAATCGGTTTATATTTTTACCACCGTTGGCATGGAGCCTTATGGAAGAATTGGTATCGGCATTGGAGAACTCATTGCATCGGTATTGTTATTTATTCCTGCTCTGCGCTGGATGGGTGGCTTAATGGGAATGGGATTAATGAGCGGTGCCATTTTTTTTCACCTCACTATATTAGGAATAGATGTTATGGGCGATGGAGGCAAACTATTTTTTATGGCGCTGGCAGTGTTTGTCGCTTCGGGAATAGTTGTTTTACTTGAAAGAGAAAACATGATTATCTTTATCAAAAAAATAAGACCTGCATGATTAAGAAAGTTGAATTATTGCTGATAATAGCTGCCTTTACCTTT
>CAMAVO010000186.1 GCA_945861685.1 Chitinophaga pinensis | reverse complement strand
GGCGATAATTAAATCACCTGCAATTCCGCCACGAGCAGCTGCATTACCTTTTCCATTCATGGAAAGCTGCATTTCATCACTCACACCTGCCGGAATATTTATTTCAATTACTTCATCGCCCTTCACAATGCCGTCACCAAAACAAGTGTTGCATTTGTTTTTGATGGTTTTTCCTTCACCACCGCAATGAGGACAGGTTGTAGTCGTTTGCATTCTTCCCAGAATAGTATCTGTTACTCTTGTAACTTGTCCTGAACCGTGACAGGTAGTGCAATTTGAAAACCCTGAAGCATTTTCAGCGCCAGTTCCTTTGCAGCCAGTACACGAAATGTATTTATTAACCTTTATTTTTTTCTGAGCTCCGTTAGCAATTTCCTCAAGATTAAGTTTCACCTTAACACGAAGATTGGTGCCACGGTTTACTCTTCTTCCACCGCCACCAGAGCCTCTTCCAAAACCGCCACCAAAACTGCCGCTCCCGAAAATGTCACCAAACTGGCTGAAAATATCTTCCATGTTCATTCCACCACCACTGAAACCGCCATGTCCGCCACCATTATTTCCCATTCCGGCATGGCCAAATTGGTCGTAGCGACTGCGTTTGTCTTTGTCACTTAAAATTTCATAAGCTTCAGCAGCTTCCTTGAATTTGTCTTCCGATGCCTTATCACCCGGATTTTTATCAGGGTGATATTTCAGTGCCATTTTGCGGTAAGCCTTTTTTATTTCAGCCTCATCCGCATTGCGGGGCACGCCTAAAATTTCGTAAAAATCTTTTTTTGCCATAATGTTTAGTTACCTACAATAACTTTTGCGAAACGAATAACCTTCCCGTTCAGCGAATAACCTTTTTCAAGTTCTTCAACAACTTTGCCTTTTAAATCTTCGCTTGGAGCGGGAATATTGGTTATTGCTTCGTGAATATCAGCATCAAAATTTTGACCTTTGCTTTCCATTGCTGCCAGTCCTTTTTGTTGCAAATTAGTTCTCAGTTTATTGAAAATTAGTTCTACACCTTCTTTTACAGCAGTGATATCCTTTGCTTCATTCATTGCAATCATTGCACGTTCAAAATCATCTAAAACAGGCAGGAGAATTTTGAAGATATCTTCTCCTGCAGTTTTGTGAAGTTCAATTTTCTCTTTTTGCGTGCGTTTGCGGTAATTATCAAACTCTGAATAAAGACGGATATATTTATCATTCAACTCTTCAACTTTGGCATTGAGTTGCTTCTCAATATTTTCAATCGCTTCGGTAATTGGTTTTATATTTTCCTGCTCCGTTGCCTCAGTCCCTTCAGCGCCAGTTTCCTGAGGCAGGTTTTCCTGCCTGCCGGCAGGCATGGCATTTTCCTGAATCTCTGTCTTGTTTTCTTCTGTTGTCATCTTGTTTTTCGCATTAAAATTGTGCAATTGCCCCATTCAAATAGCCTGCCATTGCTTGTTTTAAGACAATTTGTCAGCGGGATATTTTTAGGAGGGCGCAAAAATAGCAAACCAAGCCGAACAATAACTTAAACTGCTAAGTATATTTGGCGCTGATTAGTAACACATTTTTAATGAAAACAAAGACGGTAAACGCACAGGAAGCTGTGAGTGTAATTCAATCAGGACATCGGGTTTTTGTTCAGGGAAGTGCCGCAACTCCTGTAAATTTATTACATGCTTTGGAAAACAGGGCAAACGAACTGAAAAATGTTGAATTGGTTTGTCTCAGCGTGTTAGGTGAATTGGGTGTAAATAAGCCCGAATACAAAGACAGTTTTAATTTCAATGCATTATTTGTTTCTGCTCCCATTCGCAAAAATGTCAACAGTGCAAATGGTGATTATATTCCTGTTTTTCTTAGCGAAATTCATTTGCTGTTTGAAAAAAATATTCTGCCGCTTGATGTTGCGCTTATACATGTTTCGCCTCCGGATAAACACGGTTTTTGTTCACTTGGTGTTTCGGTTGATATTACCCGAGCTGCGGTAAAAAATGCGCAGCATGTAATTGCGCAGCTAAATCCTCAGATGCCACGCACACATGGTGACGGGCTTATTCATATCAGCGAAATTGATACGCTGGTTGAAGTGAATGAAGCTTTACCTGAGGTTGATTATGGAAAACAAGTAAGTGATTGCGAACGTACAATCGGTAAAAATGTAGCCTCGCTGATTGACGATCGTGCCACTTTGCAAATGGGCATTGGCACAATTCCCGATGCAGTTTTGGAATGTCTCGGAAACCATAAAGATCTTGGAGTGCATACCGAAATGTTTTCAGATGGCGTGATGCATTTGATGCAAAAAGGCGCTATCACCAATAAGTTTAAAAGAAAGCACAGAGGTAAAGTTGCTACCTCATTCGCAATAGGAACTCGGCAGCTTTATGATTTTGTGGACGATAACCCGCAGTTTGCTTTTCTGGAAGCAGGTTATGTAAATGATGGAAGTATTATCCGAACCAATCCCGGAGTGATTGCCATCAACAGTGCTATTGAAATTGATTTAACAGGACAGGTTTGTGCCGATTCAATAGGAACTACGCTCTATTCCGGTGTGGGCGGGCAAATGGATTTTATTCGTGGCGCTGCTTTGTCGGAAGGCGGAAAACCAATTATTGCAATGTCTTCCGTTACTTCAAAAGGTCAGTCCAAGATTGTACCTTTTCTGAAACAGGGCGCAGGTGTAGTTACCACACGTGCTCATGTGCATTATGTGGTAACAGAATATGGCATTGCTTATTTGTTTGGAAAAAATATGAAACAACGTATGCATGAACTTATACAAATTGCTCATCCCGATCACAGGGCGCAGTTGGAGAAAGATGCGTTTGATCGATTTTCCAAATAAAAAAGTCCCGCAAAGGCGAGACTTTTTTATTGCAAATCTGTTAGATTATTTAACTAAGTATTGCTCAATTGCCTGATCCAATGCTGGTCCGCGAAGATTTTGTCCGATAATAATTCCTTTGCCGTCAATCAGCCAGTTGGTAGGAATACCGCGAACACCATAAGTAGCAGCAGCTGAAGAATTCCAACCAGCTAAATCACTTACATGTGTGTCCCAAATCAAACCATCTTGTTGAATACCGTTTTTCCAGGCTTGTGCATTCTGGTCAAGCGAAACACCAAAAATAGTAAAGCCTTTTCCACGTGTAAAGTTTGCATCTTTATATTTGTTGTAAGCCGCAACTAAATTAGGATTTTCCATACGGCAAGGGCGGCACCATGAAGCCCAAAAGTCAATCAAAACGATTTTGCCTTTTAATGAAGATAGGGCAACTTCAACACCTTCAGGATTTTTGAATTTAAGTTCGGGAGCAATGTCGCCCATTCCAATTCCAACTTTAGGAGCTGCAGTAGTTGCTGTAACTCCGGTTTGAGCAAATGCCCCAACTTGAAAAGTAATAAGAGATATAAGAGAAATAAAAAGTGATTTGTTCATGTTTAGTTTTTTATGTTTTGCAAAGTTAAACAATAATGTTGCCAAAAAAGTTTTAATCTATTCTTACAATATTTGCCCCGATTTTATTCAGTCTTTCATCAATATGCTGGTAGCCGCGGTCAATCTGTTCAATGTTGTGAATAGTGCTTTTTCCTTTTGCTGAAAGTGCAGCAATCAACAGTGCATTTCCTGCACGAATATCAGGCGAAGTCATTTCAATACCTTTCAACGAATGTTTTTTGTCCATTCCTATAACAGTTGCACGGTGCGGGTCACATAGAATAATCTGTGCCCCCATGTCTATTAGTTTATCCACAAAGAATAAACGGCTTTCAAACATTTTCTGGTGAATGAGAACACTGCCTTTTGCCTGAGTTGCCACCACAAGAACAATGCTAATCAAGTCAGGTGTAAAGCCCGGCCAGATGGCATCGGCAACAGTTAAAATTGAGCCGTCAATGAACGTGTCAATCTCATAGTGTTCCTGTGCAGGGATATAAATATCATCGCCTCTGCGCTCCAGTTTTATTCCCAGTCGTTTGAATGTGTCAGGAATAATTCCGAGGTGTTCATAGCCCACATTCTTTATGGTGATTTCGCTTTGGGTCATAGCTGCAAGACCAATGAAACTGCCTATTTCAACCATATCGGGAAGAAGGCGATGTTTGCACCCAGTCATTGAATCCACGCCATCTACAGTAAGCATATTTGAACCAATACCTGAAATTTTAGCCCCCATACTGTTCAGCATTTTGCAAAGTTGTTGAATATAAGGCTCGCAAGCAGCATTATAAATAGTAGTGATTCCTTTTGCCATCACAGCAGCCATTACTATGTTGGCTGTTCCTGTTACCGAAGCTTCATCCAATAGCATGTAGCAGCCTTTCAGTTTATCTGATTCGACTTTGTAAAATTTTGTAACTGAATCATAAATAAATTTTGCGCCCAGATTTTGAAACCCTATAAAGTGAGTATCTAATCTTCTGCGCCCTATCTTATCACCGCCAGGACTTGGAATATATCCCTTGCCAAAACGCGCAAGCAAAGGACCAACAATCATTATAGAGCCACGCAAACCCGAAGCTAGTTTTTTAAAATCATCTGAATTTAAGAAATCCAAATTCACATTGTCGGCCTGAAAAGTAAACTCTTCGTGTCCTGTTTTCTCCACTTTCACGCCAAGTGCAGCGAGTAATTCAATCAGTTTGTTTACATCCCTGATGTCGGGTATATTGCTGATAGTAACTTTTTCGGGAGTAAGTAACACCGCGCAGATAACCTGCAATGCCTCATTTTTTGCGCCTTGCGGAACTAATTCGCCTTTGAGACGAAGACCACCGGTTATTTCAAATTTGCTCACGTTTTTTGTCTTTAAATTTATGGTGTGAAATAAATCAAAAAAATAATCGGTTAATCATTCAATTCAATAAAACAACTCACAGCGTGATGGTCAGAAAGTTTTTCGGGTAAAACTCTGAACCCTGATGAAGTGATTGCCGGGCTGTGTAGGATATAGTCAATACGAAAAGAAGGTGCTTTTCCGATGTATGTATTTCCGAAACCATTGCCACTTTTAAGGAAAGCATCATCAAGTTCTTTGGTTAAGTTATGATAGGTGTATGAAGCAGGAGTGTCATTGAAATCACCGCAAATCAACACTTCGTAAGGACAATCTTTAACATGTTCTAAAATTATATCAACTTGTTTTGCCCGTTTTTCAAAAGCTTCTTTTAACCGCCAGATAATTCGTTTACCTGAAATAAGCGAAAGGTTATTTTCATTTTTATAGTTTTCTATTTGTTCCATTGTCTGATAATCTTCGGGCTTGAACTTTATAGATTGCAGGTGAGCATTGTAAACACGAATGGTGTCGTCATTTATTTTCAGGTCAACATAAATACAAAGGTTGCCATGACTTTTTTCAAATTCTATTACGCCTTTGTTAACAATAGGAAAGGAAGTAAATAATGCAATTCCCCACCAGGCTGTATCGTTCATACTTACATAATCATGGAAATAATATCTTTTTATCCCATCAATTTCTTTAACAGAATTGATAGTTGGAAAGTCGCCTGTGTTATCATGAAAAAATTCCTGAATACATAGTATTTGCGGTTTTTCTTCTTTCAGCAATGTCATTATTTTATCACGCGTCCCTTTGTTTCCGCTCCAGTTATAAAGGTCAAAAAGCCTTACGTTGTAACTTAAAACCTTGATTGCATTTTCGCCTGTTGTTTGCTCTTTGTTTCCAAAACTGTAAGACGCGAGAATAAATTGATAACCGATTGCAATCGTAATCAGTGAAACGAGAAACTGTAATTTAATTTGCACCGCCCAGTAAATCACAAACAGTACATTTATAATAAGTATGAACGGATAAGCCAGTCCGAAAAATGCGAGATACCAAGCCTTCTCAGGACTTATAAACGATGCAAGATAGGAGAGAAGCAAGGCGAATTCAGCGAGCAGGTTGAAGAAAAAAACAATCTTGTTGAACAGCGACAGATTTTTCATTTAATTGTTTTCATTACTCGCTTTAAACAGAATTTCTTTTTCTTTTTTAGTCAGACTTTCATAACCCGAAGATGAAATCTTGTCTAGTATCTCATCTATTTCTTCCTGCCTTATTTTTCGTTTCAGGTTATATTCTTCGTCACTTACAGAACGCTTGTGAACAACTTTTATTTTAGACTTTCTGCTAAATAATTTTTTCAGGCGGAAAAACAGA
>CAMAVO010000185.1 GCA_945861685.1 Chitinophaga pinensis | reverse complement strand
CTTGTGTGGCAATTATTATGGCATCCATCAAAAAGGAAAAACATGAAGTGGAGAAAAAGTATCTCTTTCTTCCTGTTGTGCTTTTTATTGGCAGCGGCTTTTTAGACACTTATTTTAAATACAATGAAAAATATTACATCGCAGAAACTGATGCTGATTTGTTTTGTTCGCTGACTTTTCTGATTGCTGCAACAGCAGGACTTTTGCATTTGCTGTTTACTGTTTTTAGCGGCAGAGCAAAGTTTGAAACTAAAAGTATCTGGTGGGGAATACTTCTAGGAATACCCAACTATGCTTCACTTTATTTCCTGTTCAAAGCACTGAGAATGGAAGGCGTGGAAAGTTCGGTTGTCTTCCCGCTTAATAACATGGGGATTGTTGCTGCAAGCGCATTGTTAGCCTTCTTTATCTTTCGTGAGAAACTAAGTCGGCTTAACTGGGCGGGTATTGCGCTGGCAATTGTTTCCATTGCCATGATTGCGTGGGCTTAATTCTACTTCGGGTGATAAACCTTCTCCGCGTTCTTAAAAATCTCTTCGCGATTCAGCGTCATTGCTTTTGTTTGCTGATTAGCATAAATTTCCATCTGGTCGGTATAATGCTTACTATCGGGTTTTGAACTGGCACCAAACGGATGCAGCGTTTCTAACACCATGCTGCCATCTTTTTTATATTGCACAAACTGTACGTATGAGTCGGCAACATACGGTTTAAATTTCCCATCTTCAATCGGCTGGCTGTAATTGGCTGATAGCGCATCAGGAAAACCACTCAGCGGATAATCAGCCGTGCCGCGCACGTGACGTTGTATATCGCCCAGCTTCACATTCAATCTTCCAAAATAAGTCATCAGGTGTTCTTTGGTTTTACGAACTGCTTCTACATAGAGGTCTTCCGACACATCTAATGTTCTTCCAAATGTTTCATTGCTTACATGCAGCTTGTCAAATATATATTGAAATGTTAGCAGGAAAATAGTAGCGTTTTCATCTGACTTATCAACGCTGCGATTCCATTTTCGCATCATCACCATCAATTCAGAAATATCCGGGTAATCTTTCGGGTCAAGGTAATTCAGGTAATCTACTGACTCCAAAAATGTTCCGCAACCGGGATAGCTTTTGTCAAATTTAATTCGCTTTACATCATCCAGCGAAACCTGATTGTATTGTGAGATCAATTCCATAAAACGAAATGCACGGCTGTTGTTTCCAGGCTCAAAACCCATGTAAGATGGATATTTGCTTTTATCCAGGTTGTTATTTTCGGCACAGGTAGCATTAAACGGATCGTTATTGGTGTTAAAAACATAACCGCAATCAGGGTTTATGTAGGTTGGCATAAAGTCAAGAGGATGAACTTTTGTCCACAAGGTTTTTGAAGTGTTTCCGGGAACAACATTTTTCCAGTCGTAACCTTCATTTCGCTCAGGAACTTTGGCATAATTGCAATACATGATAGTATCAAAGCGGTCTGCATACACAATATTGTAGCGCGGTGTAGCGTGCATGTGAATAGCTTCATTGAACTCAGTAAAGTTGCGCGCCTTGTTCATGCGGTAAATCTGCTCGGGGGAACGTGCATCCTCGTTGGCAGGGAATTTTATAGAATAGAATTCTTTATTCTTTGATTTCAGTGTAGTGCCGTATTTACTTACATAGGTTTTCATCCTCACGGGAATTACAGGTAACCATTTTTTTACTTTAACATGCAAGGTAACGGGTCGCTTTTCAAGTTTCAACCATTCGCCATCAAACTTGTAATATCCTTTTTTCTTTGGGTGCATTTCTAATTTAAAAACATCTACCAAGTCCATGTCATTGAAGGTGTGTGCCCATCCAAGGTTTTCGTTGCTGCCAAGAAAAATACTTGTACCACCCGGAAAAGATGCACCATGAATGTTTAATCCTTCTTCACTGCACAAATGCGCCTCGTACCAGGAGAAAGGACCTTCAACCGGCTGATGCGGATTGATTAATAAGATGCTGCTGCCATCAGTTGTTTTATGCGAATTGAAAGCAAATGCATTAGAGCCCAGCGGAACTTCCAGTTTATCATACGAGCCGTCAATTGCTTTTGAAATTGGACCAATAGCGCCCGACACCGCACTTTGCGCAAATACAAAAGAGCGCAGCACATCATATGATGTTACAGGAAAAGCCTTACGGACAAGAATTTCATCGGCATGTGCCAACGCATAGGCATTAATTCCCTGCACATAACCATTCAGGTATTTTTTAAAATCATCTGAAATAGCAGTTTCATATTGCTGTTTTACTAATTCTTCCGAGCCGAGAACATGGCTCATGAAATCACGTTTTGCACCTTCAGCACCCATGTAACGGGCGGCCATTCCTTTGCCTGCCATTAAAAGTTCCTGCATTACGGCAAACATATCTTCACCAATTGCCCAGGCATAGCCATACGCTACTTCAGCATCTGTTTTTCCAAAGATATGCGGAACGCCCCATTGGTCGCGAACAATCTGTATGTTTTCGGGATTAATGACAGTGAATTTACCTTCGCTGAGTTTTGGCTCACCACTGGCAAAAACAGTTGTTGATGATAAAAATACAGGCAGGACAAAGAGCCATGCAGGAAATGAAAATGAGAATGCTGCTTTCATTGCGGCAAAAAGGGTATAAAATGAAACACTATGTTATGCTGTGAGGATGCGGAGAAAAATCAGGGCATCTTTTTGGCAGCCACAAAAGTATAGAAGAAAAATACTGTTTCAGCAAAAAGTAGAAAATATTGTTTGCTTAAATGCGCGTCATCCAAATTGACATCAGTTTTTTTATGTGTGAATAATGCAACTCTTCCCAGAAATTGTGTAAGCCATTTGCTTGGTAATAGCAGCACCTTTGTTGCGTAAAACAATTATTCACCCAACTATGAAAGGTCCTAAACTATCACCCCTGAAAATATTGGCAGTAGCAGTAGTAAGCATTGGTTTAATTGCCATGTTTGTTATGTTTGCACGAGGATAAATACAAATTTCACCACCGATTACATAGATTCACACAGGTTTTTTCGCACTTAAATTTTAATCTGTGAAAATCTGTGTAATCTGTGGCAAAAGACTATAACCACCATGACAAAAATCAAACTTAGCAGCATACCCACCACCGCTCCTAAAAAGTTCAATAAAGAAAGCACCAAAAAAGAACTGCAGAAACTGAAGTTCAAAATTGAAGAACTGCAAAACCTGATGTTTGCCGAAAGCAAACATGCGCTGCTCATCGTTCTGCAGGGTATGGATGGCTCGGGCAAAGACGGTGCTATTAAAAGTGTTTTTGATGCTGTAAATCCTATGGGCTGCCGCGTTATTCCTTTTAAAGCCCCCACCGAAACAGAGTTGAAGCACGATTTTCTCTGGCGCATCCATCAGCACACACCCGAGCATGGTATGATTACCGTGTTCAACCGTTCGCACTACGAAGATGTACTGATACAGCGTGTTCATGGCTGGGTAACAGATGATGTTATAAAACAGCGCTACCAGCACATCAGTAATTTCGAAAAACTGTTGAGCGATTCAGGAGTTACGGTGCTAAAATTTTACCTCCATATTTCTAAAGAAGAACAACTGCTGCGCCTGCAGGAACGCATGAGCGATAAAACCAAAATGTGGAAGTACAATGAGAACGATATTAAAGAACGCCAATACTGGAACGACTATATGAAAGCTTATCAGGATGCCTTTGAGAATTGCTCGGAACATACGCCCTGGTATATTATCCCCTCCGATCAGAACTGGTATAAAGAATACCTTATTGCCAAAAAAATTGTGGAAACGCTGGAAGGTTTTAAAATGAAGTTTCCCGGACTTAAGGCCGCGAAGTAAGCTGCCGTCATTGCGATGGCGCTTTTTTGTGCCGGAAGCAATCTCATTATTGAATTTCTGTTTATTGCTTAGTTTAGCCCTCGTCTAAACCATCATACTCCTATGTCATCAGCAGATTTTACCCAAGCCAACCTCGACCAGCTAATTACCCACCATGTAGGCAACAAGCAGCGTGACGAGAATGTAACACTCTCCACCGCTGCCACCAAAATCAATGACGACAGCATTGACTACCTGCTGGCCTATTTTCTGCAAACCATAAAGGTAGAGGAGTTTTATTCCTTCTCGCACACCGTGCAGCTGGATATGAATGAAGTGTACACAACCGTTGCCGATTTGTTTGCCAATCCCAAAAAATTTATTGAGCACTCGCAAAGCATTGCCAAGCTGCTATATGAGCAAAGCACGCATCCCAAAATAAAAGAAGGCGAACTGAATATTGCCTACCTCAGCAACATTGTGCTCGATAATGAAACTGTTAATGCCATCGGCATTTTCAAATCCGAAACCGATGTGCCTTTTATAAAAATGAAAAGCAGCGAAAAGCATTTCACCATCACCCACGACCTGGGCTTTGAACTGAAAGGCATTGACAAAGGCTGCCTCATCTTCAACACCGATAAAGACAACGGCTACAAGCTGCTGATTGTTGACACCGCCAACAAAGCAGCCGAGGCCCAATACTGGAAAGATGATTTTCTGAAAGTGAAACCCATTAACAACGAGTTTCATCAAACCAATCAGTTT
The DNA here is from genome assembly GCA_945861685.1 of Chitinophaga pinensis. Lineage (GTDB taxonomy): Bacteria > Bacteroidota > Bacteroidia > SXHM01 > SXHM01 > SXHM01. The sequence goes on along the minus strand of CAMAVO010000185.1, from coordinate 1,580 downwards.
ATGGGCATTGCCAAAAACTTTGTTACCAAACAGATTGCGCAGGAGTTTGACGTAAGTAAAGCGGATAGAATTGATTTGCTCAACCGCTCGGTAGCCTATTTTAAAAGCCACGATAATTTTGACAAAGCCGAGTTTGAAGAAGAGGTGTTTAAAGACCAGAGCCTCATCAAATCATTTCGCGACTTTGACAACAACTACCGCGAGAACAACGCCATTGAACTGGACGACAGTTTTGAAATATCACCACAGGCTGTAAAAAAACAAGCAAAGGTTTTTAAAAGCGTGCTCAAGCTCGATAAAAACTTCCACGTCTATATTCATGGCGACCGCAGCCTTATTCAGCAGGGCGTTGAAAATGACGGACGCAAGTATTACAAAATTTATTTTGAGCAGGAGTTGTAGCAGCTAAGCCTTGTTGCTCAACTCAAACACCGTAATCTCAGGCAGAATACCAACCCTGCCTAAGTATCCGAGAAAACCAAGCCCGCGGTTCACATAGATTTTTTGGTTGCCTTCTTCATACAGGCCTGCCCATTGCTTGTAAACGTACTGAACAGGGCTCCATTTAAAGCCGGGTATTTCAATACCAAACTGAAAACCATGAGTGTGTCCCGAAAAGGTAACAGCAATATCAGGATGCTCGGGACGCACTTTAGCATCCCAGTGCGATGGATCGTGAGATAACAGAAGTTTCACAGGAAGATGCTCAACACCTTTTTTGGCTACATCTAAATCACCATATTTCGGAAAACGCATGGCACCGCCCCAGTTCTCAACACCAATAATGGCAAGCTGTGCTCCGTCTTTTTCAAAAATATGATTTTGATTGCGCATCAGTTTCCATCCAAGGCGTGCGTGTATATCAACCATCTGTTGCAGGTTTGCTGCTTTTGCTTCCGGGCTGTCCCATGGAATATAATCACCGTAATCGTGGTTACCCAAAACAGAATACACACCGTCTTTTGCTTTTATTGCTGATAACTCAGCAATAAAATTCTCTGCTTCATCAGAGCGGTTGTTTACAAGATCACCGGTAAAAAAAATCATGTCAGGCTGTTGCTCTAACAATAATCCTACAGCTTTCTTAAGTGCGTTTCCGTTACTGAAACTTCCGGAATGAATATCGGAAAGCTGAGCAATTTTGTAACCGTTAAAAACATCGGGAAGATTAGGCAGTAAGAGTTTTACCGTTCTTACTTTGTAATCAAAACCGGTTTTTACCATTCCATAAATAAAGGATGTGAAAGGGAGCAGGCTCACAATAATTCCCACCTGACTCATAAACTTGGTGCGGGAACTCGAATAATCAGCATCTGCAAATAAACCGAACTTCAAAAAGCTCCATTTAATAAAGCGTGTTAGATCATCAAGCAACAGAAACAAGGAGCCTATCAGCTTAGAAAGTATTACAATCATGATTACACTTATCATGTATATGCGAACAAACTTTGAAAGAAAAGTCTGCGGCATAAGCATCATCAGGAGAATAAACGCAATACTGAATGCGGTAAAAAGCCAGTACACCCAGAATATTCCGTTTTTGGCTCCTGCCGAAAAATCACGGCTCGAAGTTTTTACAG
>CAMAVO010000184.1 GCA_945861685.1 Chitinophaga pinensis | reverse complement strand
AGGTTGTCGGTGAATAGAACGCTTTGTTCTCTGTCTTGTCCTTGTATAAATTGCATGGAATAAAGATAAGAATCCTCTTGATTCTTATTTTATAACAACAAGAAAGTATTCAACAAAATGGTGTTGAGTTTTTAGACAGTTTGACGGTTCGGGGCTTTGCGCGGTTTGGGGTTTAGAAGAAGAAACTGTCTTTGAAAACTAAACATAATTAATAGCAAATATATTAAACGAAACGGTTAGCCCAAATCGCGTAAAGCCTATGTTCGCTCAGCCATGATGCCGCTTTGCATAACGCCTAAAATGGAACATTCAGTTCATCGGGCGGTAAATGATTTACTACTAAATGCCAATGTGCACCGTTCATATTTGCTTATTTTTAAAATTATAAATTTACGCCAAACAGATAACCAACTAACGCAGAAAGCACCATAGCGATTGTTCCCCATATAGTAATTCGCAAGATAGCTTTTTTAATGCTTGAACCTCCTGTTTTTGCAGCAGTTGTTCCCAACACTATTTGATTGTATCGCACTAGTAATGCTTAATTTTCTTCCGTTATCTATACTTTTTTGAAAATACTGTTGTCCCTTTTTTCCTTTTTGTTTCTGCACCTGCAGGAGTTTAATGCCACGGGTCAAACCTTTCAGAAAGGTGCGCTTCTTTACTCAGCATTACTTTCAGAAAACTCAGATACTGCCGGTTGGAAAATGGAAGGCGATGGCAAGGTTGAATTCAGCAAGGGTTGGATGCAGTTGTTTTCACCCGATGAAAAAGGCAATCTGGTATTCTGGTGTCCTCAGAATTTTCCTGAAAATTTTATTGCCGAATGGGAAGTACAAAACCTGAATACTGAAGCAGGTTTATGTATCGTTTTTTTTGCTGCCCAAGGCTTGAAAGGTGAAGATCTTTTTGCTGCATCGCTGACCAAACGTGATGGCACTTTTAAGAACTATACAAAAGGAGCAATTAATAATTATCACATTTCGTATTACGCCAACGGCAAAAACGAACCGGGAAGAGAAACAGCTCATTTGCGCAAGAGCAAAGGATTTCACAAAGTGCAGGCGCAGCAACCCGGCATCCCGCTTCATTCAATAGCTGTGCATAAGCTGCAATTGATAAAGCAAAAAGGCAGGATACTATTTACTATTGATGAACGAACAGTTATAAACTGGCTGGATAATGGACAGCAATACGGTAAAATTCTGGAAGGAGGCAAAATAGGATTCAGGCAAATGAAGTGGACAAAATTTGCTTACCGCAATTTCAATGTATGGGAATGTTTGCCGCAGTGATACACTAAAAAGAAGTCCTTCTATTACCTAATCAGCACCTCCGTAGCACCCCATCCATAGCACTCATAAGAAGCAGCGCGGTAAGTAATGCCGCTATAGGTTTCAAGCAGGGCGATAATCTCTTCGCGCAGGCGACCCTTGCCCACCCCGTGTATAAACACAATCTTGTAATAATTATTGCGGATAGCATTGTCCAGCGCCTTGGTAAAATGGCGTAACTGCACATCAATAATTTCACCATTACTCATGCCGTTGTGACTGGGCAATAGGTTTTCAATGTGCAGGTCCACCTCGTCTTCAATGGGCGTGCGCGACTTTGATATTTTTTTGAGTAGCGGCTTTTCTTTTTCCCTGATAACTTTTTCAACGGTTATTTTTTTTATCTCAGCCAGAAAAACATCAGGGTCAATCTGCGAAATTTCAATCTTCTTAGGTTCTTCTTTTTGTTTCTCGTGTTGATTACTTTTGTGTACCAGTTGCTCAAGAGCATAAGGTATTTCAAGGCCATCGTCCAACATTACCATGGCACTGGCTTTACCCTTGAAGGCAGTAATCTTCCCGCCTCCGGGCTCGTTTAAAAAACTTACTTGATCACCTATACTGAATTTCATGTTTTACCGCTAAGGCGCAAAGTTAGAAATAAATTTTTTTGTGTGTTCTTTGTGATTATTGGCTATTTCACTATTTGGCTATGTGGCTATTCTTCAATGCTTATTAAACGGATGCACCCCAAACCCATGCACTCTGTTATATTCCAGTGCAGGAAAAGGAAATTTCACCACATCAAAAGCCGAGAAGATTAGTTTCAACGCTTTTGAACGGGTGCGAATTTTACTCAACTGCACATCTAGTGAAAAATAATACTGCCGGTAGCGTTCCATTTCCGGCAAGGGCTTGCCATTATATTCCGCAGGGTTAGAATGTGCGCCCAGCATACCGTTTGCACCATAACCAAAAGCCACATTCAGCCAGCGCGGAAAGCGCGATGTTTCGGGCAAAAACGAATGGATATTAAACGACAACCACATGGTATAGCTGTTGTAATCTTTGAGCAAACGTTCAGGAACAGTGCTTCCCAACAGGTTGGGGCGGTATTTCCATCCGGGCGAATTCATAAAACCATAGCGCAGAATAATACGCTGCTCGTCCCACGCCAGTTCCTGTCCTATTGCTAATAAAGAACCTCCCGTGTTGGCAATCAGGTCGCCCCACGAAGCACCGTATTCAGCCGAGAAGCCATCAAAGATTTCAATGGTTGTGAGAAAAATAGAACCCATACTACCGCCCAGCCATATTGCTTTTTTGCGCTCCAGTCCGCTCCAGCGAAACATGTCATTACAATAAACACCTATATGATAAGACGCTGTTAAATGCCCCATCTTATCCATCTGTATCCACTCACTGTTATCATTAAAAAAGTGAAAGCCCGTAAGCGGGTAATCCTTATACCACGCCACATACAAGCCTGCCATAGAAACAGCATACAGAGACCCGGCACCAATCATCAATCCGTTGAAACGCTTTTTGTTTAATGTTTTGGCAGGTACCCAAAAGCCTGTGCTGTCGTTTTGCGCTTGAGCAAACACCAGAGAGAAAGAGAGAACTAAAACAAGGCTCCATTTTTTTACCACGAGCCAAAACTAAAAATTATAGTTCAATGATTATTCCTATGGAAGGAATGAGTGTGCCGGTGGTGTTTGGAATTTGTTTAGTAAGATAACGTGTTGGGTCGTTAGGGTCAGTAGCAATTGTTCCGTCTGCATTGCGCACTACATCTATGCGAGGCTGCAACTTTGCTTTAAAGCTGTAGGCATTCTGAATGTCTAAATAAATATTGAGCGCCCATTTTTTAAAGAAATACTTTTTGTCAACGCGCATATCTAATTGATGCACCGAAGTCTGTCGTTGCGAATTCAGTTGTGTGTAATCAAACACTCCTTGCTTGTTGATGTCCCACACATTTTTCAAAGCGGTAGTTTGCAAATCATAAGGTGTGTAAGGTGTGCCACCCAGAAAGCGCCACTTCACTCCTATCTCCCAGTTGCGTTTAAACTTTTTGCCGCCTGTTAATGCAACAATGTGTTGGTTGTCCCATGCCGAAGGAATTAAATCACCATTGCGGTTTTCAAACTCGCTGCGCACAAAAGTATAGGCAACAATTCCATAAAATCCTTTGAACAGTTTTTGCTGCGCAAGAAACTCAACACCATAGCTTCTTCCGTTGGAAGTAGACGAAATACCTTCATTGCCTATCACCCCGAAATCAGCACCCAGGTTGGCAAGCGAAATGGAATCTTTTAGAAGGAAAGGATAATTTTTATACACTTTATAAAAACCCTCAACAGTTATTCTCGCATTGCTTTTTGAGTTGTATTCAAAGCCCGCCACAACATGGTCAGACATAATGTAGGTTACATTATTGGTCTTGTTCACCAGTTCATTGTTATTGTTTCTGAAACCAAGAACAGTGTAGGCCGGCAATTGATAATACCTGCCGGTATTAAAGTTTACATTAAAGCGTTCGCTGATGCTGTACGATGCAGAAAAGCGTGGCGAAAGCTGTTTCAGCGGATTGCTCATATCATCGGAATAACTGTTGCCATCTGTTCTAATACCAAAGGAAAGCGACAAACGCTCGCTGAATAATTTTTTGCTCAGCTGCGCAAACACTGCGTATTTGTGAAAGTTAAGTTCCGAGCTGAAATCTTTAGTGGCGGTAGTTCCGTCAGGTAATGAAAATTTGCTGAACGTGCTGTTGGTGTATTGTGCAAACTCATACCCCGCACCATAGTTAAGACGGAAACCGTTTTTAAAGAAATTGTTTTCAAAACGCAGTTTATTTTCAATCTCCTGCGAGTTGTATTTCAGCAGCAGGTTGCTGTCTGCACTTTCGTCATTGCCATTGTATTTAGTGGCAGTATTACTCAACTGATTGCGACTTGCAACCAACTGCGAATAACCGTTCTCACGGAAGTTTTTCCAGTTGGCACCAACGGTGTAATTCCATTGTTCGCTTACCGGAATTATATCCAGAATGTAGCGTTGTTCTTCGGTTTCATTGGCCTCTTTATTCAGTACAAAATCATCAATGGCACCAAGACCAATGATGTTGATCTCGTTTTTATCATTCACCTTTATTTTATACTTCAGCTGAAAATCGTTGTAGGTAGGCAGAAAAGGCAACGCTAATGCTTTGAACAGAAACTGCAGATACGAGCGCCTTGCCGAAAACATAAACGATTGCTTTTTCGAGATAGGTCCTTCCAGGGTCAACCCGAAATCAGAAGAGCCTAACGTAAAATTGCCTCCTATCCTGTCCGTGCGCGGGTCTTTCTGACGAAACTCAAAAACTGAACTCATGGTGTTTCCGCGCGAAGCCGGAAAAGCACCCGAGTAAAAATCCACCTCGCGGATAAAATTCACGTTAATCATTCCCACCGGTCCGCCCGATGAACCTTGTGTAGCGAAGTGATTGATGTTGGGCACTTCAATACCATCTAAATAAAAACGGTTCTCGTTGGGCGCACCGCCTCTGATAATAATATCGTTGCGAAACGAAACACCTGAAGCCACACCCGGCAGCGATTGTATCACTTTAGAAATATCACGGTTTCCTCCGGGATTGCGCTCTATTTCCGAAACACCGATGGTGCGCAGTGAAAGCGGGCTTTCATCTGTTTTCTTAAAAGGCGAAATGGTGATTTTTACTTCTTCCAGCGTTTTCACATCTTCTTCTAAGGCCAGGTCATTCAAAGCGGGCTTGTTATTAAAAACCTGTATTTCAAGAACAGACTTTTTCTTAAAGCCAATAATAAAAACCTCAATATTATATAGGTCAGGCTTCAGGTTTTCAATGCTGTAGTTCCCGTCAATATTCGATAAAACAACGGTTCCCGTTCCCTGAATAACAACGTTTGCAAATGGAATGGGCTCGTTGTTTTTTGCATTAAACACACGCCCTTTTATAATCCCCGTCTGACTGAATACAGAAAGTGATGAAAACAAAAAAGCAATAAGGACAAGTCTTTTCATTCTGTTTTGGTTTGCTAGATAACAACAAAGGAAACAAATTGTTCAAGACATAAATACAAATCAATTTGTGTATAGCTTTGTCTCAAAATCAGAACAAATGGCAACTCAGAAAAAATGTCCCGAATGCGGTCAATGGACCACATGGCATCATAAGCTTACCGACACCTGTGAACATTGTGGCCAGTTGTTGGATAAGCGAACCATTAGTGATTTACAGTATTTTGAAAATCAACAGAAGTTGAATGACGAGAAGTCGTTTTCTGTTCCAAAACCGGGCGATAATTTTCTGATGCTGGCGCTACGCAGAACCGTTTGGATAGCCAATGTTATTTACATGGCAACCGTTTCGTTTTTTCTGTGGCTTTTTACAACGCTTGCAGGATGAAAAAACTACTGATTAACCCACTATTCATCGCTTGTGCTGCTTTGTCGGGCATCAATAAACTGGTGGAGATATCGGGATATTATATCCCGTTCATTCACTCCTACATGGACGATTTCTTTTGCATGATTGTAATACTTACCCCTGCATTATTTATCCAACGGAACTATGTTTTCAATGACGGAAATTATGTTTTCAGTAAATGGCATACAATTATAGCAGTTGTGTATTGCTCAATTGTTTTTGAATTAATTCTTCCCCTGCAATCAAGTCAACATACTGCCGACCTGTTTGATTTTGTGGCATATTCAGCAGGCGGAATAGTGTTCCACCTGTTCATCAATAAACCTCAGTTGATGCCGAGCACTTCTCTTGCCGAGCGTAATATCTCCAATGCTTCTTCCTTAGTGTGAGACTCTGCGTAAGTCCTCAGCACAGGCTCCGTTCCCGAAGGACGAATCATCAGCCACTC
>CAMAVO010000183.1 GCA_945861685.1 Chitinophaga pinensis | reverse complement strand
AAATCACATCACACGCTTTCATTATTTCAGCAGTAGTAATTATCAACGGTGGCGCAATGCGCATGGAGTTATCGCAGAACAAAAACCAGTCGGTAATAACACCCTGCTGAATACAGCGGTCAATTACTGCTTTATTAAACTCAAAACTTTCAAACTCGGCTGCAAGCAACAAACCTTTTCCGCGCACCTCTTTAATAGTAGAGTGGGAGAGAAGCTGTTTTAGCAGTTCGCCTTTTTGTGTTGCGTCTTCAATAAGGTGTTTTTCGCGCAAGAGAAATTTAAGAGCAGCAAGTCCGGCAGCACAACAAACCGGGTGTCCTCCAAAGGTCGTAATATGACCCAGCATCGGGTTATGTGTAAAGCTCTGCATGATTTCCTGCGGAGCAACAAATGCGCCCAACGGCATTCCCCCGCCCAATGATTTGGCAAGACAAAGAATATCCGGTTCAATTCCATAATGCTCAAAGGCAAACATCTTTCCCGTTCTTCCAAATGCACATTGTATTTCGTCAAGAATTAACAACGTACCTGTTTCGTCACAACGTTTTCTAAGTGACTGCAAAAATTCTTTGCTGAATTCACGCACTCCTGCTTCGCCTTGTATGGTTTCAATAATTACACAGGCTGTTTTCTCAGTAATTTCAGGCAGTAAGTTGGTGTCTGCAATAATCACATCAGGTAGCAAAGGTCTGTATGCCTGCTTCAGTTTTTCATTGCCCATAATACTAAGCGCACCTTGTGTGCTGCCGTGATAGGCATCTTTAAAAGCAATTATTTCGGTTCTTCCGGTATAGCGCTTGGCAAGTTTCATTGCACCTTCAATGGCTTCGGCACCGGAGTTGGTAAAATAAACACTGCTTAGTTTTTCGGGCAGAACGGAGCAAAGCAAAGTTGCCAGTTCAACCTGTGGGGTTTGCACATACTCGCCATACACCATCAGGTGCAGGTATTTTTCGCTTTGCTCGCGAATGGCTTTTACCACCTCAGGATTACAATGCCCCACATTGCTTACGGCAATACCGGAAATCAGGTCCATATATTTTTTGCCATCTTTACCATAGAGGTAAATACCCTCAGCTTTTTCTATTTCCAATGCAAGTGGGAAAGGTGTGGTTTGAGCAAGGTGTTGATAGAAAAGCTCGCGTTGGTTAGACATGAGGGCAAATATAACGAGTTTAGAATATTAGAAAGTGTATAAGTAAAATGATGATTTTTTGAAAGGGTATAATGTATCTTAGCCCCCATGAAATTTAAAAACATTAGTTTATGTTTTTTAATCAGTGCATTTCTTTTTTCCTGTTCCGGGAAAAAGAATAATCACGAAGGCAAAACCATTTTTCGTTACAATGAACCCAAAGGAATTACTTCTCTTGATCCTGCGTTTTCCCGAACGATGGCAAATATTTGGGCGGTAAATCAATTGTTCAATGGCTTGGTACAGATGGACGATGAAACCCGCATTCAACCTTGCATTGCAAACAATTGGGGTATTTCGGAAGATGGTTTGGTTTACACTTTTCATTTGCGTAGTGATGTGTATTTTCATGACAGCAAAGTTTTTTCAACTGGAAAAGGGAGAGGGATTTCTGCCCAGGATTTTGTTTATAGTTTCAATCGTATCGTTGATGAAAAAGTTCTTTCACCCGGAAGATGGATTTTCAATAATGTGGATTTCACCGAAGGGAAAGGCTTTACAGCACCTGATGATTCTACATTTGTTATTCATTTAAAAAAATCATTTCCACCTTTTATAGGAATGCTTACTATGCAATATTGTTCGGTAGTTCCTAAAGAAGCAGTTGATTTTTACGAAAAAGACTTTGGCAGAAATCCGATTGGCACCGGACCATTTAAAATGAAATGGTGGTATGAAGGAGTGAAACTGGTTCTGCACAAAAACGAAAACTATTTTGAAACTGAGGACGGAAATAAACTGCCTTATTTAGATGCAGTCTCCATCACCTTTATCAACGATCCGCAAAGTTCATTCCTTGAATTTGTGAAAGGAAATACTGACATGCTTTCGGGCTTGGATGACGGCAGTTACAAAGATGCAATCATTACACCATCTGGTGAATTGAAAGCGGAATTTAATGATAAAGTAAACCTGATTTCTCAGCCTTTTTTGAATACAGAATATTTAGGTTTTGTAGTCAATGATAGTCTGGAAATTGTGCGCAACAGTCCGCTCAGAAAAAAAGAAATTCGGCAAGCAATTAACTACGGAATTGATCGTGTGAAAATGATGCGCTATATTCGAAATAATATTGGTGCGCCAGCTGTAAACGGTTTTGTGCCTGAAGGATTACCTTCGTTTAGCAAGGAGTTGAAAGGCTATGATTATAATCCGGCAAAAGCGCGTGAGTTACTTGCTCAGGCCGGCTATCCTAATGGAAATGGATTGCCCGAAATTACTCTGCATACTACCAGCCAGTATCTTGATTTATGTGAATATATTCAGCACCAGCTTTCGGAAATCGGGGTGAAAATTAAGATGGAAGTAAATCCGCCCGGAACGCATGGAGAAATGGTGGCCAATGCTCAATCTCTTTTCTGGCGCAAATCATGGATTGCTGATTATGCCGATGCGGAAAATTTTCTCGCACTTTATTATTCAAAAAACTTTACGCCTAAAGGACCAAACTATACATTATTTAAAAATGATAAATACGACAAGCTTTATGAAACTGCTTTGAATGAAGTGAATGACAGTTTGCGTTATATACTCTATCGCGAAATGGACAGTATCATCATTGATAACGCACCTGTAGTTCCTCTTTATTATGACCGTGTTCTGCGCTTTGTAAATAAAGATGTGCAAGGCTTAGGAAGCAATTCGATGAATTTACTGACGCTGAAAAATGTAAAGAAATCAGTTGCTAAATGATACTTCATTTAACCATTAAGCCCGGCAGCAGAAAAGATGAATGTATTGTTGAGCAGGACGGTAGTATTAAAGTTAAAATCAAAGAGCAACCCATAGAAGGCAAGGCAAACAAATACCTTGTTAAATATCTTTCTGAAATATTTGATGTTCCTAAATCAAAGATTGAAATTTTAAAAGGAGAAAACAATCCTCACAAAAAAGTAAGCATTGAGATTGATGAGCAAGCAGGAAGAAAGATTATAGAAAGCTACAGAGCTTAAAGCCCTTTCTCCATTATAATAAACTCCAGTTCTTTTTTAGGAATTCCGAAGCGCGGATCGCTCATAGGAAACGGTTTTCTTTCTCCTGTATTGATATAACCTTGTCGCTGATACCATTCAATTAATTCATCTCTACCTTCAATTACCTGCATATAAACGGTAGTACAGTTTTGTTCTTTTGCCAGTTTTTCAGAGGCAGCCATCATTTGTTTACCAATTCCACCACCTTGCAAAACAGGTGAAACCGTTAACATGCCGAGATACATTTTTGTGCCGTGGTTTTCCAATCGCACACAGCTAATGATTTCACCGGCAGCGTTGGTGTATTTTAGAATTGTACAGTCGGGCTTGGAAATAATAGTTTTTAAATCATCTTCATCAGTGCGCTGACCGCCTAATAAATCCGCTTCTGTTGTCCATCCTTTTTTTGAACTTTCACCACGGTATGCTGAATTTATAAGTGCATTGAGGGCTGTTACATCACTGATTTCTGCTCTGGAAATTGTCATATTTCTTGTTGTAGCTTTAGTTTAAATAACTCCTAAAATTTTTGATCCATAGAAAATCCTCCACCCAAACAATAAGTGTTCCGAGTATTGTCAATACAATAATAATTAAAGCCATCTGCCATTTTTCATGTTCTTTTATAAATAATAAAGGAAAGGAATTTATTTACGCTGAAAAAATAATAGAAAAAAATCCTGCAATTCTTTATATGCTCTTATACTTTTTAGTATCCATTTGCTGGGTAACTTATATTTTATGATTTTAACCGCTTTTCCTGATTTTGTAAGCGGTAAAAAATACGATGTTACATTAATTGATTTCACCGGAAAAGTTGTGTTGTCATCAACATTGAAAGACGAAAATACACGCCTTGATTTAAAGGCAAACAACCTTGCAAAGGGTATTTATTTTCTGAACGTTGCAGGACAGAGCAGGAAGGTGGTGGTGGAGTAGAATACTCAGGCTCTTGAAAGAAATAGAATAAAAAAGTCCCGCAGTAATGTGGGACTTTTTTTATTTAATAGTTGTTTAAGGTGTGTTTATTTCTGCAAACGGATAACGGTTTTACCTTTTCCGTTTTCAAGTTCAAGTATATATTGCCCGGTGGCCAGTGATGCTGCATTAATGTTTAATTGATGTTTTCCGGCAGCAAAGAATTGATTTTCACTTAGTGTTTTTATTTGTTTGCCCTGCATATCGTAAATGCTGATGTTCAGCACTTCGTTGGTTACAAGTTCAAATGATAACACGGTGGTTTCATTCAAGGGGTTGGGGTAAATAAGTGCAGAGGTAGAAGGGCTGAATTCAAGTGTTCCTAAATTTAAACCTGAAAGATAGCGGACAACTGCAAAATCAAAATTGACTCCGTTGTGCATATTCCCGGCAAGCACAATTTTAAGATCGGGCTGAATTGCGGCTGCATAAGCGGATGCATCATTATTGTCAAAGGATGTGTAAACAGCGCCACCTGAGCCAAAGGTGTTGTCGGGTGAACCATCCTGGTATAGCCTCACTAAGCCGAAACTCTGAAGTACATTGGTTTCGTAAAGTCCGGCTGCTATTATTTTACCATCGGTTTGCAGCACCACTGCGCGTGCGTGGCCGGTGAAGGGGATATTATCGGTTATTACCTTCCCGTCACCATCAAAGCCGGTATCAAGTGTACCATCTGTTTTGTAGCGGGCTAAAGCCATATAATAGTTGCTAGTTATTCGTGTAAAGCCTGCTGCTACAATATAGCCATTGGGTTGCAGCACCAGTGCGTTAGCAAGCGCTCCATCTTCATCTCCTATAACGGTGGTTGCTTTACCGTCAACACTGAAGGTGTTATCGAGGCTGCCGTCAGCATTATAGCGGGCAAGTGCAAAGTAGCTGTAGCTGTTTATGCCATCATCCCAGGTAAGGCCTGCTGCAATTATTTTACCATCTGGTTGCACGGCAAGTGCCTTGGCAGATGCGGCAGATGGGCTGTTGCCAAAGGCGGTTGTTACTTTTCCTCCGGTACCAAAGGTGTTATCCAACGACCCATCAGAGTTATAGCGGATAAGGGCAAATTCGGGTAATGATTGTCCGTATTTTTCGCCTGCCAGTATTATTTTACCATCGGGTTGCAGGGCTGCGGCTGCACAAACATCGGCTGAATTGGTAAAATCGGTATACAGTATTCCATCATCGCTGAAGGTATTGTCTAATGCTCCGGTGGAGGTGTAGCGCGCCATTGCAAAATCATAGGTGCCGTTATACACGTTTCCCGCAAGAATTATTTTGCCATCGGGTTGCAGCAGCATTGCTAATGCCACATCATCATTGGCCGAGAAACTGGTGGTTACTTTTCCTACGGTGCCAAAGGTGGCATCAAGTGTGCCATCGGTGTTAAAGCGTGCCATGGCAAAGTCATCATCGCCTGCAATACGGGCATAGCCTGCAACAATTACTTTTCCATCGGGTTGCACGGCAACAGCAGAAGCTCTGTCATTTTGCGAATCAAAATCTACGGTTAGTTTTCCATCGCTGTCAAAATCGCTGTCTAAGTTTCCGGGTTGGGCATTTGCAGAGATAGCAAATAGTAGATAGCAAATAGTAAAAAGTAAATAGTAGTGATTTTTCATAGTTGACGGGTTTGCTTTACAGGCAAATGTATGAAAAAATAGAATTTTCTTAAAACGAAATTGTCACCCTGAGCACGGCAAATGCCCGGGGGACATTTGAGCGAGTAAGTGTGAAAGCGAAGGGCAATAATAATTGCAGTTCGACTACGCTCACTGTGACAACCGTCATTGCGAGGGAGGAACGACCGAAGCAATCTCCTAATTATATTCAGTAATTCAATTAAGAGATTGCTTCGCTATCGCTCGCAATGACGTTCCTACACCGCCATTTTACTCGCCACCAAACTCCACGGACCTATTTTACCACCTGTGCCAAGGGCAAGGCAGCGTGAGTAATAGGTAGTGCCGGGGGTAAGACCTGTGATAGTAAATTTAGTGGATGACGATACACCTGCCAGCCACCAGTCCTGACCCGGAGTTGGGCCGGGAGTAGGCCCC
>CAMAVO010000182.1 GCA_945861685.1 Chitinophaga pinensis | reverse complement strand
AAATACACCTGTTTATCATTTTGATTTTTACCGATTAAAATCCACACAGGAAGCAGATAATACAGGCTGTGCCGATTATTTCTTCAGCAATGCATATTGCTTTATTGAATGGCCGGCAATAGTTGAACGTCTGTTGCCTGACGAATATGTGCAAGTTGAAATTACACTTGACAACGACACAAGAACCATTAACGCCACACACAAACAGAATAACAAATGATTGAACAAAAACGCAGTGGATTTTTCACACTAACTTCTGCAGGATTGATGCCGCAGGAAGAGATGTTGGAAGTAGGCCGCAAACAGGAAGATCTTTACATCGGTATTCCAAAGGAAACACATTTTCAGGAAAACCGTGTTCCGCTTGTTCCTGATGCAGTGGCACTTTTGGTAGCTAACGGACATAAAATTGTTATTGAAACCAATGCAGGTAAAGGCGCAAACTTTACAGACAAAGATTACAGTGAAGCAGGAGCGCAGATTGCCTACGATATAAAAGAAGTTTACAAAGCTGACATTGTTCTGAAAGTTGCTCCTCCATCATTGGAAGAAATTGAAATCATGCAGCCGCGCCAGACTTTGTTTTCTGCACTGCAATTGACTATTCAGCCCGAGAATTTTTTAAAGCAATTGATGGCAAAGAAAGCAAGTGCCATTGCTTACGATTACATAAAAGACAAAGCCGGTATTTATCCCTTTGTGCGCAGTATGAGTGAAATTGCAGGTAGTACGGCAGTATTGATTGCTGCTGAATACCTGAGTAATGTAAATGAAGGAAGAGGTATGTTGCTGGGAGGAATAAGCGGAATTCCACCTACAGAAGTTGTAATCATTGGAGCGGGAACGGTGGGAGAATCAGCAGCACGTGCAGCATTAGGTTTGGGTGCTAACGTAAAGGTTTTTGATAATCATATTTTCAAATTGTCACGATTGCAAAATGACATTGGAAGAAGGATATATACTTCTATTATACAACCTAAAATTTTGGCAAAAGCGTTGATGCGTGCTGATGTGGTTATTGGAGCTATTCGTTCAAAATCCGGAAAAACACCTTGCCTTGTAACCGAACAAATGGTAAGTGATATGCAGGAAAGATCTGTTGTTATTGATGTGTGTATTGATCAGGGTGGATGTTTTGAAACATCACGCGTTACCAGTCATGCTGATCCTGTTTTTATTAAACACGGAGTAACGCATTACTGTGTTCCAAACATTGCATCAAGGGTTGCGCAAACAGCATCACAGGCATTGAGTAATATTTTTGCTCCCATGTTGCTAAATGTTGGTGATAGCGGAGGCATGAAAAATATGATTCGTAATAATCCCGGTTTGCGCCACGGTATTTATCTTTATAACGGTATTCTCACAAACAAATTCCTTGGCGACACATATAAGATTCCTTACAAGGATATTGAGTTGCTGATGGCTGCGTTCTAATTCCTCTCAATTGGCTAAACGTTTTTTCTATTATATAGTAGGTTTCACTATTGGTGCAATCTTTATTTATTTTCTGTTGATACGCGGCAGAAGTTTTAATTTCTGGATGCCTGGCGAAAGAGTGAAAACGGAAATTATTGAAAGAAAACCGGTGATATCTGACAAAGCCATTTGTCAACTAGCTTGTTTGAATTTGAATAAAGACAGCATTGCATCAATCATTAAAAAATCAGAAGTAAACTTTGATAAAAGCAAAGTGCGTGAAAAGCCTTGTAAAATTTACCTGCTTGAAATAAACGCAGAAAAAACAAAGATGAACTTCTCGCTTTGTGATACTGTTGTGTTGCTGAATTCTGTGAATAGAGAAGGGCAGGAGTGTGATTGTAATTAACTAGTTAAGACTATTCACCACTTCCATTTTATAAACAGGCTCATAAAACTTATCTCTTGACTTTGCTGCCACCCAGCGGTGGAAGACAATAAGTTCAGGTGATTGTATCTGCCACGAATGATTTCCTTTAACATTAGCAAGTTGTTCCAACTGCTGATGTTTCGTTTTAATGATTTTCTCAAAATCATATCCCTGTTTTCTTAGTTCAAGTAATATTTCAAGAATAATTTTATCCCGTTCCGGAACAAACTTCAGTTTCAGCGCTTCTTTAATGAATTGTCGTAAATTCATAATCAGTAAATCGGCCTGGTCGAACTGTGCATTTTCTATTGTATTCATAATATTGAAAATACGGATACCAATGTTCCAGCCTTCTTTATCTTTCTCGGCAGATGAAGTGAACTGAATTGTGCGATTTGCTTTGATAAATTGTTTTTGTGCGAAATAGGTACAGGCAAGTAGGTAGTTTCTTTTTGCAGTTGAGAATTCGCTTCTGTCTGTTTTTGTGTTTTGAATGAGTGTTTCAATGGTAGTAGTTGCATTCTTCATGTTTCCGGAATAGAAATTTGCATAAAATTCAAGTTCCAGACTATTGTTGTAATTGTATGTGCCCTCATTAAAGCATTTTTTCCCTTCCAGCGCAGTTACCAGAGCAGAGTCGAATTCATAATTAAATAATTCATTCTGGCTGTAATTCAAATATACAGTACCTAACCTGATTTTTAAATTTATTGATGGATTATTCTTCACCAGATCAACCAGGTAGTTGCAATACTCACTGGCTTTTTTGCCAAAGTGCAGAACCTGATTATATTCTACACTAATTGTATAATAGTAATAACCTACCTGAGCAGACGATGTTTCTTCAAAATCCTTTTTAAGTTTCGAAAGTTTTTCCTCAAGGAAAATAGTGTAGCCCGGATCAGGAATATTTCTGTTCAATCCTTTGAAACCCCAGTTAAGCGAAACCTCATAGTATGCTTTTACAGCATCGTTACCTGCTCGTCTGCTTTTTTCGTAAAATTCTATTTCTTCAGTAAACTTATTGTACGCCTTTTTCCCTTCCCTTATTCCCTGGTGTTGTTGCTTATACATCAAAACCTCAATCAACTCGTTGTAAAATTCAAACTTTTTTGCCAACGAAATTATTTTGTCATACAACTCAAGTGTTTCATGAGCAATGCCCCGTGATGTATAAATAAGAGCAATGATTTTTTTCTTGGCAACGTTTGCTCTTGCCTGCGAAAGTTCACTGTAAATTCCTTCGCGCATAATATTTACATCCAGCACCAGACTTTCCCCTATTTTTTCTTTCAGCCGGAACATCATCATCCGCAATGCATCTTCCGACTTAGCCCCGAATTTCTTCTTCAAATACTTGCTGACTTTCGACAAATCATCGTTTTTTAACAACAAGTCTAAAATTATCAGAGTCTTTGGCTTGTAGCCACCCGAGCGGGTGTCAAATGCCTTGAGATATTCCACAATAACCTCTCTCTCATTTTTGTTGAGTGCATTAACAATGTGCTTTAGATGTTGCAGTGTTTCCTCTCGCATCGCGGCTTTCAGCGTGTTTTTACTATAGTTATTATTTCGGAATTGTCGGCTACAATTTACATGCTATTCGATAAACGACCAAACTAAAGTGCAACAAAAAAACTATAAGCACCCAATTAAATTTTTTTACAAACTCTAAAAAACAAACACCATGATCTCTACAATCTCTACACTCTTAATCGCAGCTTCTCTTTTATTAGGAAATGGTTCTGCATCATCACAACAACCTTCATCAGGTTCAATCATCACATCCGAACAAACCGGAATGTAATTCTGAATTACAATTCTAATTTATCAGCAAACAGCTTTATGCTCTCTCGCGAAATATCATTCATCTGCGGCACTCTAGCCAAACACCGAAGTCCGGTAAGCTGCAGTATTATCTGCTCACCCTGCGGATAAGTTTCGCCATTAAATACAATTCCCGTTACGTTTATATTTCTTGATTTCAACGCCTCTGCTGACAGCAGTGTGTGATTGATACTGCCTAAGTAGTTCTGCGAAACAAGAACTACTTCTGCATTTATGTGCTTTATTAAATCTATAATCAGCAATTCATTTGAAAGCGGAACCAGCAATCCGCCTGCGCCTTCAATTACTAAATTGTTGGTGGTTTCAGGAATTTTAAAATCACTCAGCTTTATTTCTACACCATCAATTTCAGCAGCAGCGTGGGGCGACATTGGTGCTGTTAGTCTGAATCTTTCGGGGTGAAAAACAGATTGTGTATTTGAAACCAACCGTTTTGCAAAATCGGTATCGGTATCGTCAAGGTTGCCGGCCTGAACCGGTTTCCAGTAATCGGCTTTCAGTTTTTCGGTAAGCAAAGCGGCAATAAGTGTTTTGCCTATTCCAGTTCCAATTCCGGTAACAAATATCTTTCTCATTTATTTTTTCTTTTTCCCACAAAGGCACAAAAAACACTAAGAAAAATGCTTTGTGAGCTTTGTGTCTTTGCGGGATACATTTTTAGGATAGAGAATTTTGAATTGCTGAAACCAAATCCCCGACTTCTTTTTCTGTATTGAATGCATGCAGACAAATTCTGATGCGTTCCTGTCCTGCCGGAACTGTTGGGCTTACCAACGGACGCACATCAAAACCTTTTGCCTGTATTTGTGCTGCAATGTTCCGCACACGTTCATTTCCGGGAATAATAATGCTTTGGATAGGAGAGGAGCTTTCGTGAAGATTGATTGCCGCAACAGTTTTTATTTTACTCTTGAAAGAACTGATATTGATTTTCAATGCGGTAATTTGTTCTTCTGATTGCTGAAGTAAATCATAGGCGCTTTTTATAGCATACAGATTATTTAAAGGCGCTGCTGTTGTGTAAATAAACGAACGAGCAAAATTCATAAGGTAATTCTTTAATAAAGTACTTCCTAAAACTGCTGCACCATGACAGCCCATTGCTTTTCCGTAGGTAATTAATCGTGCAAACACTTCATTTTCCAGACCTAATTCACAGATGCTTCCTTGTCCGTTTTTACCGAAAACGCCTGTAGCGTGAGCTTCATCTACAATAAGACTTGCGTTGTGTTTTTTACACAGCGCACCAATCTCTTTCAGTTGTGCAAAATCACCGTCCATTGAATAAACCGATTCCACAGCAACAAAAACCTGTGATTTTGTTTCTTTCAGAAGTGCTTCCAATTGCACAGTGTTATTATGCGCAAAGGGTTTGCATTCTGCTTTGGAGAGCCGCATGCCGTCATGCACAGAGGCATGGATGAGTTCATCATAAATGATGGTATCGCCTTTTCTGCCCAGTGCAGAAAACAAACCAAGATTAGCGTTGTAACCTGAGTTGAAAAGCAATGCAGCTTGGGCATTATGATAGCCTGCAATAAATTTTTCAAGTTCTTCAGCAAAGGCTGTATTGCCCGACAACAGGCGCGAACCGGTTGAGCCGTTAGCATAATATCTTTCAGAAACTTCGTATTCTTTTATCTTGTTTTTAAGTTCGGGTGAACGTGCAAAACCAAGATAGTCGTTGGATGAAAAATCAATCAGTCCGCTTTTAAGCGTGAGTGAGCGAAAGGTTTTTTCGGCTATTCGTTTATCCAGTGAGGCGCTCAGGCGCTCATCAATGTGCATGTGCCACTTCTTTAAAGGCTTCTTTCGGAGTTAATCCAAAGAGTTTGAACATTTCCATATCCTCGTTAAAATCGGGATTTTGGGTTGTCAGCAATTTATCGCCTGCAAAAATAGAGCTTGCTCCGGCTAAGAAGCACAGTGCCTGTCCTTCCAGCGACATGCGTGTTCTTCCCGCAGAAAGGCGCACAGTAGTTTTTGGCATAACAATGCGTGCTGTTGCCACCATGCGCACCATATCCCAGATAGGAACAAGTGGCTGATTTTCCAGCGGTGTGCCTGCAACAGGTACCAGTGCATTAATAGGAACTGACTCAGGTTGAGGATCAAGATTGGAAAGGGTTAACAACATACCTGCTCGGTCTTCCACGCTTTCTCCCATTCCTATAATTCCTCCTGAGCAAACACTAACACCGGCTTTGCGCACGTTTTCAATAGTATGCAGGCGGTCGTTATAAGTGCGGGTTGTGATAATGTTCTCGTAGTTTTCTTCTGAAGTATCAATGTTGTGGTTGTAAGCATACAATCCTGCATTGGCAAGTTTTTGTGCCTGCTCTTCAGTCAGCATTCCCAGGGTGCAGCATACTTCCATACCCATGCCGTTTACGCTTTTTACCATTTCCAGAACGTTGTCAAAGTCGCGGTTGTCGCGCACTTCGCGCCAGGCGGCACCCATGCACAGACGTGATGCACCTGCTGTTTTTGCTTTGGTTGCTGCACTCACTACCTCTTCCTGTGTCATCAGTTTATGCACTTTAACATCGGTGT
>CAMAVO010000181.1 GCA_945861685.1 Chitinophaga pinensis | reverse complement strand
CATTTCTTCGATCATTTTTCTAATGTCCAGTTCCGCATCCGGACGGGTGGTTGATTCATCAACTGTTGTGCGTTTTGCTTTTTTCTTTTTTGCGCCTGAAACAAAACTGTAAATAATGTAGCCTACAATTGCAATTACATATATTACATCACCTATACTATCCATAATGTTTGTGATTTAGAAATTTGCGACTTATTGATTTTTTAACCGACTGCGAATATAGTTTTATTATTTGCCGGTAAATTTAGACACGAAAACAACAGGGAGGGAAAAATGTTTCGGCTATTTTATACAAGTCTAATTCCAGTTTAACGCTCCAGATTTATATTCTCATCCCCTTTTCTGTAAGGCAAAAAAGTGATAATAAACTGAAACATTTCATCCGTAGTGCGCATGCTGGTATTGCGCTCACCCACCTGGCGTGGCGGAGAAAAAGGATTATTGGGATTTGCAGTTGTATTATCAAATGTTGCTTCGGCACAAATGCGCGAGCCTTTTGGAATAACAACCGGCTTTTTATAGGTGTAAAAATATTGCCAGCGAAAATCCCATTTGTTTATTCTTACAAGTGGAATAGTATCGCCATTTGGTTTTACAGCATAGGCTTTAAAAAACTTGCCCAACAAGTGCATGTGCGGGTTTACGGTAAGCAAGGAAATTTTTTCTGTTGTGGTTAATTCCGTTGAAAATGATTTTACTTCATCTGGCGGAATTTGTAGAGGCGGAACAACTTCTGAAACACCGAGCGTTCCCAATATCAATTCATTTGTGGGGCGTTTAGGCGGTTTGTTACCAAAATAAATATTGATAACGCTTTGGTCTGAATCGTTTACAGGTGTTGGTCCGTAATGCAAATCTTTTAAAAGAAAAGCTCCTTTTTTACTCATGCGGTAGCCGCCAATGCCTTGGGGATAAACGGTGCTGATTACACCTGGCAGGTAATTAATAACAGAAGGTGTAAGTGTTGGAAAAGTACCGTCATCGTTCTGCAACCCGAGTTGCTTGTATATCACAACCTGATCCGTGTCCATATCCATTTCAACTAAGTCTTGCCCTTCCGCAACATTTTTCTTTTTGCCTTCGGGATACGAAACTAAATGCCCGTTCATGTGGTGAAGCAACTTGCGGTTGTCGGGCACAAACGCTATGGCGCGGATGAAGGTATCATTCGCAATTTCGTAAGGCAGTTTTGCAATCATAAACTTGTCGGAATTATCGCCTTTGATAAAAAACGATTCAGTCATTTTCAAAACCAGATCTGGTTTTTCGTGAGTTGAATCAACAAAAAAATCAGGCGGTTTTGGAATGTTATTTTCATCACCAATGGGCGCTCCGCTTTTTGCCCAAATCTGCAAAGCTTCCAGTTCGCTTTGTGTTAAAACAAACTCATCACAAAAACGGGAATATGCTGTATCGGCAGGCCAGGGCGGCATATAGCCATCTTTAGTTACAGCAGCAATAAGGTCGGCATGTTTTGAAATCTCTTCGTAAGTAACGAATGAGTAACCTCCTGCCTCGCCTGTACGGTGGCAAGGTGTGCAGTTTTTATAAATGATAGGAGCTATGCGATTGGTAAAGGTTGGTTGCTCACTGTTATTACACGAGTTTAAAATAACCACTAAGGCACTAAGGACACTAAGTTGCACTAAGATTTTCTCAGTGGCTCTAATTGCTCTCTGTATCTTAGTGCTAAAATAAATCACGCAGCTTTTTTACGCATCCGCAAATTCAGCATCTCAACAAACAGCGAGAATGCGATGGAGAAATACACATAACCTTTCGGTACATCTACAGCAAAAGCATCCAACACCAATAGCATACCTATCATCAATAAAAATGATAATGCCAGCATTTTCACGGTAGGATGGTCATTGACAAAATTGCTCACCTTTTCAGAGAATGCCAACATAATGAGCATAGCAATAATTACTGCTGCAATCATAATCTCCAGGTGCTGGGTTAAACCCACTGCAGTTAAAATAGAATCGAATGAAAATACAATATCAAGCATTACAATTTGCGCAACAGCCATATTGAGGGTAAGCACCTTTGCATTCTTGGCAGCTTTTTCTTTTTCTCCTTCAATTTTCGAGTGAATTTCGGTGGTGCTTTTGCTCATCAGAAACAAACCACCAATAAATAAAATCAAATCGCGGATGCTGATACTCCTCGCCTCTTCCGACAAGAAACTGAACGGCAATTCAAACAAAGAACTTTCTGCACTGGCAAGCCATGAAATAGCTGCAAGCAAACCTACGCGCATAACCAGCGCAAGAATAAGACCTATTGTCCTCGCACGCTTTTGCTGACTCTTGGGAAGCTTTCCTGCAACTATGGAAATAAAAATAATGTTGTCAATCCCCAGAACAATTTCAAGGAAGGTTAATGTAAGCAGGCTTACTAATGCGGTGGTGGTAAAAATATCGGACATCGTTTTATTTTGGTGCCGCAAAACTAATCAGAAATTCTTTGCTTTATTTGTAGTCAACTATTTATCCAATGACTGAAACACTTCAACACAAATTCACGGATGTAAACGGCATTCGTCTTCATTATGTAGAACAAGGCAAAGGCGAACTCGTAATCCTGCTTCACGGCTGGCCCGAATTCTGGTATTGCTGGCGCAAACAAATACCTGAACTGGCCAAACAGTATCATGTTGTTGCGCCCGACCTGCGCGGCTTTAACGAAACAGACAAGCCTGCAAGCGTAAGTGCTTACAAAATAGAAACCGTTACCAAAGACATTGTTGAACTGATTGAAAAAACAGGACATAAAAAAGCAACCGTAATTGCTCACGACTGGGGCGGTGCCGTTGGTTACGAGCTGGGAATGAATTATCCCGAAAAACTGAACAAACTCATCATTCTCAATTCTCCACATCCTTCGGTGATGAAGAAACAACTGATGACCAATCCAAAACAACGTAAGCGCAGCAGCTATATGTTTTTCTTTCAAATCCCTTTGCTGCCCGAGTTATTTATGAAACTTACACTGCGCAAAACATTTACAAAATCATTTCGCGGTTGGGCATATAACAAAGAGCAATTTCCTAACGATGTGATTGAAGAATACGTAAAAGCATTCAGTAAAAAAGGCGCCATGCGCGGAGGATTAAACTGGTATCGCGCGGCTTTCCGCAGTTGGAAAAGCGACAATAAAAAAGAGAAAAAACCTGTCTCTGTTCCAACATTAATCATTTGGGGCGAAAACGACAAAGCTCTGGGCAAAGAATTAACCTATGATTTGGATAAATATTTCAGCGCGCCATTTGAAATAAAATACATCCCAAAATGCAGCCATTGGGTGCAAAATGAATATCCGGAGTTGGTGAATAAATATATCCTGGATTTTCTGAAGTAAGGAACACCGGCATGCTGAACTTGTTTCGGCATCTGAAAAATGAGACACTGAAACAAGTTCAGTGTGACGGACAATAATTTATACTTTTGCGCAATGGAAGAAAATGAAATGCCCGCTAAGCAACCCACATGGTTTGAAGCATGGTTTGATTCTCCATACTATCATCTTCTTTACAAAAACCGCAACGAAGAAGAAGCACAGTTTTTCATTGATAATCTTGTAAAAAAATTAGATCTTAAAAAAGGCTCAAAAATTCTTGACCTTGCCTGTGGCAAAGGACGCCATGCCATTCATCTGAATAATTTAGGATACGATGTTACAGGAATTGATTTATCGGAAGAAAGTATAACCATAGCAAAGAAAGCAGAGAACGAAACACTAGCTTTTTTTGTACACGATATGCGTGAATTGTATTGGTCAAATCATTTCGATGGCATCCTAAATCTGTTCACCAGTTTCGGATATTTTGATGACGAAAACGACAACCTGAAAACATTGCAATCGGTTTACGACTCATTGAAACCGGGTGGTGCATTTGTGATTGATTTCTTTAACGCTGCTAAAGTTGAGCGCGAATTGATTGCTGCTGAAATTGTCACCGCTGATGATACCGAATTCCATATCAGCCGACAGATAAAAGATGGCTACATCATTAAAGACATTGAAGTGCGCACTGGCGAAAAAGTGCAGCATTTTATGGAGAAAGTACAGTTGTTGCAACCGGAACATTTTCAAAAATGGTTTGCTGCTACGGGCTTTGAAATCATTAACGTGTGGGGAGATTATTCGCTGAATGAGTTTAATTCCGAAACATCAAACAGACTAATAATTACAGTGCGCAAATAAATGCTGTTATCCACCTGCATACTTCTTTTTCTTCCTGTTATCATCAGCGGTCTGTCTGTCATTTTTCTGCAAAATTTCAAGCAAACACTGAACAAAATTTTTCTTTCTTTCAGTGGTGCTTACCTACTATCTATAAGTGTTCTGCATCTTTTGCCTGAAATTTATTCGGGCGGCAATCATTACATCGGTATTTTTATTCTTGCCGGTTTTGTGCTGCAACTTATTCTTGAATTTATTTCAGAAGGTATTGAACACGGTCATTTTCATCACCACGATAAAGGGAAAAATGCTTTTCCACTTGCTATTATTACCGGGCTTTGTATTCACACTTTTTTAGAAGGAATGCCGCTGGCTGCCAATACTAATTCAGAAGAATTTAACCTTGCAAATAATAGTTTGCTTGTTGGTATTATTTTGCACAATATTCCTATTTCATTTGTGTTGGTTACTATGCTGCTCAAATCAGGTTTGAGTAAAAACACGGCTATTGCTTACCTTGTATTGTTTGCAATAACAGCACCTCTTGGCTTAATTGCAGGAAGTATTGCCGGCAATTTTTTTACTGAAAATCTGGCAGAATTTTACAATGCAATGCTGGCAATTGTAGTGGGGATTTTCCTCCACGTTTCAACAACAATTTTATTTGAGTCAACCGATAATCACCGCTTTAATCTGATAAAATCTGTTGCTATCGCTACAGGAATTGCCTTGGCGTTGGTGATGCTGTAGAAGGTTTATCTTCCTTTTAAAAATTTAAAATCTTTTCCAAGAAAACGGGCTGTATTACCCAACTCTTCTTCAATACGTAACAATTGATTATATTTTGCAATCCGGTCGCTACGAGAGGCTGAGCCTGTTTTAATTTGTCCAGTTTTTAATGCAACTGCAAGGTCAGCAATGGTGGTGTCTTCCGTTTCGCCCGAGCGATGGCTCATGATGGAAGTATAGCCATTATTATCTGCCATTTTCACAGCATCAATAGTTTCGGTAAGTGTTCCGATCTGGTTTACTTTTACAAGAATTGAATTTGCAATTCCCTCGTCAATACCGCGTTTCAGACGTTTTACGTTTGTAACAAACAAATCATCACCAACTAATTGAACTTTATCGCCAAGTGTTGTTGTCAGTTCTTTCCAACCTGCCCAATCGTCTTCATCTAAACCATCCTCAATAGAAATAATCGGATATTTAGAGCACCAGTCTTTCCAGAAACTCACCATCTCTGAAGAAGTTAATTTATCACCTGTTGATTTTTTGAAGTGATACATTTTAGTTGCTGAATCATAAAACTCAGATGTTGCAGCATCCATAGCAATAAAAATATCTACTCCGGGCTTGTATCCTGCTTTTTCAATAGCCTGCAACACCACGTTAATTGCTTCTTCATTAGATTTCAGGTTAGGAGCAAAACCACCTTCGTCACCTACGTTTGTTGAGTGCTTTGAAGATTTTAAAACATTTTTCAGATGATGGAAAACCTCAACGCCCATGCGCAGCGCATCACTGAAACACTCTGCTCCTATCGGCACAATCATAAACTCCTGAAAGTCGATACTGTTGTCGGCATGTGAACCGCCATTCAAAATATTCATTAACGGAATTGGAAGCAAAGTAGCATCTGCTCCTCCAACATAACGATAAAGCGGCTGACCTTTAATTTGTGCTGCAGTGCGAGCAGCAGCAAGTGAAACACCTAATAGTGCATTGGCTCCAAGATTGGCTTTGTTTTCTGTGCCATCCACTTCAAGCATCTTTTTATCAATAGCAGACTGGTCAAAAATATCAATGCCTTTAAGTGCAGAATTAATTATGGTGTTTACATTCTCAATCGCTTTCAATACGCCTTTTCCCATGTAAACAGTTTTATCACCATCGCGTAATTCAACTGCTTCGTGCTTACCCGTTGATGCGCCTGAAGGCACAGCAGCACGACCAATCACTCCATTGTCGCTCACTACATCTACTTCAATGGTTGGATTTCCTCTTGAATCTAAAATCTGTCGGGCTTTTATGCTGGCTATTGTGCTCATTAATTCTGAATATTTACTTCTGAAGCTTTAAACTCTTTGATGTTGCTGATAAAATCATCGAACAGGTAGCGCGCATCGTGCGGACCGGGTGAAGCCTC
>CAMAVO010000180.1 GCA_945861685.1 Chitinophaga pinensis | reverse complement strand
TGCGGGTCCACATAAATAGGGTCAATACGTTGTATCATTCGTCCCCCACGTTCGGTCATCTTATCAATATCATTCTTGTTGGTCACCAGCTCCATCAAACTCTCGTTGGTATATTCAATTTTCATATTCACAAACTCAGCCTTCATTTCAGCTGTCTTGCTAAACTGTGTATTCAATTTATCTACCGCATTAAAAGCATCATTACTTTGCTTTTGATAATACCTTCTCAGCAAATCAAAATACGCCTGTGTCTGCACGGCAATATTTTCGGTAAAATGTTTATACGCTAAGCTGTCCAGTTTATTAAAAGGAACTCTAACACGAGTAAGTTTCAACTCATCACGAATCTCATCCTGCACTAATTTTAAATCCTTTTCAATGCTCGCTCTCTTCGAAGGGTCAGAAAGGTTAGAAGATGCGAAATCAATTTTCCCTTTCAGCTTTCCAATCCAGAAATTGTTTTTAAAATCTGCCTGACTTTTCTTTTTATTCAGTTCAAAAAACTGCTTTTCATATTTATTGCTCTTAAACTGATTTACCGCCAACGCCTCATACGCCCAGCGCGAAGCCATCACCTCACCCGCCAGCGGCACCGTACTGTGCGAAGCAAAATTCGGATTCAGTTTATCAAACTTTACAATCACACCGCTCAACAACAACTGCGGAATAATCAAGAATGGAATCAAAATATAAATTGTAACAGCAGAATTAAAACTGGAAGAAATATTCAGCCCCAAAAGGTTGGCAAAACAAAACGTTGAAAACAAAATCACAAAATAATCCACATTCATTCCCCTGATTTCCAAAATCCAGTTGCCCAGCAGAATAAACATTACCGCCTGCACAGCCGAAAGAAAAAACATAATCCCCACCTTCGAAACCAGATAACTCCATCGGCTCAGATTTAAAAAAGCCTCGCGTTTCAAAATCTTCTGGTCGCGGATAATCTCCTCGGCACTCACCGTTAAACCAATAAACAGCGCCACCACCACACACATAAACATGTAAGCCGGAATATTATCGTTGTGATAATACACATAGCTTGTTTCTTCACTGCTCGAATATTTCACCAGATAAGCCAGAATAAACGCCAGCAAAGGCGCCTCCAGCAAATTAATCACCAGGTACTGCGTGTTCGAAAGCTTCGAAAGCACATCACGCTTTACAAAAACCTTAATCTGGCTCAGCAGCGAAGGCACTTTGTACGAAACCGGAATTTCTCCCTGATGCTTCGAAGTATCAACAGCCTCCGGCTTAAATTTAGTCGTGTACTTCTTGTTCCATTCTTTGGGCGTAATCTTCCGGTTCTCCGTAATCTGCCCGTATTCATCCACCACCTTGGTTTCAATGGTGTTAAAAATTTGCTCAGGATTTACATTACCGCAGCTCTCACATTCTACTTCATCACTGTTAACCTGTCCCGTCTCCGTTTTAAAATAACTTACCGCATCAATCGGGTTACCATGAAACAACGGATAACCGCCCGTGTCCAGTATCAACAGCTTATCAAACAATTTAAAAATATCACTCGAAGGCTGGTGAATAACCACAAAAACCAATTTGTTCTTGAGCGTCAACTCCTTCAGCAAGTCCATAATATTCTCCGAGTCCCGTGACGAAAGCCCTGAAGTAGGTTCATCCACAAACAACACCGTTGGTTCCCGGATTAATTCCAACGCAATATTCAAACGCTTGCGTTGCCCACCGCTTATCTTCTTGTTCAGCGGACTACCCACTTTCATGTGGCGTATCTCATACAGGCCCAAACTTTTCAGCATCTCAATCACCATTTTGGTGATACGGAATTTACTGTATCCGTCAAAACACAATTGCGCATTATAAAACAGATTTTGAAAAACCGTCAGGTCTTCCATCAGCAAATCATCCTGCGAAATATATCCTATAACACCCTCCGCCCGTTTCTTGTCGCGGTGAATATCTATACCATTAATAGTAACACTTCCGCTCGTTGGCGGAATAGTTCCGTTCAGGATACTTAGTATGGTTGACTTTCCTGCACCGCTCGCGCCCATAATACCAATCAGCTTTCCGGTTTCCTCCCTGAAAGAAATATCATGTATTCCCGTCTTCCCTCCCGGAAATTTGTAGCAAACACTGTTCACCGCAAACTCCAGCGTAGCCTCATCCGAATCTTTCATAAACTGGCCCACCACATCGCTGTAATAAACCGCAGGCATCTTCTTTCCTTTAATAGACGAACCCGAAGTAAAAATATAAGAGCGGCTTTTCAAAACAGGCTGCCCGTTCAGCGTCAGTTCTTCTTCGCCCAAGTAGCGCAGGAAATACATATTCACACTCGAAACCCGCATCACCCTCACCATCCCCGTCAAATTTTCAGACAGAATATGATGCACTTTTTCATTCCCGTTCTTCGAAGCAGAAATAATCAGAAAATCATTTGAATCAATTACCTCATTTTCAGGATGCGTTACAAACCAAAGGCAACGCACAAACTCCTGACTGTCTATATTAAACGTTTCCGACACCGTGGAAACAAACTCCATCTCCTCAGGCGAACTTTTTTGCTCTGAGTTTACATATTCCACCAAACGCAACAGCACAACCATCTTCTGCTTCTGCGTTAATTCAGAATTTATCTGCGTGCAGATTTTCAGAACTTTTACAGAGTTTACAGAAGTCTTTTTCTTTTTGCCGGTGTCTTCCTGCCCGGCTTTTCCGCGATACTGTTCAATAAATGAATCAAAAACTTTCAGATACTCCTCAACCTTCTCACTGTTCAGTTGCTGGCGAAGGAAAAGCGCAACCACATCACGCCCGCGGCTGCTGTCAGCCTGCGGATTGGTGATGAGCGCAAAAAGCTGCATCAATGCTTTTAATATCCTTTCACTCATGAGTTGGTATCTACAAAAAAGACATTACCGCTTTCGCAATAATGTCTTCTCGTTTTTTAGTATTTCGTATTTTACTTCTGCTTGAAACCAACTAATAACACTGCACAACCCGAAGTTCCGCCTGTTGAATTAAGTTGCGCTTCAATAGTGCAATTCAATGTTGAATTCAATTTAAAATCCCAGTGTGGCGCATTTTTATGTTCGCTGTTGGTGAACAATAAATTACGTTCCTGGTCGTAAATAGAAAAAATCAGATTTCCATCGCTGAAACCGCTGCAAGCTGCCAAACGGTAGGTGCTTCCTCCAAAAAAGGTAGCGCTGAATTCAGCTACTTCCTGATTAACGAGCAGTGCTCTGTAAGATTGTCCGTCAGAAATAAATTCCGCTGTTATATTCTTTCTGCAAACGCTGGCAATTGAATCGCACTGTGCATTTGCGGTAAAGAAACCTGACAAGGCTATAATAAATGTAAAGAGTGTCTTTTTCATACTAGGTTTTTATTTTTCGGGTTTATCCTACAATTGAATTTCTGATAGCAGCAATTTTATCACTTATTGCTTTCAGGTGTTCTTTAGTAATGGTAACTTTTGAAGTGCTGTTGATGGTGGTGATTTTATTGGCCTCATCCGTTGTTGGTTTCACGTATTTGTATTCTACGGCAACAGCATCAAAATCATAAGCCAGTTCATACAACTGATCTAAAAGAGCAGCTACTTCTTCCTGACCGCGGTAAGGATTCAAAGCTTTGATTAAGTTATCCAGTGTATATTTCTGCTCACCCAATCTTTCCATAACTCTTGCGTTGCTGCTGCTCTGAGCAATGGTAGTAGTGAAATACAATGTTTCAATCCATCCACCGGCAAGGATTAGAACACCAATATCTTTTTTATCGTTGTCTTTCAAAAAAGCATCGGAAGCGCTATAAGCATCGCCTACCATTGCCAGCATCGAATCTTTTTTACCAAGGTTGTTTTGAAAACGATCAATGGTTTTAGCATCAAATGCGCCAAGAATTCCCAGTTCATCAGAAAGTTTACGAACTGCTTTCATGTAACCAAGTGCATCCTGGCTGTTATCATAAAGAGTTACATAACCAACATCAGCACCGTAAACACCAACGTTCAGGGCTTTTTTGTATTTGGTGGTGTATAGCTCTGCATTTTTTGCAGTGTTAAGCATACCGTTGTTATACTTCGCTCCTGTTTCTTTAATCAACAAAGAAGTTTGCACAGGCGAAGGAATACTGAACAAAGTACCGCCAACACTCACTACCTGATTGGCAGTATCCGGTGGAGTTGGTCCATCGGGATTGGGTTTAGGGTCTCTTTCGCAGCTATCGCATCCCGCTAAAAAGAGAGAAGCAATTGCAGCCGACCATACTAATGTTCTGAGCTTTAGAAAAGTTGAAGATACCATCATCGTTCAGGTTTTGTTTAAGGTTTTTAGCTGATTTTAATAAAAATCAATAGGCAAATATAACGCTAAAGCTATGCTAAGGTTACCAAGTGTGTGATATTTTTTCGCAGAATTATTAACAAGTCTTCTCAAACCTGTTTTAAAACTTCTTTTAATAGCTGCTTTTTATCAATGGGAATTACCCCTGCTTTTTCACAAACCAATCCGCCTGCAAGGTTGGCTAATTCAGCCAGTGTTTTGCTATCCGTTTTTGCACCAAGACAAAGCGCAGCAACTGCAATAACCGTGTCGCCTGCACCTGAAACGTCTATTACATTTCGCTTGTGAGCAGGTAAAAGATGCTTACTTTTTCCATCTGTTATAAAGACACCATTTTCTGAAAGCGTAAGCAGCACCATTTGTGCATTTAGCTTTTTGCGCAAGCCCTCAGCAGATTTTTCAACCTCTGCCCTACTCTTCGGATTAAGGTCTTTTGATTTCAACCCTTCTTTCAATTCTTTAAGATTGGGTTTAAAAAGTGCAACACCTTTATAGGCAAGGAAATTTCTTTTCTTAGGGTCAACAGCAACGGGTATTTTCTTCTTAGCAGCAAGTTTTACCACTTCTTTAATTAAAGCAGCTGTTATGCACCCTTTGTCATAATCCTCAAAGATAATGACAGTGATTTTTTGCTTTTTAATAATGGAAGGAATCTTTTTAAACAACTTTTTTTCTTCTGAAGAAGAAATCGTCTTTACCGTTTCTTCGTCAACACGCAACACATGACTATTGTCACAAATGATACGAGTCTTGATTGTTGTGGGGCGATTTTTTAGTTGCAGCAAACCTTCGGTTGAAAGTTTATTTTTCTTAAAAAGCTTTTCTAAGGTCTTTGCATTTTCATCGTCACCGCTGATGGCGCAAATAAAAGGCTTAGCTCCCAACGACTGAATATTCAACGCCACATTTGCTGCACCGCCCAGGCGTTCTTCTTTTGCGATAACATTCACAACCGGAACGGGGGCCTCGGGCGACATACGCTCTATCTTTCCTTTAATATAGGAATCAATCATTACATCACCGATAATGAGAACGGTTTGCTTTTCAAACGATTTGAATAAATCCTGAATTGATTTACCGGTCATTTATAGATGCTTCAATTGAGCAACTGCTTCTTTAACTCTTTTAGCGGCTTCCTTCAATCGTTCATCTGAAGTTGCATAGGAGATACGGATGTAACCGGGCGCACCAAATGCCTCACCGGGAACTAAGCCAACATGCGCTTTATTCAGCAACCACATACACAAATCATCTGCATTCTTAATTACGGTTTCGCCATCTGTGGTATTCAGCAACGCTGATATTTCCGGGAAAATATAAAACGCGCCATCCGGCACATTCAGTTTAAACCCGGGAATTTCTTTCAACAACGAAAGCATGAGATCGCGCCTTTGCAAAAACTTTACTCTCATTTGCTCAACAACTTCCGGTGGCGATTCTAATGCCGCAATGGCAGCACGTTGTGAAATAGAACTGGTTGCCGAAGTAAACTGCCCCTGCATTTTGTCGCAGGCTTTGGCAATATAAAGTGGCGCGCCAATGTAACCAAGTCTCCAGCCCGTCATAGCGTAAGCTTTTGATACTCCGTTGATGGTTACAACCTGTTCTTTTATAAAATCAAATTGTGCAATGCTCTCGTGCTTACCTATGAAATTGATGTGCTCATAAATCTCGTCTGAAACGATGAAGATGTTGGGGTGCTTCGCTATCACTTTTGCAATTGCTTCGAGTTCTTCTTTTAAGTAAAGCGAGCCGGTTGGATTGGATGGCGAACTGTAAATAAGCATCCGCGTTTTTGGGGTGATGGCTTTTTCAATCTGTTCGGCACTTACCTTAAAATCTGTTTCAATGGTGGAGGGAATTAAAACAGGAACACCCTCTGCCAGCTTTATAATCTCTAAGTAGCTTACCCAATAAGGTGTTGGCACCAACACCTCATCACCGGGATTAATTAAACTCAACACCACATTGGCAATACTTTGTTTAGCTCCGGTTGAAACCACAATCTGTTCGGGTGT
>CAMAVO010000179.1 GCA_945861685.1 Chitinophaga pinensis | reverse complement strand
TATCTTAGACAGAATCGTTCACGATGCACACCGGATAGAAATGAAAGGTGAATCTTTACGAAAGAAAAGAATGCCGAAAAATGAAGAAGAAATTAACTTAGAAAATTATAAAAACTAACTTTGTCAAACCATGCTAAAACCAGTTTTTGATTTAACTAAAAATGATAGGCAAAAATGAGGGGTCAGTATCAAGTGAAAAAGTGGGGTCAGTTTGCGCGGAATTTACAGTCTAGGCTGTTCTTAGCATAGCTGCAAGAGGAGAAAGACACTTCACATAAAGGGTAAAATTTATCAATGGTTAGTTGTTTCTTATTGCTTCCCTGCATTGTTCCTCATAAATTTCTTGATCATAAATTTTAAAGACCTTAACATGAGCCATTGGAAATAAACATATTAGCCTGCCTACCTGCTCCACAAAGCCCTTAAAATCTTCTTCCTTTACTGATTCCTCATTCATCCATTCGATAATTTTTTTCTTTGAACTTTCTGGTAAATTATAGTGATAAGCCATTCTGATTAAGACGTTGAATGTGACAAGCGATTTTTTACGTTTAATTCCTTTTTTCTCGATTAGTATTTGCATGAAAGTGATTGTTATAGGAAATACAAATAAAAAAGAGAGAAGGCCGATTTGACCTTCTCTCCACCAATTGCAAAGACTCTTCAGCTACTTGATTTTGTAGCCGAGTTCTTTGCGGGCAATATTCAAGATGGCTCCAATCCGATCAGGAGTCATTTGATTCGAGCAAGCAACAACAGAATCCTTCAACTTGATTTCTTCTTCTGGTTTGATGAAAAAGCGTTGGTGCTGTTTACTCATTTTTCTTGCTTCACCAATTTCAGCTATCAAACCATAAGGCCTTACCAATTCAATTGGAAATAAAACCAAAGCTTGTTTGAGTGTTGGTTTTTTCTCTTTAGCATAAGCAGAGATAATTGCATGAGCGAGCCGGCCTTTGTTGTATTCATTCCCGTTGAACTTGTACTTGGTCATGTCTCTTCCTCCGGTCTTTACAGCCTTTTCTTCTTTTGGTTCTTCCAAATTCAAGTCTTCTGAAATTGCCAGTTCCTTCTCACTGCTTTCATCTTTTTCTTTTGCTGATTTTTTTTCCTTCTTTGGTTCCGCCTCCGCCAGGCTGTAGGTTTTCAAATCATCAATTTGTTCCAGGATAATTTGACCATCAGCTTCCAGTTCTTTTGCGATTCCATAGATTTGAATGAAAGCGATTTTCGTTAGTTTATTGATTTCTTCAGGTGAAATCTTGCCTTTTTCTGTGATGATTTTGAGCATTTTTGCTTTAGCTTCTTCTTTTTTCATTTTTTTTAGTTTTTAGTGATATAGCCTGAAGATAGGCGTTCCCAGCGAATCGACTGCGGAAACAAATGGAGCATTTTACCCTGTTTTAGAGGTAAAAATCTAAAGCACTTGGAAACCAAGCCTATTAATTTCAATAAAGATTGAACAAAGAGGATTAACTGTAAATTGGCCATTCCTTAATTCATATATTTGAATTGTTGATTCGTTTTAATAATTGAAAGAGATGGATTTTAATAATATTGCCGAAATCAAAAAAGCAGGCTTTACGGGCTTTAAAAAAATGAAAGAATTGTTTTTGGACAATTCCGAAATTCCTCGAGAAAAAGGAGTATACCTTATCTTGGTTCTGGATAAAAAAACACCTGACTTTTTAAAAATTGGCTCAGGCGGTTATTTCAAAGGGAGAAATCCGAATGTTTCTTTTGATGAACTAAAAGCAAACTGGATAGCCAAGACCATTGTTATATACATTGGTAAGGCAGGAGGCAATGGTAGCTCTCAAACCTTGCAAAAGAGATTGAAACAGTATTTTGGTTTTGGACAAGGTAAAAACATCGGGCATCAAGGCGGACGATATATTTGGCAACTTAAAAACTCTGGAGATCTTATTGTTTGTTGGAAGACGACTCCAAAAGCAGAACCCGCTGATGTTGAAAGTAAATTAATCCAAGAATTTAAAGTTAATTACAATAACCATAGACCGTTTGCAAATCTTAAAGACTGATGAATAAACCAAGTTGCCATTACCTTTTAAAAGCAAGAACAGCTTTTTACAATTCAAGAAATAATGAATTTGAATTTAAGGCAATCGAAAGAAAATTCGAAGATGAGAGTCCAATTCTCGCAAGAGAAGCTGCATTTAAGTTTCGAAATGAATTTATTCGTGGAATGCTGGCTTTGATTGGAAAAACAGATGACGAAATGGGATGGAATAAGTCAGAAAGTAAAATTGAAAAATTATCTGACAGAGAAATAAGAAAATTGATTAACCCATATCTTGAACCCGAAGATGAATCTGCCCAAACTATATTAAGAACAGGTATTGGGGAAGAAATAGAAATCGAGTGGGTGACCCCTGATGATAGCCTAAACTGGTATCCACATTTCAATAATGGAATTTGGATAATTCTGAACCACAATGATACAGATATCCATGAGGAGTTTAATGTTGGTAGCGATGTTGTTATTGATAAAATTACTCGCTATGAAGAACCTCTACCATCTCCACCTGTCTATAATAATCTTGAGCAAGAATATCAATTTTATTTAAAACACGATTTTGATACAAAAGGGTATGAAACAACTATCGACTTTTTTGACGATGAAGTCTTTCTTGAAGGGGAGGCAAATGAAGATGAGGCTTTAATCCAATTTACCTGTCTTGAAACACCGTTTGAGTGGTCTGGGTATGACAAAATTTATTGGTGGGGCAATAATACACCCTATACTTCAGAACATATCGAAAAGGAAGAAGTGAAAATTAAAGAGACCACTTTGACCTTTACAATGGAACAGGCATTAAATGGTGAAGAGAATCAGTTTTGTGAATTTAAACCCGGGCTTATTAATTGGCCTTCCTCTGATCGCAACATAGAATATGAAGTCGTGCAATCAATTTGCGCATTTCTAAATGCTAAGGGGGGATATTTATTTATCGGAGTAAAAGACAATGGTGAAATTCTTGGATTAGATTTTTCAAAAATTTCGAAAGATGAATTCAGGCGAAAATTTACAAGTATAAAAACCCATTATTTAGCCCCTCATATTGCACATAGAATTTACGGAGAATTTAAAACAGCTAATGGGAAAGAGATATTTGTAATTACAATTTACCCGAACCCTGAACCGGTCTTTTTACTTAAGAAAGATGAAAACAATAAATTCACAAAAGAATTTTTTGTCCGCTCTGATGCAGCCTCACGTCACATTTACGATATTGAGGAAATTGTAAAATATTACAGAGCACATTGGAAATAAAGTGTGACAACATAATAAACACGTATCCTTTGAAAATTGCAACCTGGAATATTGAACGACCAAATAAAGCGACAAAGCATAATCAGACAATCATTGATTGTTTGAGAAAAATCAATGCAGACATTCTGATACTTACAGAAACTAATGAAATCATAACTTTTGGAGATTCTTACAATTACTTTCATTCTTCAAAACTTGAAGAAACTTATTACAAAGACGGAGAGAGAAAAGTTAGTATTTATTCAAAATTTAGTTCCATTCAGAACTTTGAGACTTTCCGAAATGATACAAGTATTTGTGTGAAATTTAATACACCTCTTGGTTACCTGGCTGTTTACGGAACTGTTATTGGAATTCACGGGAACAGAAGAGAAAGTTTTATTGCAGACCTTGACAAACAATTGGCAGACTTTGACAAAATTGCTGAAACAGAGAATTTCTGTATTGCTGGCGACTTGAATATGTCATTTTCGGATAACTACTATTTTACAAAGGAAG
This sequence comes from Chitinophaga pinensis, assembly GCA_945861685.1. Taxonomy (GTDB): domain Bacteria; phylum Bacteroidota; class Bacteroidia; order SXHM01; family SXHM01; genus SXHM01. Next base: position 2,556 of record CAMAVO010000179.1, on the reverse strand, counting down.
GAAGAGAAAAACTAAATACTTCTTTTGAAAAATTGAACTTAGTTAACCTGACAGCAAATATTCCAGAAAACATTGACCACATTATATTGACAAAGGCATTTGTTGGAGATAGAAAGAGAAATATAGAAACCTGGAACCTGGACAAGAAACTAAGCGACCATATTGGTGTAGCTGTAGAAATTACTTAACCTGAAAGTTTGTACTGGTTAGATTTTGGCCATTCCTGGGTGTTGTTGAGGCACTTAAAGTGGATTATGATAAAAAGAAAAAATACAGGGAACTGGTTAACGCTTCACCATTTAAATCCGGGAATGGCATATTGATTTTCCCAATGTTTCATTGCGGTACGCTTAGCATTAACATGAACCAACCACTTATAGAGCAAAAACGAGATTGGTCAAGAGTAAAGCAATATCTGAATGGAGAAAAAGGAAGCGAAAATGAGGGGATAGCAGTTGACGAAAAGGACGGCTTGGCAGCATTACCCTTACATTTAAAAACCATCACACGCAGCGACTGGCAGAAATTATTTTCCCTAATTCCACAAATGGAACAAAGTCAGCGTTTCGGAGAGTTGAAGGGAGGAGAACGAATAGGTGAAAATATGACTACCATGCCTTACTGGGAATCAAATGAGGTAGTGAGGAATTTCAGCAGTGTAGCCTATGAGCTTGGGTTGGTTGTAAGTTTTGATTGGCCCCAATGGGAAGATGGCAAAAAAATATTGGCAGACCCATGGCAGGATTATAATGAACTTGATACAATTACTTTATGCAAACTGATAACAGCCATTTTAAGGGCTGATCGGTTTAATGACGGTTATCTTGTAAGTTGTTTCAATGACGGAACCATTCTGAAAATAGTTCTTGCACTCAAACAAAAAATAGAACAGGAGTAAGAAATAAATTAAAGCATTTATTTATGGCATTTATTGTAGAAGTTTTCAGGGCGAATTCACAGAAACCAAATGCTGTTGACTTCAATATCCATTTTAAAATTTGGGAGCAATTGTTGGATGAAGGCAGGAAGGCCGGTTGGAAACCTTTGGGCACAGTGAAATCATTCATGGAAGCGGGTAATTGAAAATCGGGAGCCATAACCATTGTTCCGGTGGCGGCTACTTTGCTCATTCCTTTTATTTCAAGGGTCAATGCCTCCACATGAAAACGGGTATCGCCCGTTACATTCAGCACTTTTGATTCCTTGTCGTTGGGTTTAATGATTACCTCTTTTTCTTTGGGTTTGAACTCACCAAACTCAAATTTAAAAACAGACTCAGATGGATTCCAAACCAGGTAATCGTTTGTTTTGTTGGTGATTTTTACTTTGCATTTTGCCTCTTCCATGCGCACAAAAATGTCCGTTACTTCTACGATGTAATCATCGGTTTCCACTTTAGCAACCTTGAAATGGTTGGCATGTTTGGGGTCAACTTTCTTTTCTTTTTGTGCAAAGGCAGGAGTTGATGCAATCAATAGCATCAGGATGTAGAGGATGTTTTTCATTTGGTTTGATTTATAGTTTAAGGTTGATTTTATTTTCGGTGGCGGAAGGCAAAAATAATGCCTTTTTATTAAGATTGCTTCGTCCCGCAAAAAAGCGGGACTCGCAATGACGAACTAATGTTTTCCCGGAAAAACACTTACCATACCATCGAGCCTTAGAAATTTTGAGCCCGTAGGAACTAACACTCTTACATGTGCATACCACACATAAACCCCTTGCGGCACAGGGTTTCCGCGGAAGGTGCCGTCCCAGTAATCGCTGAGGCTGTTGATGTAACACATGCGTTCGCCCCAGTGATTAAAAACTTCCATGTGAAATTCGTGAATGCCGATTCCCTGAGCCTGAAAAACTTCGTTCAGTCCGTCACCGTTGGGTGTAAATGCGGTAGGAATACTGAGTTCGTAATCGGGATACACGCAGATGCTGTAGGTAAAGGTATCGGTGCAGCCGCCTTCATTTATCACAATCAGTGATGCATTGAATTGCCCGGTATCGGAATAAGAATGTTCGGGATAAATTCCGGGCGAGAAAGGGAGAATTGTTCCGTCACCAAAATCCCAGAAGCCGGTATCGGCACCGGAGGTAAGGTCGGTAAATTCCATGGTTGCATTTTCAAGCGGATAGCAATTAAGATTAGGATTAAGTGAGAAGAGTGCCTGCAAAAACGCAAAGCCGGGAACATCAAACGTTGTGTCGATGCTGCAACCTGTTGCCGTGTTAGTGAGTGTGAGTTCCACATCGCGCCCTGCCGGAGCATTAATAGTTTGCGCTGATTGCGGAGGTGATGTATCCCAATGGTATTGGTAATTTCCGGGAAGACTGGGTTGCGCGGAAACCTGCACCGGCTGGTTATAACAAGCTGCAGCTGCAGCGGTGATGGTTGCAGAAAATTCGGGTTGCACCACAATGCGGATGCTGTCGGTAACAGGGTCGGAACAACCATCTTCAATAAGCATGATATAATATGAAGTGGTATCGGGCGAAACAGTGATGGTAGTTCCGGGTGCGGAAGAATTAAGCCATTGGTAATTGAAATTTCCATCGCCACCG
>CAMAVO010000178.1 GCA_945861685.1 Chitinophaga pinensis | reverse complement strand
CTCCTGTTCCTTGCTCTTTATTGAAAAGGTTAATTATAATGGGTGAATAATTATCCAGATGCTTATCAATAAGCGGTTTCATAAAACTGTATATCGCATTGAATTTTTTCTTCTTTGATTCTACATCTTTTTCAAAAAAACTCAACTCATACGTGTTCTTATTTGTGTTTGCAGTTCCCTTCACACCTTCCAAATCATCATATAACTTTATAAAGTTTCTTATTTCTTCATCTGAAAATAAATTGAAAATAACAAATCCTTTTCTGTCAAATTCTTTTTGTAGTTCGGGGTTGTGGAAAATTTTTCTCTGGATTTGCATGACTTAATAAATTCATTTCTTTTGTTCCGCTAAAATTATGAATTTTCTTGAAGAAAAAGAAAAATCATCAGTAAAATACCTAAAAAGTGGGATGCCTAACGCCTGAGTTTGTACACCCGACTACTCACCACAAAGAAAATATTTATCGTAAACAATCTCAGGAATAATACCCAGTTTAGTAACTAATTTTATTCCCGGTTTAAGCGCTTTCATTGCTGAATACCCAGTATTATAATTTCTGAATGTTTTAGCAGGTAGCTGCATCCATTGATTAAAATCCTGCCTTACTACTCCAAGGCGCTTCAGGCAGAGTTCAATTATTTTTTCATCTTCCATAACATATTTACTTTTAACGGCTTCAAGCGCAAATTCCCGTTCCATTTGTCCATCGCGTATTAAAGCTGAATAGCTGTTTAACCTGAAATCAATATTAAATTTCACACGATGAACATAGGTGATTAACGCCCAGTATAAATCATCAAAATAATGCGCTCCGGGATAAACCCAATTGTACTCTTTTTTAATAATTTCTTCTGCTTCTTTTCTTATATATCTTTCGTAATATAAGGGTGAGTGAACCTTAATCCCTTTAATAATAGTATAATAAAACAATTCTTTCCAACCTAAATGATAGTTAGGGTCTTCGGGTTTCCACGGACGAAGTTTTACCATCCCCAGTTTTTTCTGAACATCATTCAAATAATCACCCACCATATATGCCCATGAAATAGGTTTTATGCCTTCTGTTCTGAATGATTGTCCGTAAATGATGTGCTTTATGTTTTCTTTAAATGCAACACCAAAACATGCAGCTGCTATGCCCACATCTGTTCCTTCATTTAATTCAGGAACCGATGCCTTAAGAAACGAAATTTTCAAATCCTTTGCTTCACGCCAATCGCTTGTTATGGTTCGTAGTTCCACCCCTAAAGCGTTGGTAATATTTACCATATTTTCACCCCCAATAGGGTTATCAAAGCCATCATTAAAATGAACGGCAAGCGGTCGCAGCCCGTATTTGGTAACGCATAGGTGGAGAATATACGTGCTGTCTCTCCCTCCACTTATTCCTACAACACAATCATATTTTTTTCCTTTCCCATCTTGCTTGATTGATTTTGCTAATTCGTGTAATTTTTGTTCGCCCTTTTTGTCGTTTGGATACCAGCCCGCCCACTTATCATGCAGGTAGCAAAAATTGCAAATTCCTTCTTTGTCAAAGGTAATTCCAGGACAGGTACTGTCACTTATGCACCTGCTACAGCACTGATAATTAATATTTTTTTCAACACCATTAACAACAACCATGTCCATTAATTTCATCATTCGTCAAATCTATATCCTTTTTGCTTCAGCATATCTCCTATTTGGGTGCCTTTTTCTTTTCGTTGAGGTATATCAAATTCAGCAATTAACAACTGTCCAGCAAACTCATTCATCATGCCTTGGGCTATAATGCCTTTTTCTCCTACGCATAAAGAGCAACCTACCATTTTTTTGCCTTCATAAGGTCCGCCAACAATATAGCCTACACTTGTTGCACTTGCTATTACCATTCCATATAATGAGGCTAAAATGCTGAGTGGTTTAATCCACTTTTCATTGTATGGGTTTTCTGCTTCAGTTACTGAATATTCTACTGTCCAGGATGACGGGGAAAGAATTAATTGGGCTCCCATTCGGGCAAGCGAATGTCCGAGATGCAGTGAGTCAATATAGTTATCTGCACATATATTCAAGCCTATTTTGCCGAATTCTGTATCAACTACATTCAGCGACTGACCAACTCCGTAATAAGGAAATTCAACGTTAAGCAAATTAATTTTCCGGTGTTTTGCAACCATGTTTCCTGTCCTGTCAATCAAAAGTGCCGAATTGTAATTGCATTCAGCAGTTTTTTCAGTAAGACCAACACAAATCCATATTCCATATCGTGCAGCCATTTCGCAAAAAACATCACTGAATTCTCCGGGAACAGGTTGGGCATCACTTAATGAGTTTGGGTGAGTCCAGGCAAAATCTATTGTTTCAGGCAATAAAACTATATCACATTTATTTTGAGATGCCTGATTAACAAGCTTCTCTGCACGTTCAAAATTTCGGTGTGGTTCTGTGCCTTCAACCAAAAGTTGCGCGAGTCCTAATTTCATGTGTTAATAATAGTTAAGTTGCAAAATTAATGAAACCTTAGTAGCAATGAGCAAAGAAAAAGCTTAAAATAAATCATACTAACAAACAGATTTTTTAAAGCAATTGATTAAGTGCATTTGTTCTAACTCAAACATATTGATATAGAAAATTTGATTTTCGCAAATAGCACTACTTTTACATCCCTAAATCTAAAAACAGTTAAATGAAAAAAGTAGTTGTCATTGACGGAACCCGCACCCCATTTCTGAAAAGCGGAACAGAGTATATGGATTTATTGTCCTACCAGTTGGGGCAATTTGCTATTTCGGGATTGCTGAAAAAAACAGGGATTGACCCAAAATCGGTTGATCGTGTAATTATGGGAACCGTAATTTCCAATGTAAAAACCAGCAATGTGGCGCGTGAGGCTGCTTTAACTGCCGGAATTCCTTATACAACACCATGCAGCACCGTTACTCAGGCTTGTATTTCGGCCAATCAGGCCATTTCAAGTGCGGTGGAGCAAATTCAGGCGGGGCAAGCCGATATTGTAATTGCAGGAGGAACTGATTGTACTTCTGATGCTCCTATTTTGTTTAATAAACCTATGCGAAAAAAATTATTCAATGCGCAAAAACTGAAAGGGTTTGGCGATACGTTGAAGTTCATCTTCTCACTACGTTTAAAAGATTTTGTTCCTGATGCACCCGCTATTGCAGAATACACCACAGGAAAAACTATGGGAGTTGACTGCGATATTCTTGCAGCAAAATATTCTGTTGCTCGCGAGGATCAGGATAAATTTGCTTTACGCTCACACACCCTTGCGCAAAAAGCAGTTGATGATGGGATTCTTGCACAGGAAATCACTGAAGTTGCTTTGCCTCCAAAATTTGCTGCTATAAAACAAGATAATGGTATTCGTGTTGGCAAACTGGAGAAACTTGCTTCTTTAAGTCCGGCTTTTGTAAAACCGCACGGAACGTTGACTGCCGCCAATTCTTCTTTTCTGACTGATGGTGCTGCTGTTGTATTAATAATGAGCGAAGACAAAGCAAAAGAGCTTGGCTTAAAACCAAAAGCATACATCCATAACTACACCTTCACAGGTTCAGATTTAAAAGAAGAACTTTTATTAGGTCCTGCTTATGCCATTTCAAAAGTGTTGAAACGTGCCAACCTTGAACTGAAAGACATGGATGTTGTTGAACTGCACGAAGCATTTGCCGGTCAGGTTTTGGCAAACATTAAATGTTTGGCTTCTGATGAATTTGCAAAAAAAAAACTGGGCAGAGATAAGGCTGTTGGACAAGTGAACATGGACAAACTCAACGTTCATGGCGGCTCACTGGCTATCGGACATCCGTTTGGTGCAACAGGCGCACGCTTGGTTACAACAGTTGCCAACCGCCTGCAACGCGAAAATGGAAAGTATGGTATACTTGCTGCCTGTGCTGCAGGTGCTCACGGGCATGCAATGATTTTGGAGCGCTACCCGAACTAAATGAAAAGAGGAATCGTTTTTCTTCTCTTATTATTTACGGTGTTGCTTGTTAAAAGCCAGATTTTCATTCCCCAACTTTATCAGGGACAAAGTATTAATCAGGTGATTTATAACGGAACCTATTCCGGAACAGGAAACTGCACAGAACAAGATTATGATTTTGACTTGCAGTATGAAATGATTTCACCTTTTGCAACTGGAATTGCACTGAGTTTGGAAATATACTCCATGAGCGGAACACTTTGGCTGAATGGAAATACTGTGAGCGAAGGAAGTACGTATGCTTTAACAGAACCTGCAGTTCCCATGCTTTTTCAATTTACGGGCGCAGGGTCTATGGATTTTAATGTTCATGCAACGGGAACGCCAACAGTGGCAGACGAAACCTATCCCTGTTATGTAGTGGATAAAGTTTCTCAGTTCGCATGCAATAACACTTATAAATTGATGGAAGGTGAAGTTTTTATTCCGTGCACCGTTGCAACGGCAACAGGTATTTCAGAACATGAAGTTCTTCAAAACATATTCTTCGATCAGGAAAGCCAGTTGCTTTTTGCAGAGACAAAAAACGCTGATGAATTAATTATTACCGATGTACTCGGCAAAATTATTCTGAGCAAACAACTGAAAAAAGGAAAACAAACTATTTCATTACCGCAACTTTCAACCGGTGTTTATATTGCAAGGCTTGAAAGCGGAAATACAATTTTAAAATTCATTAAATCCTAATATGAAAAACCAATACGCAGAAATTGAAAAGCGTGGCGATATCGCCATTCTTTGGCTTGATCAACAAGGTGAGAAAATAAACAAGATTTCTCCCGAACTGATTGATGTTTTTACCAAACTATTTGAAGAAGTGGATAATGACCCTTCAGTGAAAGCTGCTATTTTAATCAGCCGCAAAAAAGATTTTATCGCGGGTGCTGATATTGAGGCTTTTCAAAAAGTGAAAAAGCCAGGCGACTTTGCGCCTGTTACCCGCAAGGGACACGAAGGCTTAGCCAAAATTGCCAACTCCAAAAAGCCGGTGGTAGCAGCTATTCACGGTGCGTGTTTAGGTGCGGGGTTGGAAATTGCACTGGCTTGTCACGCGCGTATTTGTGCGGATGAAGGAACAAATCTTGCGCTTCCCGAAGTGCAGTTGGGTCTACTGCCGGGTGGAGGTGGAACACAGCGTTTGCCGCGCTTGGTAGGAATTCAAAAAGCATTGGACATGATGCTTACGGGCAAAACTATTTATGCCCGACCTGCCCTGAAAATGGGCTTGGTTGACCGCATGACACAAAAATCAGAATTGCTGAATGGCGCTATTGCATTAGCGCAGGAACTGATCAAACGTCCCTTGGTTCGCAAGCGCAAAAAGACGTTAGTGGACAGATTATTAGAAGACAATCCTATCGGGCGCAATCTGATTTTCAAGAAAGCAAAAGAGATGGTTGACCGCCAGACGCAGGGCAATTATCCTGCGCCATATAAAATACTGGAGTGCGTGCAGATTGGCATGAATCAAGGAGAAAAAGCAGGTTATGAAGCTGAAGTAATTAAGTTTGAGCAGTTGGTTCTTTCACCCGAAAGTGCGCAATTGATTAATATTTTCTTTGCCATGACCGAAATGAAAAAGAACCCGATGGCGGATAAAGTAAAACCATTTAACCGTGTTGCTATGTTGGGTGCGGGCTTTATGGGTGCCGGCATTGCGGAGGTTACGGCAGTGAAAGGCGTTCCTGTAATTCTTAAAGATTTGAAAGACGAATATGTTGCCAACGGCAAAAAAACTATCTGGGATAACCTCTACAAAAAAGTAAAACGCAAAGCCATGAGCCGCACCGATGCCGATGCTGTTATCGGGCGTGTTTGGGGACAAACGGATTTCACCGGCTTCGCGCATTGCGACATTGTTATTGAAGCCGTGCTTGAAGATATTAAGGTAAAACAAAATGTGCTTGCCGATGTGGAAGCAAACACCAAGGACACCTGCATTTTTGCGTCCAATACTTCATCGCTGCCTATTACGCAGATTGCGAAAAACGCAAAACGCCCCGAGAATGTGATTGGTATGCACTACTTCTCACCTGTTCCTAAAATGCCGCTGCTCGAGATTATTGTTACCAACAAAACTGCGGATTGGGTTACTGCAACGTGTCTGGAGTTGGGTATCAAACAAGGCAAAACCTGTATCGTTGTAAAAGACGGTCCGGGTTTTTATACCACCCGCATTCTTGCTCCTTATAGTAACGAGGCGTTGCTGCTGCTTGACGAAGGCGCGGATGCTTTACAGGTTGATAAAGCGTTGAAAAAATTTGGTTTCCCTGTTGGACCCATTACGCTGATGGACGAAGTGGGCATTGATGTTGGCGCACACATTATGAAGGGCGAGCTGACCACCGAATTTGCTATGAAACGCGAAGGCGCGAAAATATCACAAGGTATTGCACGCCTGTACGATGCCGGTTT
>CAMAVO010000177.1 GCA_945861685.1 Chitinophaga pinensis | reverse complement strand
AGATTGAGGATAATAAAGGTAAAACCTTGGTTTCAGAAGGAATAGATGCAAACTACCACGACATTATCAACTACAGCATTTTTGCATTGATACGTTTGAATGAGGCAGGGAAGTAAATTTTAACAACGCATTAACAGGGAACATAGATTCTGTTGCTGAATTTCGCAGAAAAATTAAAAGCCATGAACTATATCACAAAAATTGCACGCTACCTAGTAGGCACACTTTTTATCTTCTCGGGATTGGTAAAAGCCAATGACCCGATTGGGTTTTCTTACAAACTGCAGGAGTACTTTGAAGAGTTTGAAAAACTGAAAGTTTACTTTTCTCCGTTGGAGGGTTTCTTCAAGTTGCTTCACGACCTTTCTCTTGAGCAGGCAATCTTTATGGTAATTCTGGAGATTGTTTTGGGTATTGCCATCATTTCGGGTTATCTTCCTAAGCTTACAGCTTGGTTGCTTTTGTTGCTGATTTTATTTTTCACAGCATTAACGTTTGCATCTGCACAATATGAGATTGTTCGATCATGCGGTTGCTTTGGTGATGCTATTCCGCTTACACCCTGGGAATCGTTTTATAAAGACATAATTCTGCTTACACTCATCCTTTTTATTTTTACTCAAAAAAGTAAAATTGAGCCTAATAAAGTAGATGTGTTGGATATTGTAATGGCGGTTCTTTGCATTGGTGCGTTGGGCTGGTTATCATTCAGTCTGCTGAAATGGGCGTTTCCGTTTGTTGTTGGATTGGTGCTTATAGGTGGTTATGTTGTCTGGAGCTTTGTTGCTCCAAAACAAAATGTTGCCATGTATAAAACACTCATTGGTCTTATTATTTCCGGCTATTTTACTTACCGTTGCTATGCACATTTGCCTGCAAAAGATTTTCGCGCTTACGCTATTGGTAAAAGTATTCCTGAGCAGATGCAAGGCATTCCTGACAAAGTGCAGTACCACTATTTGCTGACGAATAAAGCATCAGGAAAGCAACAAGAATTTACAGCCTTTCCACCAAACTATGAAACAGAATGGAAATACGATACACTAAGAATTGAAGTCTTGGAAAAAGGTGTGGAAGCAAAAATCAGTGACTTCAGTATCAGCAACCGTGCTGGTGATGAATATACAGATGATTTTTTTCAGGGTTATCATTTTCTGCTTATTTATTATGATTTGGATAAAGCCACTGATAACAGGCAAACCGAAATTAATGCATTTGCTGATCAAGCAAAAAAAGATGGTTTTGATTTTATAGGATTAACTGCTTCACCTGAACAATCAGAGAAAAAATTTATTGAGAAAAATAAACCAACGTATATATTCTGGATTTGCGACCAGGTGGTTTTAAAAACCATTATCCGTTCTAATCCCGGATTGCTGTTACTGAAAGATGGTGTGGTGCTTGGACAGTGGCATCACAATGATTTCCCCGATTACCAGAAAGTAAAAGAAAAGTATTTAAAACAATAGCTCTTGCTGCAATACCTTACCGGACGTATTCTTTATAGCCTACTGGTTATACTCGGCATTATTACGGTGGTGTTTCTGTTGTTTAGCGTTCTTCCGGGCGACCCTGCACGGATGATGTTGGGGCAGCGTGCTGATAAGGAATCGGTTGAAGCAATCAACAAAGATTTGGGGCGCGACAAACCTATGTTTCAGCAATACCTGAAATTTCTGAATGATGTTTCTCCGCTTTCGTTTCACGATACAAAGAATGAAACGCATTTTCTTTTTCTGGACGAAACGAAATACGAAAACTATATTAAGATGCTTTCGGTTTCTTCAAAAGCTGTTGTGTTAAAAGCGCCATATCTAAGGCGCTCGTATCAAAGTCAGCGATACGTTTCTTCTATATTATTAGAAGCTTTGCCCGGAACAACGGTATTGGCAATGGTTTCCATGTTGATTGCAACTATACTCGGAATTTTTCTGGGTGTATATGCAGCCGTAAATAAGAATACGTATGCCGATAGAATTAGTACTGTGTTGAGTATTTTTGGTATGTCGTTGCCATCATTTGTTGCTGCTATTTTAGTGGTCTGGATTTTTGCTTATTTATTGGGAGATATAACCGGATTGCCTGTTACAGGAAGTCTTTATGAGATTGATGAATTTGAAGGTAAAACCATTGCTTGGAAAAACTTAATTCTTCCTGCTTTTACCTTAGGTATTCGTCCGTTGGCTATTGTGATGCAATTAACCCGAAGTTCTATGCTGGAAGTATTGAGCATGGATTACATCCGCACCGCACGCGCAAAAGGATTGCATTTTTATAACATCCTTTTTAAACATGCGTTAGTAAATGCGCTAAATCCTGTGGTTACTGCAATTTCAGGTTGGTTTGCTTCGCTGATGGCAGGTGCAGTATTTGTAGAAATTATTTTTGGATGGAAAGGCTTGGGTGTAGTAATGCTGGATGCGCTGAATAAATATGATTTACCTGTTGTTATGGGCTCGGTGTTATTAGTTTCGGTTATATTTGTTGCGGTAAGCATTGCCGTTGATTTTATTTATGCGCTGATTGACCCACGTGTGAAAGTTTATTAATCAAAAACCAAAAGCCATGAGAAAAAAAATAGTAGCCGGAAACTGGAAAATGAATAACACTCTGCAAGAGGGTTTAGCTCTTACATTTCGCATCATTGATTTGCTGAAAGAAAATCCGGCAGATCATGTAAAGGTTATTATTGCACCACCGTTTACTTCCTTGCATCCTATATGCGAATTGATTAATAAGGAAGGTGTTATCCATCTTGGTGCACAGGATTGTCATCAGGAGAAATCAGGCGCGTTTACAGGCGAGGTGTCTTCGGATATGTTATTTGATCTTGGTGTTAAATATGTAATCATAGGACATTCCGAACGCAGACAATATTTTAACGAAACCGATGCATTGGTTCTTGCAAAAGCCGAAGCGGCATTGGATGTAGGTCTTCGCCCAATCATGTGTTTTGGCGAAACACTGGAACAGCGCAACAGCGGTAAACATCTTGATGCTGTAAAATCACGACTTGAAAATTCATTGCTAAAAATTAATCCTACAGAGATCGCTCATGTTGTTATTGCTTATGAACCTGTTTGGGCAATAGGCACGGGAGAAAACGCAACACCTCAACAGGCGCAGGAAATGCACGCTTTTATCCGTACTCTTGTTGCCGAAAAGTTTGGCAAAGATGTAGCAAATGATATTTCTATTCTATATGGGGGAAGTTGCAACGCTAAAAATGCTAATGACATTTTCTCACAACCTGATATTGATGGCGGATTGATTGGTGGTGCTTCTCTTAAAGCAGAGGAATTTGTTGCGATTGTCAAGGCGGTATATAGTATTTAGAACTCAATTTTTTGTATTTTTATAATATTCAAAAACATAAATATTTATTTTCTGATTTGATATCTTTAGAAGAATCTGCAATAAGATAGTGCAAAGCCTGAAAATAGATTTAGTCTTTCAAGTATTTATGCTCTTTGCATTTTATTAAAATAAGTTCATCCTTTACTTCCGTCCCGTTGTCAATGCCTTCCAACACGACTGTCATTTCATTATCCGACTTTTTAGTGTAAATTATTTTAGAAGGAAAATCATTCTCAGGTAATTCAAAAATCAATTTGTCAGGCGCTTCTGATATCAGTTTGAATTCCGCAACACGACCGGTAGCCATTTCAACGCAATAAAAAAGCCTTTCCCTGTCGTTTTTGATTTTAAGTTTTTCCGAGAAGAGTGTGTCGATACCATCTACTACATAACCTCTGCCTTCAAAAAGCGAGTCATTAATTATTGTCCATTCCTCATGAAAATTAGCTTCGCCATTGGTTTGAATCCATTTGCCTTCCAGCCAGGTGAAGTTTATTTTAGGTGGTTGTGTGCACGAAAAAATAAGCAAAGGGAACAGAAGTAGCAGCAGATTTTTAGCTTTCAATTTCATTGATTTATACTGCAATACTACAAATTGTTTAGGTGCAGATTAAGAACATGTAATAGTGGATTAATTCGTTAACAATTTTTAACCAATCTTATTTGCTTAAACATACTTCAGAGATGTTAAATTTGCGTCCGCAATTTTAAAAGCTACTACTTATGGATATTAAAGAACTGAACGAAAAAATACAGCGCGAAAGTGCTTTTGTTGACCTTATTCAAATGGAAATGGATAAGGTGATTGTTGGTCAGAAATACATGACCGAACGTTTGCTGATTGGTTTGCTTTCCAACGGACATATTTTGCTGGAAGGTGTTCCGGGATTGGCAAAAACGCTGGCGATTAATTCATTGGCTTCGTGCATTGATGCAGGTTTCAGCCGCATACAGTTCACACCTGACTTGTTGCCTGCCGATTTGATTGGAACCATGATTTACAATCAGAAAAAAGAAGAATTTACTGTTCGTAAAGGACCTGTTTTTTCCAACTTTATTCTGGCGGATGAGATTAACCGTGCCCCGGCAAAAGTGCAAAGCGCTTTGCTTGAAGCCATGCAGGAAAAGCAGGTTACTATTGGTGACCAGACATTTAAATTGCCTGAACCTTTCCTTGTTCTTGCAACTCAAAATCCAATAGAGCAGGAGGGAACCTACACGCTTCCTGAAGCGCAGGTTGACCGTTTTATGCTGAAAGTGGTGATTACCTATCCTAATAAAGAAGACGAGCGCAAGATTATTCGTCAGAATGCAGGCGGAGTATTTCCAAGAACAAGTAAAATCCTCACTACTGCAGAAATACTGAAATCAAGAGAAGTAGTGCGCGAAGTTTATATGGACGAAAAAATTGAGCGATACATTATTGATATTGTTTTTGCAACCCGCTCTCCTAAAGATTATAAGTTGGATAAAATTGCTCCGTTAATAAGTTACGGAGGTTCGCCACGTGCCAGCATTAGTTTGGCGTTGGCCTCTAAAGCGTATGCTTTTATCAAACGCAGAGGCTATGTAATTCCTGAGGATGTACGTGCAGTTTGTAATGATGTATTGCGCCACAGAGTGGGGTTGACCTACGAAGCAGAAGCGGAAAATATTACCAGTGAAAATGTTATTGCAGAAATTCTGAATGCAGTTGAAGTGCCTTAAATAATTTTACCACTAAGGGCACAAGGTCACTAAGTCTCAGTGGGCTTAGTGTACTTAGTGGTGAGAAAAAATGGAAACAACAGAGCTATTAAAAAAAGTACGTAAGATTGAGATAAAGACGCGTGGTCTTTCAAACCAGATTTTTTCGGGCGAATACCACACGGCCTTTAAGGGGCGCGGTATGGCTTTCAGTGAAGTTCGTGAATATATGCCGGGTGATGATATCCGCACAATTGATTGGAACGTAACTGCTCGTTTCAACAGTCCTTATGTAAAGGTTTTTGAGGAAGAGCGAGAGATGACTGTGATGTTGATAGTGGATATGAGTGGCTCAAAAGATTTCGGGACAAAAGAAAGAATGAAACGCGAATTGATAACAGAATTGTGTGCAGTGCTATCTTTTTCCGCTATTCAGAATAATGATAAAATTGGTGTAATATTTTTCAGTGATCAGATTGAAAAATTTATTCCTCCTAAAAAAGGGAAGTCCCACATTCTGCGCATTATTCGTGAGTTGATTGAGTTTACTCCTGAACATAAGAAAACCAATATAAGTCAGGCTTTGAAGTATCTGAATAATGTAATTAAAAAGCGAAGTATTGCTTTTTTGATTTCGGATTTTATTGATGCTAATTATGAAGATGCATTAAAAATTGCCAACCGTAAACATGATGTTGTTGGAATTCGCATTTATGATAAACGAGAGAATGAATTGCCCGATATTGGTTTGATAAAAGTTCAGGATGCTGAAAGCGGAGAGTTACGCTGGTTAGACACTTCAAACCATAAAGTGCGAATTTCATATAAAGCTTCTGCACTTCAATTTGATGATAATTTGAAAAAAATATTAAACCGCAGTGGTGTTGATTTCACATCAATTGCCACGCACGAATCATACATTACTCCATTAATGAATTTGTTTAAGAAAAGGGAAGGAAGAAGATGATAATTGAAGTTAGAAGCAGGAAGTTTGAAGTTGGAAGTATTGTCAGTTTGAGCGTAGTCGAGAAGCTAATATTGATAGTTTTCTTTTTTCTGCCAATTTTGACTTTCTCCCAAGGTGCAAGCGTTTCTGCAGAATTAGATACCAACATCATTAAACTGGGCGGACAAACAAAACTTCGTCTTCGCATTGAGCATACCAAGGATGTCATTATCTCATTCCCTCAGTTTAAAGACAGCATTGCTTCGCATATTGAAATTGTAGAAGAACATAAACTTGACACCCTCAGCGAAAAAGTAACAACCTTTTATAAGTTTGATAAATCGTATACAATCACTTCTTTTGACTCAGGTTATTGGGTTATTCCTCCAATCAGGTTTTACCTGAATAACGACACGAGTAAATACATCGAAACCGAGCCGTTGATGTTGGATGTAAAAGGTGTTGCACTCGATCCGCAAAAGGATGTGAATGACATCAAAGAACCGCTTTCA
>CAMAVO010000176.1 GCA_945861685.1 Chitinophaga pinensis | reverse complement strand
CCCCCCCCCCCCCCCCCCCACTTCTCCTCTACCCAAACATCCAATAACTCTGTCATTCCGACCGCAGGGAGGAATCTCTTTAATAAAAAACTCATTTTATCTGTAAATAATGGGCGAACGGGCATTTTCATTTTAAAACGTGTAGTCGCACATGTGCGAGCAGGCAAAATGAAATCAAAATATGCAGTCGCACATGTGAGAATGGATAAAATGAAATTCAATACCCCATTCGCACATGTGATAATGGGGGTATGAAAAATAAAATGCCCGTTCGCACATGTGAGAATGGACATACTGAAATGAAAACCCCCGTTCGCACATGTGAGAATGCACAAAATGAAATTGAAACAGGCAGTCGCATATGTGCGAATGGATAAATTATATGGAAGTGTTTCAGTCGTCATTGCGCTATTAGTGAATTTGAAATGCGAATGTCGGCTGTAAACCCTACTACAGTCAATAGTGATTTTTCAGATAAGGGTTTTCAGTTTCCCAACGGGCTATTTTGGCTCCGAATGCCCTGTTTTTGGCTCCCGATAGGGCTAAAACTGCTTGAAAGCCTCTATAAATAAGGTTCTTTGCCCATCCGAAACGGGCAAAAGCTCTCCATTAGAGAGCTCAACTTTCCTTTTTGACTTATGATAGTGCTTTACTTTTTCAAGATTGATGGTATGCGAACGGTGGATTTTAACAAAGCGTTCGGCATTGTTCAATTCACCTTCCACTACCTCTTTCATATCTTTCGGAACGAGTAAAAAATCTACTTCCCACTCATCAAGATATATAAGACAGTATGATCGCTTGGCTTGTAAGCGCCTTATTTTACAGTAAGGAATATTATGAACTATTCCGTTCTCAGAAATGTGAAGATGCGTTTTCTCCATTCTGTATGCCCTTTCATTTGTTTAATAATACAAATGCACAACACCATCTTTTAGGATGATTACTTACCTGCCTAACCCTCGCCCTCAACTAAAAACAGGGTATGGTAAAAACATTGTGGGGGTCTACAGGTTTAGTAATGCAAGTATACTAAAATATTTAAATACTTCAACAACCGGTTTCTGTAAAAGCAAATCAAACCTTATCCCTACTTTAGCCCCCTCACAAAACAAAACACCATGCAACAACTCACCTTCCCCAACGGAGATAAAATGCCCGCCTTTGGCCTTGGCACCTGGAAAAGCAAACCGGGTGAAGTATATACTGCCCTGCGCGATGCTATAAAAATCGGTTACCGCCACATTGATTGTGCGGCCATTTACCTGAACGAAGCCGAGATTGGCAATGCGCTGAGCGATACTTTTAAAGAAGGATTGGTAAAACGTGAAGACCTGTGGATAACCTCTAAACTGTGGAGCAATGCCCACAAACAGGAACAGGTACTACCCGCGCTGAAGAAAACGCTGAGTGATTTGCAACTCGATTATTTAGACCTGTATCTGGTACATTGGCCCATAGCCTTTAAAGCGGATATACTTGCACCGCGCACCGGCAGCGATTACATTACCTTAGAAGAAATTTCCATCATAGAAACCTGGCGCGGTATGGAAGCTGCGCTGGAACTAGGCTTGGTAAAACACATTGGTGTTTCTAACTTCAGCGTAAAAAAACTGCAAGCGTTGTATGCCGAGGCAAAACACAAACCCGAACTAAATCAGGTGGAGTTGCATCCCCTGCTGCAACAAAACACCTTGTTTGATTTTTGCAAACAGCATAACATTCACCTCACTGCCTATTCTCCTTTGGGTTCAAAAGACCGCCACCCCTCACTTAAAGCAGCTGATGAACCCAGTTTGTTTGAAAACCCTGTTATTGTTTCCATAGCTGCCCTTCACAAGTGCACCACCGCGCAGGTGCTTATCCAATGGGCTATACAGCGCGGCACAGCGGTAATTCCTAAATCTATTAATCCTACAAGATTGAAAGAAAATTTTGATGCGCAGGTTGTTACACTCACTGATTCGGATATGAAAGAGATTGCAGCACTCGACCGCCACTACCGTTTTCTCAATGGCGAAAACTGGACAACCAATGGTTCGCCCTACACGCTGGCAAATTTGTGGGATGAGTAGTCGGAAATTTCTGTCGAAGAAATATATTTGCTTATCTACATGTTTTAAACATTCATCTATTGATAAAATAGCAGATAAAAGATTTTGTCTATTTACCTGCTGATTAGTTTTGTCCAAACCTAAAACACCAACGCCTTGTTAAAAGTATGCCCACTTTTTCTGGCGGTGATTGTGTTTGCCGCGTGTTCATGCAACACGGGTAAAAACAACACCTCTAAAATTTCGGAAGGAATTATTGAATATGAAATCACATATCCTAAAATTGACAAGGATGATATTTTCATGCTGGGCATGATGCCAAAGGATATGAAGATGAAATTTAAAGACAATAACACCATTGGCGAATTGAAAACCGGTGCGGGAGTTTTTACCACCAAGTTTATTACCAATAACAATGAGCGGAATTTATTCCACTACCTCAAATTTTTAAACAAGAAATACGGACTTATTCTTGACTCGGCAGATATCTATGGCAGCTACGCCAAAAAGCCTGCTGACATGCAATTAATTCCTTCTGATTCAACAAAAGTAATTGCAGGATATACATGCAAGCGCATGGATGTAGTATTCAACGACACCACCAAAAACTTTGTGATTTATTACACCGAAGACATCGATATCAAAGACCCGAACTGGTGCTCGCCCTTCCACGAAATAAAAGGTGTGTTGATGGAGTACAACATCACACAGTTTAATGTGGAGATGCACCTGACGGCAAAAGCTGTTACTGCAGTTGAAATAAGTGAAGACGAATTTGCCATGCCTGCTGAATACGAAAAAATTACGCAGAAAGAAATGAAAGAAAAGTTCACCGACTTCTGATTTCTTCCGTCACACTGAACTTGTTTCAGTGTCTCTAACAACAGATGCTGAAACAAGTTCAGCATGACGCTTCCTCTCTTGTCAAAATTATTACTTTTGACCGCTTAAGAAAATGGCTTCCAAAGAAAATAAACTTAAAGGCGAAACAAAGAAACCGGTTGAAAAAAAGCCGGTAAAAGAGAACGTTTTCAAGCGTTCATTTACTGCCGTAAAACTATTTCTGGAGAACAAGCAACTTCATGCCATAACTGGTGTTCTGTTAATTATCATTTCTGTTTTCCTGTTTATTGCGTTCAGTTCATACTTTCTGAATTCAAATCTAAACACACCTAATTGGGGAAGCGACCAAAGCATTATCACCACTCCTTCTCAACTATTCAATCCTGAAGTAAAAGCAGAAAACCATGCAGGTAAATTAGGCGCATGGACAGCTCATCTCTTTATATATCGCTGGTTTGGTGTTGCCTCTTACATGATTACATTTATTCTATTGGTGACCGGTATACGTATTTCCTTTAAAATCGCTTTCATCAACCTTGGCAAACTTGCAAAGCACAGTATCCTTTATCTCTACTGGTTACCGCTAACATTGAGTTTTGTATTCGGGAAATATGCTTTGCTGGGCGGTGGTGTTGGTTTATACATGAATCAACACATTGGCACGCTGTTCGGAACTATTGGAACGCTGCTGCTGATTATCTTTTCTGCCTTGGTTTACAGCGTGCTTGTTTTTAGTTTGTCGTTTGAAAATGTTTTTACAGGCAAACCAAAGCAAGAAGAACTAATTCCTGAAACCGAAGTTGCAGAAAATAATATTGAAGAAGATGAAGAGTTTCCGCACAAAGAAAACGTGCTGATTGTAAAAGAACCGGAAGTAAAACCCGAAACAAATACTGTTGAGTTTGCAGAAACAAAGCCGATTACTAAAAACGAAAAAACAGATGGTGTTGATTTTGAAATAACACAAACTACTGTTGAGGAAGTAGCTGCTGCAACAGGCGCTAACGAAATAACTGCCGAGAACCTGGTGGATGAAGTTGGTGAGTACGACCCTACACTGGAGCTATCGCAATACAAGTTCCCTCCTATTGATTTACTGGAAGATTATGTAAGTCAGGACCGCACGGTAAGTGAACAGGAGCTGAACAGCAACAAAGACAAAATCCTGCAAACCCTCAATAACTACGGAATTGAGATTGATAAAATAAAAGCCACCATCGGACCAACGGTTACACTGTATGAAATTGTGCCTGCTGCCGGTGTGCGTATTTCTAAAATAAAAAATCTGGAAGATGATATTGCCTTGAGCCTTGCAGCATTGGGTATCCGTATCATCGCTCCTATTCCCGGAAAAGGTACAATAGGTATTGAAGTGCCTAATTCAAGCCCTGATATTGTTTCCATGCGCAGCATGATTGCCTCGGAAAAATTCCAGAATGTAAAAATGGATTTACCGATTGCATTGGGTAAAACCATCAGCAACGAAAGTTTCATTGCCGACCTTGCTAAAATGCCTCATCTACTTATGGCGGGTGCTACAGGTCAAGGAAAGTCTGTTGGACTGAATGCTATTCTGGTTTCACTGCTTTATAAAAAACATCCTTCGCAAATCAAGTTTGTGTTGGTTGACCCAAAGAAAGTGGAGCTGACCTTGTTCAATAAAATTGAGCGTCATTTTCTTGCCAAACTACCTGACAGCGCTGAGGCTATTATTACCGACACCAAAAAGGTAATCAACACGCTCAACTCGCTTTGTATTGAAATGGATATGCGTTACGATTTGCTAAAAAATGCATCGGTGCGCACCATTAAAGAATACAACGCAAAGTTTGTATCGCGCAAACTAAACCCGAATGAGGGACATCGTTTCCTTCCTTACATTGTGTTGGTAGTAGATGAATTTGCAGATTTGATTATGACTGCAGGAAAAGATGTGGAAATGCCGATTGCCCGTCTGGCGCAGTTAGCACGTGCTATCGGCATCCATTTGATTATTGCTACACAACGTCCTTCTGTAAACATTATCACAGGAACAATCAAAGCTAATTTCCCTGCTCGTATTGCTTTCCGCGTTACTTCGCGCATTGACTCCAGAACAATTCTGGATGCAGGCGGTGCTGACCAATTGATTGGTCGCGGTGATATGCTTCTTTCAACAGGAAGCGATATGATTCGTTTGCAATGCGCTTTTGTAGATACACCCGAAGTGGAAAGAATAACTGAATTCATTGGCTCGCAAATGGGTTATCCTGATGCAATGCATCTACCCGAAATTATTGACGATAGCGTGGAAGGCGGTGCCGGTGAATACGGTGACCCGAATGAGCGCGATGCTATGTTTACCGAAGCGGCACGCATGGTAGTTCAGCATCAGCAAGGTTCTGCTTCTTTATTGCAACGCAGACTAAAATTAGGCTACAACCGCGCAGGCCGTATCATTGACCAATTAGAGATGGCAGGCATAGTTGGTCCTAATGAAGGCAGCAAGGCGCGTCAGGTTTTATTTTCCACCTCAGAAAGTTTGGAACAGTATTTGAAAACAATCGGCTAAACGTCATTGCGAGCAGAGCGAAGCAATCTCATAAATGATACTTCTGCACACAATCTGACAACAAAATATAATTATGAAACTCAGAATAACTTTAATAACCTTCTTAACCTTCCTAACCTTCACAACTGCTTTCACTCAAACCAAACAGGAACAGGAAAAAGCAAAATTAATTCTAGATGAAGTGAGCAAGAAAATGAAAGGCTACACTTCCCTGAAAGTTGAATGTACTTACAATCTCGAAAATTCAGCAGCTAAAATTAACGAAACACAGGAAGGAACGCTGTTACTTAAAGGCAATAAATTCAAACTTACATTATCGGGCCGCGAAGTAATCAGTGACGGAACAAACGTTTGGATAGTGATGAAAAAAGCCGAAGAGGTTCATAAAAAAACACAGGCAGATTTTAACGAAGAGCTTGGTTTTGACCCTGCAAAAATCTTTACCGTTTATGAAGAAGGTTTTAAATATCAGTTTTTGAAAGAAACCAAAGAAGGCACTAAAACCATTGCTATGATTGACCTTTTTCCGATAGATCCAGGCAAGAAAAATTATTCACGTTTGCGGATGAATATTGACAAAGATAAAAGTCAGATTGTAAGTTCAAAAACATTTGGTAAAGATGGAAACACGTACACATTAACCGTAAAAACATTCACACCCAATGCACCTGCACTTGATGCAGATTTTAGTGTAAACGAAGCAGAGTTCAAAAAACAGGGCTTTGAAATAGTTGACTTCACCGAATAAGAATAATTTTGCCCTGTGGCAGAAATACTTGAAGTAATATCTCTTGAAAATCTTACGGCTTCCGAAGCCGAACTGGAAGGCGACCGCCTGCTTGCAGCAAACCACCAGCAAGAAGCTCTGGAGTTTTTTCAGCATGCTCTTAAATTTTTTAGAATCACAATCTCTTATACCTCAACTTGCTAATATTTACCTGAAGATTGGCAATCTGTATGATTCAATTCATGATACAGAGAATGCTCTTTTCAATTTTATGGAAAGCCTGAAACTGGTAACATCTGTAAATAATGAACGGGAGTTAATCAGGTTGAAAATTAAAATAGGTCAT
>CAMAVO010000175.1 GCA_945861685.1 Chitinophaga pinensis | reverse complement strand
GAAAATGAATTGTTCAGCACATCCGTTTATCCTAATCCCGCAAACGAACAGTTTACAGTGAGCTTAACTTCAAAAGAAAATCTTGAAAACATTGTTATCAATCTGCATTCAGTTGATGGCAGACTTTTATTTTCAGAAAGCAATTCTGTTCAGGGAAATGCATTCACACGCACCTTCAACACACAGCATTTTGCTCAGGGAATTTATATGCTTGAACTTGTTTCGGACAAAGCAAGAACAAGCCGCTTAATCACTATTAATCACTAAGAGAATTTACAAGGAATACTTTAAACGATGATACGACAACTATTCTACAGGTTTTTTGCAGCAGCAAGTTTGCTTTGTCTGGTTACACAGGCTAATGCAAGCACAGCAAGTTACACCGCCACCAATGTTTGCGAAGGCAGCAACACGCTGTTTCAAAGCACCTCAACCGCCAGCAGCGGAACCATTACCCAATGGCTTTGGGATTTTGATTATGACGGCCAGTTTGATGATGGCTCAGGACAAAACGTGAATTACGTTTTTCCTACATCAGGAACGTTTTTGGTTGGCTTGCGCATTACTACCGATTTGAACGAAACAGTTCAAACCTACAACACCGTAGTTATTAATCCGGTTGGAGTTGCATCGTTTTTTGCTCCCGAAGTATGTGCAGGAAGCGCAACTTCATTTACTGACAATTCAACCATTGCTTCTCCCGGAGCAATTGCAGCTTATGCGTGGGATTTTGATAACAACGGAAGCTACGATAACGGAACAGGTGCAACCGCACAATATCTTTTTGGCGGTGCAGGAACCTATGTTGTAGGTTTACAGGTAACCAGCGACAGCGGCTGTGTTTCGGTAACGCACGGTTCGGTCATTGTTAACCCCAACCCTACTGCCAACTTCAGTTTCACCGAAGTTTGTCAGGGCGATTCAACACACCTTACGGGCAGCGGAACAGTTACTTCAGGAAGCATTGTTTCTTATGCATGGGAACTGAACGGTGACGCACAATACAACGATGCAACAGGCGCAAGCATTTACAACGAATTCATTAACGCAGGAAATTATCAGGTTGGTTTGCGTGTAACTACCAACAAAGGCTGCGCAACCGACACCGTTGGTTTGGTAGTAATTGCTCCGATACCGTATATCAATTACAGTTTTGATGGTGCCTGCACCAACACTGCCATCAGCTTTACCAACCTTTCGTTCAGCGGAGTTGGAACCATGAGCTACACGTGGGATTTTGGTGATACAACAGCAACTTCAAATGTTGTAAACCCAACCCACATCTACGATAGTCCGGGAGAACACACCATTACCTTGATTGGTATTTCATCTTACGGCTGCAGCGATACTACTTCGCAAAATATTATTATCAACGGAACACCAATTTCTGAGTTTACGGCAGATGATGTTTGCCTGTGGCAAGAAACAGAATTCAACAACTCAGCAAAACCTAACGGCAGCGTAATTGAAAGCTATTACTGGAATTTTGATGATGGTGGTGAGAGCGTGGAAACCAATCCTGTTCACACGTACAATCAGCCAGGAACGTATACCGTTATGCTGGTAACTTACAGCACACAAGGTTGTATTGATACCGTAGAAGTTGATGTTAATGTATGGGCAAATCCTGTTGCGAACATTGTAGCTACAAGTGCTACTGAGTTTTGTATTGGGGGAAGTGTTACGCTAACTATTGATCCGGGAAATGCAAATGTATTGTGGTCAAATGCTGCCGATGCAGAGAGTATTACCGTTGATGCAAGTGGCTCGTACAACGTTCTGCTTTATGATGAGCATGGCTGCAAAGACCGCGATACCATTGTTGTAACTGTTTACCAGCTTCCTGTTGTTGTTGCCGGACCTGACACTTCCATCAGCGCAGGGTTTTCTGCACCGCTATGGGCAACAGGCGCACAGGATTATGTTTGGACTCCTTCTGATTATTTAGACCAGACCACTATTGCCGATCCAACATCAACTCCGCTGCAAACCATTACTTATACTGCAACAGGAACAGACCAATACGGCTGTATAAATTCTGACGAGGTAACCGTTACCGTTAATTACGATTACACGTTGGTTACCTACAATCTGTTTTCGCCCAACAGCGATGGAGTAAACGATTTCTTTGAAGTAATGAACCTGCAATTGTATCCCGATTGTGAAGTGATTGTTTACAACCGTTTGGGAAGCCCTGTATTTTCTTCAATGGGTTACCAGAACAACTGGAACGGAACTTTCAACGGTGAGCCGTTACCCGATGCAACCTACTACTATGTGATTAAATGCACAGGAACAGAAAAAGTATTTACAGGACCAATTTCAATTTTGAGATAAAAAGGAATTAGCAATGAAGATGAAACATATTTACAAAATATTCTCGCTTGGTTTGTTGATGTTTTCGTTTGCAACTGCAAACGCACAGCAAATGGCGCAAACCAATTTATACCTGGTAAACAGGTATATCATGAACCCTGCAAACGCAGGTGATCAGGATCAGCTTTCGGGCTATCTCTCACATCGCCAGCAATGGGTAAACATTGAAGGCGCACCACGCACCAGCATGCTGAGCGTACATAGCCCGGTTGGAAAAAACGTAGGCTTTGGCGGAACCATCATGAGTGATAAGACCGATATTTTCGAGCGTCTTTCGGTAAATCTTACTTACGCTTATCACATTAAATTCAGCAAAAAAATAAAGCATTCACTCAGCCTTGGAGTGTCAGGCGGTTTCTTGCAAAATAAAATAGACGTTACCGATGTAAGAATGGCTGCACCGGGTGATGTGGTTATCAGTCCCGGAAAATTCAACGGCATTACCTTTAATGTTGATGCAGGTTTACGTTATAATATTTATGGTTTAGAGATTGGCGCTGCCGTACCTCAACTTATGGAAAGCAGAGTGAAATACAAACGTGAAATTCAGGACCAGTATTACAAGCTGGTGCGTCATTACATGTTCTTTGCAAGCTACAAAATCAATATTTCAAAGCATACTTGGTTTGTTCAACCGTCTGCTGTTTACCGTTATTTCCCGTATTCGAAATCACAGTTTGATGCCAACCTGAATTTTTATTACAAAGACCTTGCTTGGGTGGGCGGAACGTATCGCTATGATGCCGGTTATGTGGTTTCTGCCGGATTTAAAGTAGCTGAACAAATCTCCATTGCTTATGCGTATGAGTTTGGAACAACAGGGATTGCTGCACAAAGCGCAGGTTCGCACGAAGCAATGCTGAGCTTCCACCTCTTCAGCCGCAAAAATCAACAACAGGATGAAGAGATTGCCCGTCTGGATGAAAGCCAGATGTCTATTCTTGGTATGGTTGACAGTTTAAATCACCGTATTGATAGTTTATATGCCTTGCAGGACAGCGCAGGTAAAGCTAACCCAGAACAACAGAAAGAAATTGCAGAAGCCGTTAAGCGAATTGATTTAGTGGAAAATCAGATGAAAGCTTTTGAAGGTCAACTGAGCGATATGGAAACGGAAGTTGACTTTATGAAGATGCGCTTAGATACTCTTGAAATAAAAGGCAGTTACAAACAGGTAACCCGCGTTATGGACATGAACACCGGCAAAGAAAAGATACAAAGTGTTCCGCTGGAAAAAGGTTATTATGTAGTGGTTGAATCATTCCGAAGCTTTGATAATGCCGAGCGTTACATCAAAGCCTTTAACGAGCGTGGCGAAAAAGCCATTGTGGTACACAATGTTGACCGCGGCTGGTATTACTGCTACCTGAAGAAGTTTGATGACCTTAAAACTGCTCTTGTGGCCATGGAAGCAACCCGTAAAAACGGTTTTGAAGATGCATGGGTGCATATTTACAAAGGCGGGAAATAAAGCCTGATAAAAACAAAAACAAGAAGAGCGGCAGGTATACCTGCCGCTCTTCTTGTTTTTACAACCCAAAATTCACTTTGCCGATTTCAATGGATTTTGACGGGTGTCAAAAACATTCATAATGTAAACAACATTATCTTCAACATGGTATAGTATTTTATAATGCCGCACTATCATTCTCCGGAATTGCGGCAACACTTCATCTTGCTGATATTGTTCCGGAAAAGTGATTGCTTCTGCTGTTTCAATGATATCATCAATAACACGGTTGGCAGCTTCAACCGATTTTTCTGCATAAAAATTATAAACGTTTTGTAAAGCAGATAGGGACTTTTCAGTCCATTTTATTTTCAGCTTTTTTTCCAAGTGCCGATACGCTTTTTCAATTCCTTTGTAGTCATTACTCTGCCCGATTTAACATCTTGCTCTGCCTCTTCCATTTCCTTAGCAAAGGCTTCTTTCGTCAAAGGAATTCCATCTGTTGTGTAAGCTACTATTTCTTTTTGCGAATATGCCACTGCCATTGCATGAACCATTTTTAAAAAGCGGCTGTCCGCTTTTTTTATGAAGCTTTCCACTTCAGTCCGTAATTGCGTAGTTCCCATTTGTTATAGTATTTATCAGCAAAAATAATGCTTTTTATGTTTTCTTGATTTGATTGTGTTTAGTTGCTTCTTCACATAATCAAAGGCTTCGTCCACTTCATAATCTTTCCCGTCATCTTTTGCAAGCCAGTTTTCAAGTTGTTGTTTTGTTGGTTTTTTGCCGGGCAAAGCCATTTCCTCATCGGTAAGTTCATGGTTGCTAAGCAAACCTATACCCATTTCTTTGGCTACCTGAATAAGCAGATTGGCTTTATTTTTTGAATTGGATACAAATGTTATTGTTTGCATAGTGCAAAAATAATAAAAACCTTCCTTCGAAAATCAGGATACTATTCTACTTGTGTTTCTGATTGCTTCTTTTCAATGAGTTTCTTGTATTTCTTCTCTCTATCATAAATTAGCCTGCGCTCATGGATTATAAATCCGCCTGCTCTTAGGTCGGGATTGCATTCAAATAGCTATCGGAACCCGACCAGCGGGGCTAATCTCTTAATCCGAAGTCATGCCGTGGTAGCCACGGTGATAGTTCCTTAATCCGAACCCTCACCGTGGCGACCACGGAACTAATTCCTAAACCCAAAGTCTCACCGTGGTGGCCACGGAGGTAATTCCTTAACCCAAAGTCTTACCGTGGCGGCCACGGAGGTAATTCCAAAATCCAAACTATCACCGTGGCGGCCACGGAGGTAATCCCTTAACCCGAAGTGCTGCCGTGGCGGCAACGGAGGTAGTTCCTTAATCCGAAGTGCTGCCGTGGTGGCCACGGTGGTAATCTGTTAATCCGAAGTCATGCCGTGGCGGCCATGGTGGTAATCCCTTAATCCAACGTGCTACCGTGGCGACCACGGTGCTAATTCCCAAACCCAAAGTCTTACCGTGGCGGCCACGGTGCTAATCCCTTAATCCGAAGTGCTGCCGTGGCGACCACGGTGGTAATCCCCTAATCCAAAGTCTTACCGTGGCGACCACGGAGCTAATTCCTAAATCCAAAGTCTTACCGTGGTGGCCACGGTGGTAATTCCAAAATCCAAACTATCACCGTGGCGGCCACGGAGGTAATCCCTTAATCCGAAGTCCTGCCGTGGCGGCCACGGTGGTAATCGGTTAATCCAAAGTGCTGCCGTGGTGGCCACGGAGGCCCTTTTTCAATAGCAATTGTTAAAATCTGTTAAAAATTATGGAGTAGCACAATATGCAGCATCAAAATAGCGTTATCAGATTAATTAACGCTTTCATTATTAACTAAAAAAACAAAACAAAATGGAAACACAAACATGGTCGCCCACCGAAAATCAATTCGATAACGGCACCAAAAACAGCAAAAAGAAGATGAACATCATTTCTTCTGATCACGACAGCAAACTGCATGCGCAGATAAGCAATCCGCTTATAGCTGTATTGTTCAGTTTCTTTCATGCGATAAGGCTGATGTATCTGGCAAAATACACGCAATGGAAAAGCACCGTTGCGGCCTACCACGGAGCTACCGTGAACTTTGAACAGCTTATTGCACAATTAAGCAGTACCATGATTGAGGATTTTGACATCCGCATTCAGGTGGTTTTTAAACGGGGAACAGCGCAATATGCTGCATTGCTGCCCAATTTCAGAGGCCCGTTTCAAACAGGCGAGTATGATGAGCGCATAACTGCCTTGGGTACGCTGAGCGAGAGTTTAACGGGTATAGTTGTATTGGCTCCGGTTAAAACCGATGTAGATGCTTTTCTGCTTCAGCTCACCACCGCCCGCGATCAGCAGCAGGGCCTGGAAGGATTGAAACAAACCCTTAGTGAAGAAGTGGAACTGGCGCGGGTAACCATTGCGCAGGCTATGTATTACACGCTGGGCGGACTGATGCAGATATTCAGTGCCAACAGCATACAGATAGCTAACTTCTATGATTTGGAAACCTTGCGCGGAAGCATTGCTGATACAGCAGATTTGATTTTTGATGGTATCATTGGTAGCGGACAGATAGTAAATGTGCTTAATCCAACCGTAACACAGTATGTTGCGGGAGTAACATTAAGGATTAAAAACACTACTACCGGTCCTGCAATTGGAGGCCTGTATTTTTACACCGCCATGAGCCCTACC
>CAMAVO010000174.1 GCA_945861685.1 Chitinophaga pinensis | reverse complement strand
AAGAAAATGGAACAAGAGGGACTAACTGAACATCAAGTGTTGTAATATTTCCGTTGCTCAGGGTTACATTATAGATGGTATCACTTCGGTAAGCAGGTTTTGCAAATACAACGGTATAGCTTCCTGTCTGTGCAGTTCCCATTCGGTATTCACCGTTCAGCTGACTGTGATCAATATCACCCGGTTCAAGAATTTCAATACTCGCATTTGGAATTGGATTGCTTGTTGTCTGGTCGGTAACAGTTCCTTCGAGGTATGCACCCAATACATAATTCGGATTAAGAATATAAAGACCTTCCGTAACATCACCTGCAATAATATTCCCTGAAGGCAGTCCGAAATAAATACCCCAAACTCCCGTAAAACCTGTACCACTGTAGGGTGAAGTATCATAGTGACCAACCTCCACCATATTGCCGGGTTGCGACACATCGTAAATAACAACACCATCGTTAAAGTAAGAACTGATGATGTAGTTATTAAAAAAATAAGCATTATGCGGAATTACTAATTCGCCCGGACTGCTCTGTATTCTATCTGTTTCCGTGATGTTCTGAAAATCGGAAATATCGTACTCTGCGATGTAAGCGCCACTTACTTCATCCGTTGTAAAAACACGCTGGCGGTCATCGCTCACCCAGATATTATGAGTCCAGTTGTTGGGTGTATTGGCACTTGTCAGATAAATAGGATTGGCTTTATCCGAAACATCATAAATAGAAAAGAAGCCATCGTGTATATGTGCTGAATAAAGTGTGTCTCCAATCGCAATTCCATCGTACACATAATATTCATTCCAGAATCCAACCTCAGTTAAATCTATCGGATCAATGTTAAGGTCATATATAATAGCACCACCCACACCCCTGTTTGCACCAAAAATGTAGAGTATTCCATTCTCGTCAATCCATAGATTATGTGCAGTTGACCAACCTCCTGTTGTAAAATAACTAACTGTAAGATTTGCATTTTGAGGCAACGGACTCAGGTCAATAATCATCAACCCGCCACCCCCTTCGGTAGTTACATATGCATAATCATTCCAGATTTTTATTTCCCACCAATTGCTTGCAGTTCCAGGAACAAAAAATAATTCAGTCATGTTTTGTGGATCGGTAATGTCAACAATTGAAATTCCACCTTCATCCATTCCAACAATGGCATACTCATTTCCAAGTTCATCTACATAGCCCCATACATCACTGAGATTAGTTTCATGAAGTGTTTGATAATTAAGATGACCGGCAACACTGAGATTAACCTGAGCATTGGAAGTGAGAATGCAAGAAAGTGAGAAGATGAGAAAGAGTAATTTTCTTAGCATGTTGATGAAATTAAAGTGTTCGGATGCTAAATTACAGAAACATTAACATCCGAACATTTTAACCCTTGAGCACTCGCCTAGAAATTCGCAGTCAACCCTACCATAAAATTAAAGCGCTGCGAAGGATACTGGCTCCAGCGATAGTAACGGTAAGATGCAATGTTGTTGAAATTCACAAACGCTGAGAAACGTTGGTTATAACGGTATTCAACTCCAAGGTTTACATCAATCAGGTGTTTTATTTTAACATCATCATAAGCTATAACGCCCAGTGTACCCTGCGTGTAAGTAAGGCCAAACTGCGGACCCAGATAATACACATCAGCCGATATGATTATCTTGTCTTTCAGGTTATACTTACCGGTGAACTTGCCGGTGATTGCCGGACGGTGCCAAGGCTGCAACTGTTTATCCATTGCATAAAAATTATAGAAAGCCGAAGCATTCAGCATCAGCTTCTCCCCTGCCTGAAAGCCTAAATCACCACCAACGGTGAGTAATGAAGTTTTGTCGTAAACCACATCAAATACATTTCCTGCTACTAAGCCGGTGTCTATCTGATTGACATAATAAGGCATGTTATCAATAAAGCTTTGCGACACAAACGCATTGAACGTCATTTTGGAACTGAATGCTCCGCGCAGACCGGCAAATAATTTCGCCTGCTGGTTACTGTTTTTCAAAGCAATATCAGAAGCAATAAAAGGATTTTCAGAAGTGAGATTGCGGAAACTGTTACGCTGCAAATCTCCGTTTGCTCCTGCATAGAAGTAGAAAATATTCTCAACCAGCGAATATTGGAAATCCACTTGCGGATAGATGAATCCTTTGGTAAGTGAGTCGGTAACATCCAATGCAGTTCCCAGGCCTACTTTCAACTTCCATGTCTTTCCACTGGTGGCAAATGCCGCACGCAAACGCGGGATAAAATTATTCCCGCCATGCACGGCCATCTTTTCATTGTAATAGTCCACACCAGCATCAATCAGCACATCCGATTTTTTGGAAACATCTTTTACAAGGTTCGTCATCAAACCAAACTTATTTTCAGTAGTTCCGAATTTGTCCTGATAGTTGTAATAGTCAATTCCAATTTTCTGCAACCATTTTGACGGACGCAATTCCGAAGAAGTCAGATCAACCGAAGTACCTATAAATGAAAACCGTTGTTTGGTTGCGCTTTTACTGAAAGCCGGAAAACTATCCGAAGGAAATGAATCAACATCGAAGCCATAATGATGAACCACATTGCGTTTGTAAGCAAGGTTACCGTTCAGCGTAAACTCTTTGAAAAACTTTTTTCCATCCAGCACAATCTCATTATCGCTGAATTGTGGCGGACCAACATCTTTCAGCTTTCCGTTCATGGAATAATGCTTCAGGTAAACGCTTCCTGCATAATCTTTGCTGCGCAGGTTGCTCATGCTGAATTCAACCAAAGGCGAAGTATAATTACCGAAACCAATTTTCGCATAATGCTTGTAAAGTTTTTTCAGCGGCTCGTCCACAATCTTAGCAGGTTTTA
The DNA here is from genome assembly GCA_945861685.1 of Chitinophaga pinensis. Classification (GTDB taxonomy): domain Bacteria; phylum Bacteroidota; class Bacteroidia; order SXHM01; family SXHM01; genus SXHM01. The sequence goes on along the minus strand of CAMAVO010000174.1, from coordinate 3,763 downwards.
TTTTCTCCACCTTATATTCAGGCTTTTCCTGCTTTTTCAGAATGGTATAATTCAGCGGAGAAATCACCAAGGTGTCATCAACCACTTCAGGGTTTTCACTGATTTTGATTGCATTTTTAGTTGCGCGGTCCGAAGGTTTGGTATGTTCAAACTCCATCTCAGGAAGGCTCTCTTTGGTTTGGGCAAAGAGATTAACACCTGCCAAAAACAATCCCGTAAATAATATGCTCGTTATCTTTTTCATGTTATTCCTGGTTTTGGGGAGTTTGTAAAGTATCGGAAGGCATGGTCTCCTCCTCAAACAATTTCTGTTCTTTATTATTCTCGTTAAACTGAATGTAGATTTCCTCTTTTATTTTCATCTCTTTCATCAGCTCTTCATCATTTTCGCGTTGAATAATATCATTCAGTTTTTCCTGAGCAATTTTTTTCAAATCCGCGCCTTCGTATTTATCAATCAGGTTTTGCAGTGTCAGCTTTGCCTGAAAATCATCGTCCTTGGCAACATAATTATCTGCCAGCAGAATAAACGATTTTGCAACCCAGTAAGGATAAGAAGGGCGGTTCTTAATAATGTTGATAATCGTTTTTTCACATACATCATAATTTCCTTGTCGGTACTGAATTGCTGCAACATTATATTCTGCTTCTGCGCCAACAGCCGTTTGCGATAAGCCGGCAACTTTATCAAATGCAGCAAGTGCTAATCCTTCTTTATCCTGCGCCAGTGCAGATTTTGCGATAATCAGATGCGCTTCGTGCAGAACATCATCCTGAATTTTTTCCATGATAATAACCTTCTCTGCATAACGCGAAGCCTCATCATATTCACCCAACTCATAATTACAACGCATCAACCCGATACGTGAGTTAATAAGGTTTTGCTCTACCTCAGCAACTTCTTCCAGAACCGAGAACATCAGTTTTGCATCGCTGTAATTCTTGCGGAAGTAGTGAACATCAGCAGCACGTATCAGTGATTTCTCTGTAAAAATATTCTTCGCTCTGCCTATTGCATAATTGTATCCTTCCAATGCTTCATCATACTTTTTCAATTGGTAAGCAGACTCTGCGAGGTAAAACTTAGCGTTCAATTCAAAGTTCCCGGACGGATACTTTGTGAGGTAATTATTAAAGCCATCGTATGCTTCCGAGAATTTCGACTCCAGATATTTCTTTTCAGCAACTTCATAATTAGCGGTGTCCAGCGTAGCCACATTAAATCCGGGAGCATTTCCTTTCAGCCAAGTTTCAAACTCCTGTACTTTGCCTTCTTCAACATATATCTTTTTTATCTGCAGCATTGCATCGTTCTTTTCCGATGTTCCCGGATACTCGGCATACACTTTTTTGAAAAGTTCCAAAGCCTGATCGTCATTGTTTTTGTTGTAATAAATCTGCGCACTTGAAAGCATTGACTTCTTCACATAAGCAGATTTCGGATGCTCGTTGATCACACGTTGAAACCAGGTAAGCGCATTATCCAGCGCATCATTCAGGAGGTAGCTTTCAGCAATCTCATATTTCGCATCTGCTGAGTAGGCTGAATTCTTATACGTATTCAGCAATGATTCCAATGCAGCAATTTTCGATTCGTTTTTATTCTGCAAACCATAACAAACGGCAATTTGAAACAAAGCGTAGTCAACATCCAACGCACCAACCTTTACCGCTTTATCGTAAAAATCAATGGCAAGTTGGTTTTCACGTGTCAGAAAATAACCGTCACCGATACGGATATAAGCATCGCACAACTTTTTGTTTTCGTCTGATGAAGCTGCATATTTCCTCAACCACTGAATGGCGTTTGCGTAATCAGCTTTCTTGAAATACGCATAGCCCATGTTGTAGTTCACCGTCTTGTATCTGTCATGGTTTACTCCCGGCACGTAAAGAAATTTGTTGTAGTCGGCAATCGCACCATCGTAGTTGTTCAGCTTATATTTTGCTTCACCTTTCCAGTAATGCGCACCTGCTTCTGTTTCTTTATCCAAAGGAAATTTCAGCGAAAGATCAAAGTGCACAATCGCACTCTGGTAATTCAAATCATTGTACAGTTCAACAGCGCGGTAGTATGCGATGCGCTGATAACTGCGTCTCATCTTATCATCCTTATTTTTAATCAGCTCAATGGATTCAAGCGCTTGCTTGTAGTTTTTGGTGGTGAGGTAAACATCTAACAGAAAAGTATAGGCTTCCTCAACTCTAGGTGATTGCGGGTTCTTGCGAATGTATTCCTCAAAGGCAGTTATCGCTTCGTTGTAAGGATTGAAGGAAAACTCGTAAGCCAGTTTCGCATAATTGAACAAAGCATCTTCCTGTATTTCTTTGTCAAATTCAAAAGATGAAGCCTGTTTGAATGAGTTGCGTGCTGCAGGTTTCTTGCCCGATTTCAGGTAGCAATCGGCAATGTTATAGTAAGCGATTTGCGTTAACTTATCTGCATCTCCTGCAACTTTCTCTAAATAAGAAATCGCTTTTTCGTAGTCACCGCTTTTGTATAAAGCATAACCCAACTGATAATTATCCTCGCGGGTAATAATTCCGGCATTATCAATAAACAAAGTCAATTGCGGAACAGCTTCTTTATACATTTCCTTATTGAAATACGACTCACCAACTAACTTAGCAATCTCAGGCATACGCTTGGTGTTGGCCGATGAAAGCAAAGGCGTTCCGTATTCAATCACCTTGTCATATTTTTTCTGCATAAAATATAGTTGTGTGATGTAAAACGGAACCACCGCACCAAAAATCTTATCATTCTCCAGTTTCAGAAAATCCTGCAAAGCCGTTTCATAATTCTCTTCTATGTAGGCGATATGCGCACTGTAATAGCTTGCCGGAGCGGAGTACTTATTCTCAATTCCCTTAATCTGGTCAAGATTGGTTTTTGCATTTTTAAAATCAGTGAGCATAAAATAACTGTAGCCCGACTTGAAATAATATTCAGCCAGCTCATCGTTATTCAGGTCATAGGTGTTCAGCTTCTCAAACCATTCCACCGCTTTTTTCCAGCTCTTTTTGCGGTATTGAAATTTACCCATCTCAAACCAGGCAGACTTTATTTTCGGGCTTTCGGGACGCGTATCAATAAAACGTTGCAACAACATCTCAGCATCCTTGTGAAACAATTCAACGGCACACATCGCTGTATAAAACTCAGCATTCACGCGTAAATCAAGCGGCAGATAAGCCGTTTGTGCGCTAACATTCTCAAACTTTTCGCGGGCAGCAGTATACTTCTCTTTCTCATACAACTCGGTCCCCAGGCGGTATTCCGCTGCGGGGTCAAGGTTATAAGCCGTCTTCTGTGAAAACGCCTGTGAACCGCACAACAGCAAGGCCGCAAGCAGCAGTTGTGAAATTCTGTTTTTACTTCGCATCATATCCTCTTTATTAATAGTAGCTGCATAAAACAACTTTGTGCAAAATTTAGATTTTACCCTACACTTAATTGATACACACCCTTTAACTTATTAACGCTGAAGTGTTGAAAGTATTGTATCAAAAAATACTACCCCCTTTTTCCTACTTTTGTCCTGCTATGGCAGGAAACACTTTCGGACAACTTTTTAAAATCACAACCTTTGGCGAATCGCATGGCGCCATGATTGGCGTTGTCATTGACGGCTGCCCTTCAAATCTGAAGATTGACGAAAAATTTATTCAGTCCGAACTCGACCGCAGAAAACCCGGTCAAAGCAAAATAACAACACAGCGCAAAGAAGACGATGTGTTTGAAATTGTATCAGGCGTGTTT
>CAMAVO010000173.1 GCA_945861685.1 Chitinophaga pinensis | reverse complement strand
GCCATGCGCTACATGACTGAGGCTGCCGGCACCGATATCTTCAGCGACAATCTTTACTACACCCTGCAGTCAACCAATACCATTGGTTTGTGTCATCAGCAATTAGGCAATCTTGACTCGGCCGATTATTATTTCCAACGTGCCAATTCCATAGCCGTTACCGTTGGCAACGATGCCTGGGACGGTATTACCTCCGGCAACATCGGTTATGATTTATACCAGCGCCAGCAGTACGACAATGCATTGCCTCTGCTGCAAAAAGACCTTGACCTGAGTGTAAAGCGTTCAGACTATGGCTGTGCCAGCGGAAGCCTTATTATTATTGCCGAAATAAACCTTGCTAAGGGTGATATTGCCCTTGCCGAAAAACAGGCAAAGCAGGCGCGTGAATGGGTGCATAACACAGGCCAATACGGCAGATTAAAAACCCTGTATGCGCTGATAAGCAGGATAAATCAGGAGAAAGGCAATGTAGCAGTTGCAGAGGTATATCGTGACTCGTCTCTGATGGTAAAAGACAGTCTTGAAGCTAAACTTGGAGCGCTTAATGCACTGCGTGTGCAACAAAAAGCAGCCTTACAAAAAGAACGTGAAGCATCTGAGAGCAGCGAAAGGGTAATTACTATTATAACCACCTTTTTGGCGGTTATTGCAATAGGCGTAATAGTTTTCTCTGTAATGCGGCTTGTTCTTCAGTTCAAAAACAAGAATATAGCTGGCGCCTGATTACGCGCTAATCCGCTCCAGCACGGTGTCAACCAGTTTTTCAACCACCTTTTTATAGTCTTTACTGAATTGCATGGTAACGCGGTTGCCTATAATAGCGCAAACCGTTGCGCAGTTATGTCCAAGCGCAGAACCTAAACCAAACAGGGCAGAGGTTTCCATTTCAAAGTTGGTAATGCGTTGTCCATTATAATTGAAAGAGGTCAGTTGTTCGTTCAGGTTTTTCATGGCGGCATTTAGTCGCAACTCACGCCCCTGCGGAGCATAGAAACCCGGAGCGGTGGCAGTAATACCTTTGTACATTCCCTTTTCCAGTTGACTGATAAGTTTTGCCGAGCCTTCAAAAAGATAAGGTCGCGGCAGATTGCTTTTCCAATTGGTGTGTTGAATAAACGCATCGACCAGGGCCTCGTTTTCATCTGTATTTGCAACATCGTAATAATTCAGCAGCCCGTCAAAACCCAACCCGTGTGTGGACAGCAGAAAGCCGTCTACAGGAATATCGGCTTGCAGCGAGCCCGAAGTTCCGATGCGGATAATGTTGAGCGCAGTATGTTCTTTTTTAGCAATTCGTTCCTTCAAATCAATATTCACGGCAGCATCCAGCTCATTCACAACAATGTCAATGTTGTCGGTTCCTATTCCGGTTGAAAGCGCGGTAATTCTTTTGTTGCCGATATAGCCGGTGTGGGTAACAAACTCGCGGTTCTGCATTTTGAACTCCACCTTATCAAAGCGATTTGAAATAGCGGCAACTCTTTCCTGGTCACCAACTACAAGTATCGTCTCAGCAATATTTTCGGGGTGAAGGTGAAGGTGATAAACACTGCCATCAGGGTTTAGAATTAATTCTGTTTCCGCTATTTTGTTCATAATATAGGATAATGTGTTAAATTCGCGCCTCGAAATTCAAAGCTAACCAAAAACATGAGCGAGCACAATAGAATATTAGTTCCGGTTGATTACTCACCACAATCATTGATTGCACTTGAACAGGCTGCAAACTTAGCCAAAGTCTTCAATGCAGAATTGACTATCCTTAAAATTGCAGAAACCAGCAGCGTGACCAGTTTCTTATCCACAAAGCATATGGATGAGTTTTCTGCAGCGCTTGAAGTGCAGCTGAAAGATTTTACTGCAGATCAGGTTAAAAAGTATGGTGTTGCAATGACTCCTCTATTGAAAAAAGGAAAAGTATATGAAGCGGTTGTTGAAACTGCCGAAGAAATAAAAGCAACCTTTATTGTAATGGGAACCAGCGGCAGCGAAAGCGGAATGAAACGCTTTATTGGTTCTAATGCACTGCGCGTAGTTCGCGAATCTAAAATTCCGGTTATCACTATTAAAGGGCAGCACCACCGCAAAGGCTGTCAGAATATTATTCTTCCGCTTGACCTTACCAAAGAAACCAAAGAGAAAGTAGGCAAAGCTATTGAGTTTTCAAAACGTTTTGGTTCTACCATTCGTGTGGTATCGGTATTGTTTACCAGTGACGAGTTTATTGTAAACCGCCTTACCCGTCAGCTTGATCAGGTTAAAAAATTCATTGAAAAAGCAGGTGTTGAGTGCAGTGCCGAGATTATTAAAAGCACCAAAGGCAACGAATCGCTGGCGGAGGTAATTATTGATTACGGCAATAAAGCAAAAGGCGATCTGGTAATTATCATGACCCAGCAGGAGAATGATTACACCGAGTATTTCATTGGTTCATCGGCACAGGGAATCATTAACCATTCTGATATTCCGGTGTTAAGTATCATTCCTCAGCCTTCAAAAGACACAACGGTTTTCACACCGTACTAATTTTTTAAAAGCACGTTGTTGCTTGGTGTTATTTTTTTGCCGTATCTTTAAGTGCGAAAAAATACTACTGTTATGAGCTTTAAAATCACACAAATTCTTACTCCTGTTGATTTCTCTGAAACCTCACAGGAAGCCTTGGAACACGCCATCTTTATGGCTAAAATATTTAAGGCAAAACTGTTTTTTGTTCACGTAATTGAGCCCTCAAGCTATCAGTTTGAGATGAGCGAAATGATTACGCTCAATGATAAAATCAAGAAGCTGGCCTACGATAAATTAGATGAACTCGCAGCAGCTGTTCATGTAGAACATGGCATTTACAAGCCCGAAATTTTAATTGAGTCAGGAAATATTTCTACTCAGATTGTAGAGGCTGCAGATAAAATAAAAGCAAGCATTATTGTAATGGGAACGCATGGTATTTCGGGCTTTGCTGAGTTCTTTATCGGAAGCAATGCTTACAAAGTAGTTACTCAGGCAGCATGTCCAGTGCTTACGGTGCAAAAACATGCATCAAAAAGTGGTTTCCGTAATATTGTGTTGCCGATTGACGGTTCTCATGCTTCGCGCCAGAAAGTGAAATACGCTGTTGAATTTGCAAAACATTATGGCTCAGTAGTGCATGTGGTAGAACTTATACCTGATAAGGAACCGGGAACGCTTCATAAATTTGAAGTGATAAAAAAGCAGGTAAACGAGTATTTAGATGCTGCAGAAATTCCTAAAAAGAATAAGTTACTTGTTGGCGAGAACTTTGCAAAACTGGCAATGAAATATGCCAACGACAACGATGCTGATTTAATTATGATTATGACTGAACAGGATGAAAGTCTTACCGGTTTTATTATGGGACCTGCTGCACAGCAGATTGTAAATCATTCGCAGGTTCCGGTATTAAGCATAACACCAGAGGAAACGTATATTCCGATTGGAGGAATGTAATTTCGGTTACAGCCTTATCCCAATCATCAGTACATCGTCAACCTGATCCAGTTTGCCTTTCCAGCTTTCGAACGTGTTTACTAATGCTGTTTTTTGGTCTTTCATTTCAAGCAGATGTATTTTCAGAAGCAATTCACGTAGCTGACTGTATTTAAATTTCTTTCCATCTGCTCCACCAAACTGGTCGGCAAAACCATCTGTAAAAATATAGATACAATCGTTCGGCTGAATTTTTTCTGAATGGTTGGCAAAGGGTTGTAATTCATCTTTACTATAAACACCAACCGGAAACCGGTCGGCTTTCACTTCAATCAAGTCGTTGTTACGAATTATATAAAGCGGATTTTTTGCACCTGAATATTCAAGTATCCCCGTGGTTTTGTCATAACAGATAAGCGCAATGTCCATTCCGTCTTTTGTATCGCTGCTGGCATTGCCCTGCTTGAGTGAGTTGATGATTCCGTAGCGCAATGAATTAAGAATTTCACTCGGCTGTGTTATTCCTTTTTCAGAAACAATTTCGTTGAGCAATGTGCTGCCAAGCATTGCCATAAAAGCACCGGGAACACCATGTCCTGTGCAGTCGGCAGAAGCAACAATGATTTTATCATTGCGTTTTGTGAACCAATAGAAGTCACCGCTTACAATATCTTTTGGCTGATAATAAATAAATGAATTTTGAAAATGCGTTTCAAACAAGCCGGGTGCAGCCAGCACCGCATCCTGTATTCTGCGGGTATAAATGATGCTATCGGTAATGTCTTTGTTTTTTGCTTCAATGATTTCTTTTTGCGCAACAATTTCCGCTGTGCGCTCTATCACTTGTTTCTCTAACTGAACATTTATCTGGTCCGTCATGCGGTTCATTTCCTGCAACTGTTTCAGTGTTTCGGCTTGTGCTTTTTCTTTTTCTTCCTGCAACTCACGGAAACGTTTTACCATGGAGAACGACAGAAAAATAACTTCCATTCCGTTACCCAGTTTCAAGCTGTTTTCGGTAAGAAAATTATTGGGGATAAGGCTGAGGTTATTGAGAATAAATACAACTGCACCAATGGTTAGAAATACAAATGCAATTGTAAAAAGTCGCGTTACCGGAGCTCCTTTTTTATGACGAAGCCAGACAGTATAAAGAAAAATAAGTGTTGCCAAAAGACTAAAAATATTTACCAGCGGAAATACAAGTTCATAGATAAATCCATTGAACATACTCATGCCAAAAAACAAAAATGCCAGTATAATGATGATGTTATAAACGTAGGTAGTCAGTTTTGGAAAATGCGTTGCTGTATCTAAGAACTCTTTTGCGTAGTTGGTAACAAAAAATAAGGTCATACTTGCACTAAATAGCACAATATGACTTGCCATCCATGGATTGTTTGGGAAAAAGTATTGTGCTGAGAGTCCATCAAGTGAGAATTGCAGCAAAGCAATACTAAGCACATAAAATACGTAGTAAAAAAATACGCGTTGCCGCATAACCCAGAAGAAATAGAAATAGAGCAGGAAAGCAAACAGCAACATGCCATAATAAATGCCCATAAAATATTGTTCGGCATAATCACGTTCACGAAACTTCTCTCTTGTGCTTATTTCTAAAGGCAGGTTTATTACTTCACCATCGCTGCCCAACAACATATAAAACTGACTTTCCATTTCGGGGTAAAGTCTGATTTGGAAAACAGTGTTACGGTGCGGTACATCTTTTTCTTCAAACGGAATTCCGTCACCTGAAATTTTTATTGTATAGACACCATTTGTATCAGGCACATAAAGCCGGGCAAGATTGGTAATCGGTCGTGCCGTTCGGATGAAGAAATCTTTAGCTTCATTGCCTTCATAACGTATGTTAAACTTTACCCAATAGTTGGAATTGGTAAATTGAAGATTGGTATTGTCAAGGGTAATGGGTGAAAAAGAAAAACTGTATGAATTATTTTTCAGTTCGTCAAACGTGAGTTTGTGTGACTTGTCTTCGAGAATCCATGCACTTTTAGCAATGGAGCGACAGCCTTCAAAATCATTATTGAGAACAACAACTGCACTTTGCTGTGCGAACAAACAAACAGGAATAAGAACTATAAAAAAGATGAATTTGAACTTGCGAGCCATAAATTAAATTTACACACGCAAACATAGACATTTGATTTTGTAGAGACACGATGCTCGTGTCTCTGTATGTCAGGAATTCATTTTAGTAGAGGCGCGATGCTCGCGCCTTATTTAATTATAAGAGGCGCGATGCTCGCCCCTTATGTAATTATAAGAGACACGAGCATCGTGTCTCTACCAGTTGACCGGGTTATTTTCATCCGAATTCCATTGATAAGGATTATTCCGGATATAGTTTTCAATGCGTATTAATTCTTCCTGATTTCTCACGATATGTTCATGATACCCGGGTTGCCACACTTTAGTTATAAATCCTATTTTATTTGCACCTGACGAAACTGTTGATTTCATTCCTCTGATTATAGAAGCCAGATTATTACTTTGTGGACCAAAATGATTTTTATACTCATCATCCTGAATAAGCGTAGAATAAATCTCTTCAGAAGCTAGCTGCTCAGGGGAATCGGATCCATGATGTATAAATACAATTGCATGAATATGATTAGGCATAATTACATATTCACCAATAGTAACATATTGTCTTAGTAAAGGGGTATCAAGCAATCCTGATTTAATTATTTCACCAAGTTGGGTTAATACAACTTCACCGTTTACTATTTTGCTAAAAAGCAATTGTCTTTCATGTGAACAGATGGTGATAAAGTATGCTCCATTGTTGCCATAATCATATCCCGGCAAACGAACAGTTCCGGTGTTGTATGTGTTTTTGAATTTTGGCATTCGTCTCTAGTAGAGACACGATACTTGTGTCACATATATGTTCCAAATTTAAATATTTTTGATTTAGTAGAGGCGCGATGCTCGCGCCTTTTAATTAACAAGAGACGCCTTTTAATTAACAAGAGACACGAGCATCGTGTCTCTACAGTTTCGAACGCGGGTGAAATTGTATAATTGCATCTCTCAGATAACTTCGGTCAAGATGCGTGTAAATCTCGGTGGTGGTAATGCTTTCATGTCCCAGCATTTCCTGCACAGCGCGTAAATCCGCACCGCCTTCAACCAAATGTGT
>CAMAVO010000172.1 GCA_945861685.1 Chitinophaga pinensis | reverse complement strand
AGGTCTTCCATGGCAATGTCCATCCAGAAATTCATGGTGTCCATTACAATGAGTTTGGGGCGGTTTGGCAATTGGTCAATCACGGCCATTTGTATGCGGGGCATGAGGTTTCCGAGCATGAGGAACTCGCAGTTTTTGTAGCTTTCGGGAACTACGGGATGAAAATCGGCCAGCACATTGAGGTCGGTTGTTAATGTGTCGCGGGTATTCATATCGTTGTGGTATTTGCCCGACCAGAAGAATGTTTTTTCTCCTTGTTTTATTTGCAGGCCTTGGGTATTGATGCCGCGGGAGTTCATCATGTCAATGGTTTCCTGCGGAAAATCATCGCCTACCACGGAAACGAGGTTTATGTTTTTTGTGAAGTAAGATGCGGCAAGGCCAGCATAGGTAGCAGCGCCACCAATTATTTTATCGGTTTTGCCGAAAGGGGTTTCGATTGCATCAAAGGCTACGGTGCCGACTACTAATAAACTCATGGTTTTATTTTTTAAAAAGCGGGCAAAGCTAAGTAAAATCTATTACTGAAAAAGGTGTTAATAAGTCGCGTTTCCGTGAATTTGCAAATTTGATTTTGTTTTTACCTTTGGGCGCAAACAAAAAATATTTCGCGTATGGGTTCAGCCTCCATGATAGTTTTAATCATCAGCGCAATTGTATTTGCTGTTGGCGGAATATTGGTTTCAAAACTTCTTTTTAAAAAACATAACAGCGTTGTAAAAGGGGAGGCTTATGAGTGTGGTGTTCCAACGATTGGTAAATCGTGGGTGCAGTTTAATGTAGGTTATTATTTGTTTGCACTTATTTTCCTAATTTTTGATGTGGAGTTGGTATTTCTTTATCCCTGGGCAGTGGTTGCAAAAAGTGTTGGATGGCTTGCGCTGGTAGAGATAATTATATTCATGTTTATTTTGTTTGTAGGCTTTTTATATGCTCATAAAAAAGGTGCTTTAAAATGGATGTAGCAGAAACAAACTTAAAGGGCGATACTTTTCCGGGTGAAGTTCATCCTGTTCCGGGAGGCGATATTGTGCTTACCAAGCTGGATGACATTATCAACTGGGCACGATCCAATTCGTTGTGGCCGCTTACGTTTGCAACCAGTTGCTGCGGAATTGAAATGATGTCGGTGGCTTCGGCCAAATATGATTTTTCGAGATTTGGGTTTGAGGTGGCGCGCGCTACTCCGCGTCAGGCTGATGTTATTATTATTGCGGGAACAATCGTAAACAAAATGGGTCCTGTTTTAAAAAGATTGTATGACCAGATGGCTGACCCTAAATATGTTATTGCCATGGGCGCCTGTGCCATCAGCGGTGGTCCTTTCTTTTACAATACTTATTCAGTTGTGAAAGGTGCAGACCATATTATTCCGGTTGATGTATATATTGCGGGTTGTCCGCCAAGACCTGAGGCATTATTACATGCATTGATTTCGTTGCAGGAAAAAATAAAAAGCGGACAAACACGCGAACAGCTTAAGACCGAAAAACCTGCTCAGCAAGCATTACCAAAAGGTTAGAAACGCAGAATGACAAACGAGGAACTGAAAATAAAACTAACTGAGTTGCTGCCTTCTGCAACGTTTGAAGAAGGTGGTGAGTGGGTTAATTTATCTGTTGCTCCTGCTGAATGGAAACCGTTTGCTCAGCAACTTCGCTCAGTTGATGGGCTCGCCTTTGATTTTCTTTTTTGTGTTACATGTGTAGATTGGAAAACACATCTTACCATAGTGTATCATCTCACATCAACTATTCACCGTCATTCAATCGTTGTAAAATCAAAACTTGACCGCGCAAAAGCTGAAATAGAAACAGTATGCGATATATGGCGCACTGCAGAATTTCATGAACGTGAACAGGCAGAATTATTTGGAGTTAATTTTTTAAATCATCCCGATTTGAGGAAATTAATTCTGACAGATGACTTTGAAGGATTTCCGCTGAGAAAAGATTTTGAAGATCCCATCAACATGATTAAACTATAGTATGCTGGAGGAAGTAAGTGCAGTAGACCAGGGCGACATGATCATTAATATTGGTCCTCAACATCCTTCAACACACGGGGTGTTGCAACTGGTTGTTACACTCAATGGCGAAACGATAAAAAAAGTTGAACCTCATCTTGGTTTTATTCATCGTTCTATTGAAAAGATGTGCGAAAGCTTGACCTACCGTCAGTTCATTTACGTGACGAGCAGGATGGATTATCTTTCATCACACATCAATAATCACGGATGTGCTTTGTGCGTGGAAAAAGGAATGCAGATTGAAATTCCTGATCGTGCAAAAGTAATTCGTGTATTGATGGATGAACTTACTCGCATTGCTTCACACGAATTATGGTGGGGCGCGATGGCGATGGATTTGGGTGCATTCACTCCTTTCTTTTTATCTTTCCGCGAGAGGGAAACCATTACCGATATTATGGAAGATACATGTGGCGCACGCCTTACTATGAATTATATAGTTCCGGGCGGTGTTATGGCTGAATTGCATCCTGATTTTCAGAAAAAAGTTAAGGCATTTATAAAACTGTTTCGCGAGAAAGCAGACCAGTACAATGAGCTGGTAACCGGCAATATTATTTTTCAAAGTAGGATGAAAAATGTTGGAGTGCTTTCAAAAGAAGATGCCATTTCATACGGCTGCACAGGACCAACAGCAAGAGGAAGCGGAGTTAATTGCGACATACGCAAACTTTATCCTTATGAAATTTATGACCAATTGAAGTTTGATGAAGTTATTGAAACAGGGTGTGATTCATTTTCGCGTTACTTGGTTCGTGTTAAGGAAATGTATCAGTCCATCAGCATCATTGAACAATTGATTGATAATATTCCTGAAGGTGATTTTCAGGCAAAAACAAAAGCTGTATTGAAATTACCGAAAGGTGAATTCTATACACGAGTAGAAACAGCGCGTGGCGAATTAGGCGTTTACATTGTAAGCGAAGGGGCAACAACTCCTTACAGAATTAAATTCCGCTCACCGGGTTTCTCCAATCTTTCTGCCCTTAATCACATGGCGAAAGGCGGAAAAATCGGTGACCTTGTAGCGATGATGGGAACATTGGATTTAGTAATACCGGATATTGACAGATAAGATGTGGAGTTTAGGAAATATAGCTCATAGTATTGATGTCTGGCTGAACCAGACGTTCAGTCCGGCTCTTGCTTTGCTGATTGAGTTTGTTATTGTCGGCACGATGGCAATCAGTTTATTTGCTGTTCTTGGATTGGTGCTGGTATTTATGGAGCGTAAAGTTTCAGCTTATATGCAGATACGTGTTGGACCAAATCGTGTTGGACCAAAAGGAATGTTTCAAACCTTTGCCGATACAATTAAACTTTTGCTGAAAGAAGGTTTGACACCAACAGGTTCCGATAAATTTTTGTTCAATCTGGCTCCTGTTATTGCAATTATTTCTGCCATGTTATTACTTGCACCAATTGCTTTTGCAAAGGATTTTCAGATGTGGGATTTGAATATTGGTGTGTTGTATGTTTCCGCTATTTCATCGGTTGCTGTTATCAGTATTTTAATGGCGGGATGGAGCAGCAATAATAAATATTCACTATTAGGAGCAATGCGCAGCGGAGCGCAAATTGTGAGTTATGAATTGTCGGCAGGACTTTCCATTCTGGCAATTATTGTTTTGGTAGGAAGTCTTAAGATGACTGATATTGTTGCATCGCAGGAAACCGGGTGGTGGCTTTTTAAAGGACATATTCCTGCACTTATCGCTTTTGTGATTTTTATAATTGCAGCAACTGCCGAAACAAACCGCGCTCCATTTGACCTTGCAGAAGCGGAATCGGAATTGACCGCAGGATTTCATACTGAATATTCGGGAATGCGTTTTGCATTATTTTTCTTAGCTGAATATGTGAACATTTTTATTGTGTGTGCTATTGGTGCAACACTTTTTCTTGGTGGCTGGATGCCTTTCCATATCGGGCAATGGACTGCATTTAATCATGTGATGGATTTCATTCCTTCATCACTTTGGTTCTTCGGAAAAACATTCTTTCTCATATTTCTCATCATGTGGTTTCGCTGGACATTTCCGCGGTTACGCGTTGACCAACTTTTGAATTTAGAATGGAAATATTTATTACCAATCAGTATGTTTAATTTATTGCTGGCAACAGCAATAGCAATTTTGGGGTGGCACTTTTAATGAGCGCAATACAATACATAAAAGATATTTATAATGCGGTGAAATCGCTGCTCATCGGCATGAAGCAGACGGGATATTATTTCACGCATCACAAAGAAATTATTACGCAGAATTACCCTGAAGAGAAGCAACAACTTGCAGAACGGTTTCGTGGTGAAGTGGTATTGACGCATGATTCTAACAACGAGCATAAATGCACGGGCTGCACGGCTTGCGAGCTGGCTTGTCCTAATGGCACAATAAAAATTGTAACCAAATTTGAACTAACACCTGAAGGCAAAAAGAAAAAAGCGATTGACAAATTTGTTTACCATTTAGAATTATGCACCATGTGTAATTTGTGCATTGTAGCTTGTCCTACCGATGCAATTAAAATGGATCAGGCATTTGAACACAGTGTTTTTGACCGTAGCCAGTTGACAAAAGTATTGAACAAACCCGGCTCAAAAATTATGGAGGGCGTTGAATAATATATGACAGCACAAGACATCATATTTTATTTGTTGGCAGCGTTTACGTTGGTCACAGGATTTCTTGCTGTTACCACCACTAAGATTTTCCGCTCCGCAATTTTTCTTTTGTTCTCACTTATCGGAATTGCAGGTATTTATTTCTGGCTGGAGTATGAATTTATTGCCGCGGTGCAGATTATAGTTTACGTTGGCGGAATTGTGGTGCTGATTATCTTCTCTATTTTTCTCACACAGGAAGCCGGTTCAAATTTGCCCGATACCACAATGAGTAAAAAAATTACAGGAGGACTTGCAGCAGTGTTCGGATTTGGATTTACACTACTTCAGGTTTTGCAACATAAATTCATTGGAACAACAGAACAGGGAATTGAGCCAAACGTTGCTAATATTGGAAACAGAATGCTTGGAGTAAATGAATTTGGATATTCGCTTCCATTTGAAGTTGTGAGTATTCTGCTGCTTGCAGCAATGGTTGGATGTATTGTTATTGCACTGAAAAAACCGGTAGAAAAATGACGGGCATAGGATTAACACACATTTTATTTGTAAGCATTGCGCTCTTCTTTATTGGCGTTTACGGTTTTCTCACGCGAAGAAATATGATTATGATGCTTATGTCAATTGAACTGATTCTTAATAGTGTGAATTTGAATTTTATTGCTTTCAACAAATACCTGTGGGCAAACAAAATGGACGGATTGTTTTTTACCATTTTTATAATTGCCATAGCTGCTGCTGAAGCTGCCGTTGCTATTGCCATTATTATTAACCTCTACCGCAGTCATAGATCCATTGATGTGGAAGATGCAAGTGATTTAAAGTTTTAAAATGTTTGACAAACTAACCCTTTCCTTAATACCGCTTTTGCCGCTGCTGAGCTTTTTGCTGCTTGGTCTTTTTGGAAGAAAAGTGTTTAAGAATTTTTCGGGAATTATAGGAACAGGGGCTCTTCTGGCTTCAGCAGGTTTATCGCTGAGCACTGCTTACAATTATTTTTTCGTGAGCGGAAAAGTGGATGGAGTTTATCAGAGAATCACGGCACTAAAAATTTCATGGTTGGAGTTTTCGCCCGGAGTTTCGATTGACATAGGAATTCTGCTTGACCCTATCTCGGTAATGATGCTGGTGGTTGTAACATTTGTTTCGCTGATGGTGCATATCTATAGTCTGGGCTACATGAAAGGGGAAGAGCGTTTCTCCACCTATTATGCTTTCCTCGGGTTGTTCACTTTCTCAATGCTGGGTTTGGTTATGTCTTCCAACATTTTTCAGATTTATATTTTCTGGGAACTAGTTGGTGTTTCTTCATTCCTGCTTATCGGATATTACTTTGATAAACCTTC
Organism: Chitinophaga pinensis; assembly: GCA_945861685.1. Lineage (GTDB taxonomy): Bacteria > Bacteroidota > Bacteroidia > SXHM01 > SXHM01 > SXHM01. The sequence goes on along the minus strand of CAMAVO010000172.1, from coordinate 672 downwards.
AGCAGTTGCAGCGGCCAAAAAAGCATTTATTGTTACCCGCTTTGCCGACCTCGGATTTTTGATTGGCATTTTGATTCTATCATTCAATGCACACACACTGGATTTCGAAACATTGATCCAGCGCCTGACCGACCCGAATTCGGAATACATGCGCTCGGCTATTGCTCCTGCTTTCTTAGGATTTAGTTCACTCACGTGGGGATTGGTGTTAGTGTTTATTGGTGGTGCAGGAAAGTCAGCAATGTTCCCGTTACACATCTGGCTGCCCGATGCAATGGAAGGCCCTACACCTGTCTCAGCATTAATACACGCTGCAACAATGGTTGTAGCCGGAGTTTTTCTGGTTGGGCGATTGTTTCCAATCTTTGCTATTTCCTGTCCGGGCGCATTGGAGCTGGTTGCATATACTGGTGCGTTGTCTGCATTGTTTGCAGCAATTATTGCCTGCACACAAACGGATATAAAACGCGTGCTTGCTTACTCTACCATGTCGCAAATCGGTTATATGATGTTTGCGCTGGGGGTTTCAGGTTATGGTAATGAAGATGGTTTAGGATACATGGCTTCTATGTTTCATCTCTTCACTCACGCCATGTTTAAAGCATTATTATTCTTAGGTGCCGGTGCTGTAATCCATTTTGTTCACAGCAACGAAATGAATGACATGGGCGG
>CAMAVO010000171.1 GCA_945861685.1 Chitinophaga pinensis | reverse complement strand
ATATCTGCATTTTTAAGAACATTAGTGGTAAGAAGGTTTGTCAATGTTGCATCATCCGGAATATCATAAGCATAAACAGTTGCTTTTACTCCGCGCTTAGTAAGCGAATCAATGGCAAGCATGGCACCTTCGTAAAACTCCAGTCCGTTCAGTGATTTTGCATAAACAGCTTCGTGTGAAGAACCACCTGCACTATCTCTGTAGCTGTTTTTATTTTCATCTAAATATAGCGGGAGCAGGAGTACTACATTTATTTTAGAAGGGTCAACAGAAACAGCAGTGCTGTCTTTTAGTTTTTCAATGTTGGCAGAAGTAAAAACTGTTTCCTCAGGTTTAATCAATTGCTCAACAGGTATATTCAGTTTTTGTCCAAGGCTTAATGTTTCGCTGATGCCGGGATTAGCCTGCATTATATCGTAGACTGACAGATTGTATAATCTTGAAACTGCATATATGGTTTGCCCCTTCTCCACTTCGTGGATACGGTACCTTCCGTTTATTTCAAGTTGTTTGTCTTTAGGTGCAGTTGTGGAAGGAGCAGATGTAATAACCGGAATACGTAATTCCATTCCAGGCTTTATGCCGTCAATGGCTTCGTGGTTTTCAAAGACCAGATCACTGATTAAAATAGTATACGCTTTGCTGATAGCATAAAGCGTCTGGCCTTTTATAACGGTGTGGATGTAATATTCTTTGCCCTCAATTTTTTCAATACGGGTTGACTTGGTTACTTCAACGGTTTGTGCGTTTGCAGTTGCAAAAGAAATTATCACCGCAGAGACGCAGAGACGGAGAGTTTTATTTAGAAAAGAAAGATTTACCGCAAAGACGCAAATACGCAAAGTTCTGTTAAGAAGACTTGTGGCTATTTGGCTAATTGGCTGCATATACTTTTTCAAATTACAACAATCATTCCCATTCAATAGTAGCGGGTGGTTTTGAGCTGATGTCATACACCACACGATTAATACCTTTTACCTTATTGATGATTTCGTTCGATATTTTTCCAAGAAACTCATACGGCAGGTGACACCAGTCGGCTGTCATGCCATCGTGTGAGGTTACGGCACGCAGACACACTGCATTTTCGTAAGTACGCTCATCGCCCATTACACCAACGCTTTGCACAGGAAGAAAAATGGCTCCCGCCTGCCACACATCGTTGTAAAGTCCGCTGGTTTTTAAACCATTGATAAAGATGTAATCTACTTCCTGAAGAATACGAACTTTCTCTTCGGTAATATCACCAAGGATACGGATTGCTAATCCCGGACCGGGAAATGGATGGCGGTTAAGAATGTTTTCGGGTATTTGAAGTGCGCGGCCTACTTTGCGCACTTCGTCTTTAAACAAAGTGTTGAGTGGTTCCACTACTTTCAGTTTCATAAAATCAGGAAGGCCGCCCACATTGTGGTGCGACTTAATAGTTGCCGAAGGGCCTTTTACCGAAACTGATTCAATTACATCGGGATAAATGGTGCCCTGTGCCAGCCATTTAACATCTTCTATAAGATGGGATTCCTGGTCAAATATTTCAATGAACACACGGCCAATGGTTTTGCGCTTTTTCTCGGGATCACTGATGCCTTTGAGTTCAGTAAGGAACTCTTTTTTGGCGTCAACGCCTTTTACGTTTAATCCCATTTCTTCGTAGGAGTGGAGAACGCTTTCAAATTCGTTTTTGCGGAGCAGGCCGTTGTCAACAAAAATGCAGTAGAGGTTTTTGCCTATTGCTTTGTGGAGCAACATAGCCGCCACGCTGGAATCAACACCACCCGAAAGACCAAGCACTACTTTATCGTTGCCTACTTTTTGTTTAAGTTCTGAAACAGTGGTTTCAATAAAGGAAGCAGGTGTCCAGCTTTGGTGACAGCCGCAGATATCTACTACAAAGTTTTTAAGGATTTTACCGCCATCGGTGCTGTGAGTTACTTCGGGATGAAACTGTATGCCGTATGTTGTTTCGCCTTCAATGGAATAAGCTGCTACTTTAATATCGTGGGTGCTGGCAATGAGTTTTCCGCCTTTGGGCATTTCAGAAACGGTATCGCCATGCGACATCCATACCTGTGAGCTGGTGTGAACATCGGCAAACAATTTTTCGCTGTGGTCAACAAAGGAGAGGTTGGCTCTTCCGTATTCGCGGGTTTTGGAAGGCAATACTTTTCCGCCTCCGCTGTGAGCAAGGTATTGTGCTCCGTAGCACAATCCAAGCAGGGGCAATTTGCCTTTTATAGCAGTTAAATCAGGGTTCAATGCTTCTTTGTCCAGCACTGAATAAGGGCTTCCCGAAAGGATTACCCCTTTTACAAAAGGTGTTATTTCAGGGAAATGATTGTAGGGATGAATTTCACAATAGACATTGAGTTCGCGTATTCTGCGCGCAATAAGCTGTGTGTATTGCGAACCGAAATCAAGGATAAGGATGGTTTCTTGCATGGGCGCAAATGTAGTTGAATTTAGAAATGTTTTGAAGTGAAAAAGTTAAAGCGCTTTCTAAATCTCTTCTTATTTTTGCAGCAATGAAATCCGCTTCCCTGCTCCTGCTGTTTATTTTTACAAGCCTTCAACTAAGTGCGCAAGAGTTATTGCAATACGCTGCGGGCTTTGAATTTCGTGAGGGTGTGTATCTAACCTTTGAACAATTTAAAAACAATAATCCTATTCCTAAAAATTCCATCATCAGTAAGTTTGATAAATCAGATACCGAGTTTTTGCCCTCTGTACTTGACGAAAAAACATTCAGTTATAAAGACGCAAACGATTCAGTGCAAACACTGAGTACCGAAAATGTCTGGGGCTTTTCGCGCAACGGCAATATCCTTATTAGCATTGATGGTGATTACAACCGCATAGCAGTGCTGGGCAGCCTTTCGCATTTTGTGGCAACCATCACGGTTTATTACAACAGTATGAACAGTCCGTTTATGAATCCCTATTACGGACCGGGCACCATGCCCACTCCCACACAGGAGATGCGGCAGATGATGTTGGATTTTAAAACCGGAAAAACAATGGATTTCACTCAGGAAAATCTTGAAAATATTTTGCAGCGCGACCAGCGTCTGTTTGAAGAATTCAACGCCCTGAAGAAATCACAGAAAAAAGATATGCTCTTTCTATACCTGCGTAAATACAACGAAAAACATCCGATATTTTTCCCTGCGGAGTAATTTTTATATCATTTGAATAATTCCATGTAAATAGGCAAGTGATCTGAGTAGCCGCCAAAATACTTTTCGCCTCCGTAGGTGGCGTTGGGCTTGCTTTCCTGCGTTTCTTTGTTGGTATAAAGCATCCATTCTTCTTTCAGAATTTTAGCAGCATCTTTTTTTAGATGCAGTCCCGTACCGTTCAAAACCGGATACGAAACAATAAACTGGTCCAACATACCCCAGTCGCCCTTATAATTATAGGTTCCTTCGTTTTTCTTTTCAAGGGCATACGTAAGATTGTACAAACCATTTTTTTTATCGGCTTGTAAAAGTGTGTCCACCCCCAGCGTTTTTACAATACTGTTGTTATCGGGATAATCATTGAAATCGCCCATAATAATGATGCGTGCAGACGGTGAATTTTTTAAAATGGAATCAACCGAATGGCGCAGCACCGTAGCTGCTGCAATGCGGTTCTTTTCGCTTTCATCGGCTCCACTTCTGCGCGAAGGCCAGTGATTAAAAAACAGGTGAATCGTATCGGTTTTAACTGCCAGTCCTTTCACGTAAAGCATGTCCCGGGTAGGGTAGGGTGGCTCTTCGGGCAGACGAACATACAAGGGTTTGCTGCTCAGTATGCTCAGCTTGTCTTTGCGATATAACATGGCTACATCAATGCCGCGCTTATCGGGACTGTTGTAATTTACCACTCCGTATTTCCCTTTTTTAAGCAGCGCAGTTGCACCAAGGTCTTGCACCACCTTGCTGTTCTCAATTTCATACAGACCTATCACTGCCGGAAGATTTTTTGCGTTCAACGCAGCAATCACTTTCGAGAGTTGTTCCAGCTTTTTGGTATAGCGTTCACCGGTCCAATTTTGTTTGCCTGCGGGTAAAAACTCTTCATCGTCTTTGTCGGGGTCGTTAATGGTGTCGTAAAGATTTTCAACGTTGTAAGACATAATAACAAAACTCTTGTCAAAAGTTGGTTTTTGCTGGGCAGAACCATAAAAGCACAAAAAAAGAAAGCAGATATTAATAAAATATTTCATGTGAAAGTTTGTTGCAAAGTTACAGTATTAGGGAAGCACAGATGTTAAGCTTGGGTTATGGAATAGAATTTACTTTGGATATCTCAAATTTTCAAAAACCGGCTTCCATCTTTTGTAAATAGTCTGCTTAAGTTCGGGCGAAAGATTGAACTTATTGGTTTCGTAGTTTTTGTAGTTAGCCAGTTCTTCTCGGAAAAGGTTCTCTGTGTTTTCAAAACCTTCATAACCTAAATGCCGGTAAGCGTTTCTGAGATTGTCAACAGGGTTGGAAGTAAAATCAGTGTAGGAGAACTCATACAAATTCTCAGGCTTAATCAGTGATTTTTGCTCAAAATAATTCCGATAAGTGGCAGCATAGGAATTGAAAATAAACTCTTCCACTGTTTTATTATCCACCTTGTGAAAAGCCAGCATGGGCAGAATTTTTTCATACAGCCGTTCGTTGGAAAGGTAAACCTGATAAGGATTGCGGTGAATGTGAATAAACTTAGCATCGGGATATAAGTCCAGTATCTGCTTAATGCGTCCGGTGTTGGCAGGACTTTTAATTACCAGCGGCTTGTCGCCATATTTGTAACTGACTTTCTTTAGGAAATAATCCAGATTATTTTTCCAGTTTGCCTCTGATTTTGGATTGTTGAACAACACATATTTGTCAAAATATTCCTGCAATCGTTTCGGGAAAAAATAGCCGACAGCAAGTGATTCTGCCCCAATAGATGCCAACGCAAACTCTTCTTCCTTGGGCAAATCAGCTCCCATCTTAAGATTATCCATAGGACGGTTTGCTGGCAAGGCAACCGTAAGAATTGATTTTGAAAACTTCCTGCTGCTCAGAAAAATATGCGGCATCATTACCTCATAGGTTGCGCAAAAGGCAAAGCGCGGGTCTTTGCTTAACAGGTAATGCAGAAAAGTAGTGCCGCTGCGGTAATAGCCCAGAATAAAGAGCGGCTGTTTGACTTTTACTTCTTTTATCTTTTTGTCATACTTCATCCGCTCGTAAATTCTTACCGGTGCAGATGAAAGAATGTTGAAGGTAATAAACAGCGCCTTGGGTATAAAGCGCGGGTCAATGTCAAATTTATTATCACGGTGCAGGCGATACCAGTTGCGCAGGCCACTGCCAAAAGCTGCGTGCGAATTGATTTTCAGGTAATCGGATGTGGTGAATTTTAAATTCATGCGCGGCAAATGTAAACACTTAATGGAACGCGGATGACACGGATAAAACGGATTTTCGGAGATTTAGAATAATGTCACCCTGAGTCTAGTCGAGGGATTTAAATTATAAACGGTTCGACTAGCTTAAAGTGACAAGCATCTTCTATATTTGCAATCTCATTTACTCAATGAAATATTTTCTTCTATTTGGTTCTTGGCTCTTAGTTCATGGCTCTTCATTTGCGCAGCAGACAGAATTGACCCGCATTGCCTTTGGCAGCTGCGCTATGCAAAACGGAGAGCAGCTTATCTGGAACGAAATAGTAAAAAACAACCCGCAACTGTGGATCTGGCTGGGCGATAACATTTATGCCGAAACCGAAGACATGGAGAAGATGAAGCGCGATTATGAGAAACTGAAAACCAATCCTAATTATCAACTCTTGCTGAAACAATGCCCTGTTATCGGCACCTGGGACGACCACGACTATGGCATGAATGATATAGGAAAAGAATACACCAAGAAAAAAGAAAGCCAGCAACAGCACCTTGACTTTTTTGATGTTCCGCAAGACAGTCCGCGCAGAAAACAGGAAGGTGTTTACAGTTCCTACACCTATGGTGAAGGCGAACGCATGGTTAAAATAATTATGCTTGACACCCGCTACTTCCGTGATGCTCCCGGAGAAAATTCAGATATACTTGGTGAAGCACAATGGCAATGGCTTGAAAAAGAACTGCGTGAAAGCAAAGCAAAAATCAATATCATAGGTTCCAGCATACAGTTTGTTCCCAACGACCACAACTTTGAAAAATGGGGACACTTCCCGAAATCACGTGAACGCTTGCTGAAACTGATTGGCAGCAGCAATGCCCAAGGTGTGTTTTTTCTTAGTGGCGACAGACATATTGCCGAATTAAGCCGCTACATCGGCTACGAGGTGAAATACCCTATCTACGATTTAACCTCCAGTGGCTTGACACACGACAGAGCGATGTATCCTTTTGAATACAACAGTCTGCGGGTTGGCGGGGTATATTTTAAACGCAACTTCGGGATGATACTGATTGACTGGGATAACAAACGCATCACTTTTCAGGCGCAGAGTTTAAGAGGCGATATTAAAGTCAACCACCTGATCGAGTTTAAGGAAATAGGAATAACTTGACTTCTAAGTCATTACGAGCGTAGCGAAGCAATCTCCTGATTGAATTACTACACACAATAATGAGATTGCTTCAGTCGTTCCTCCTTCGCAATAACGGGATTATTATCTTTGCCCGCCAATCAATAAAAATAAATGAACTTAGAATTCAATAAGAACGAAGACGTGATGCGCAGAATGATTTCTGCGATGAACAAACGATTAGAAAAAATTC
>CAMAVO010000170.1 GCA_945861685.1 Chitinophaga pinensis | reverse complement strand
ATTGAGAGAAAAAGAAGTTATGCAAAGGAACAGAGCAGGTATAATAACTCGTAACTTCACTAATTCTACGTGGGTATATTTTTTCATCATTTTATAACAAATCTTGTTTAATTTCTAACTTTGGATAACCTTGTAACAAGAATTAGACCGCTTTTGTTTATAGTGGAATTTCTATTAGTTTTTTTTGTTAATTCACAAAGTTTAACGACAAACCCTTAAAGAGGTTTCGTATTTAGGAAAGAAAGATTTAAAGAAAATATGGCGAGTTTACAAAACACATTGATCAGGAATTTAATAAAGTTTGCCAAAAACTTATTTACCATGTTTGACAGGCATTTGATGCTTGTCTTCCCAAAATACTGGAAGCAATTGAAAAACCAGGTATTTATATTGAAAAGAAAACTGCTTTTATGAAAATCCTGAAGTTTATAGGTTCGGTTTCTGTTACATTCATTCTTGTTTTTGTAATGAATATGAAAATAGGAGTTCTGCCTCCTCTGGGAAAATTTATTAACCCCGTAAACGGTTTCTGGCAGAATGCAGAGAAGGCTGAACCTGAAATTTCTGCTGACCTAAAATTAAACGTTAACGCTTCTTCAAAAATAATTTATGATGAGCGTTTAGTCCCACATATTTTTGCTGAAAACATGCATGATTTGTATTTCCTGCAAGGATATGTAACAGCCAGTGATCGTCTGTGGCAAATGGAGTTTCAGACACATGCAGCAGCCGGAAGAATTTCGGAAATAATTGGGGAAAAAGCAATTCCGTTTGACCGCGAACAGCGCAGAATTGGAATGTTATCTTCTGCTGAAAATGCGGTAAAAGTTTTTGAAACCGATACACTTTCCAAACAAATAATGGATGCTTATTCTGAAGGTATAAATGCTTACATCAATTCACTTACAGAAAAAACATTACCGCTTGAATACAGATTATTGGATTATAAACCGGAACAATGGACTTCGCTAAAAAGTTCACTGCTACTGAAATTCATGGCAAAAATGCTGACAGCCAACGAAAGGGATTTTGAAAACACCAACATGGTAAACCTTATTGGTAAAGAAAAATTCGACTTGCTTTTTCCTGATTATTTTCCTGGAACTGACCCGATTATTCCCCGAGGAACTGTGTTTGAGAGTGTTTCAGTCCATGTTGACACCGGGAAAGTTTTTACGGACGGGAAACAAACTACTTATGCACCGCTTGAAAAAACGGATGAACACATCGGCAGCAATAACTGGGCAGTTTCAGGAAGTAAAACGGCAAGCGGAAAACCTATTCTTTGCAACGACCCGCATCTGAAATTAAGCCTGCCTTCAATCTGGTATGAAATTCAGTTGAATGCCCCGGATGTAAATGTTTACGGTGTTTCGCTGCCGGGCTCACCGGGCGTGGTAATCGGTTTTAATGATTCGGTGGCGTGGGGTGTTACCAATGCATCTGTGGATGTGCGTGACTGGTATGAAATCACATTTAAAAATAATTCCAAAAAAGAATACCTTTTTAATGAAAAATGGCTAAACACAACTGCCAGAGTTGAAGAAATAAAAGTGCGGGGAGGAAACACTTTTTACGATACAGTTTACTATACTCATCTTGGGCCTGTTGTTTATGAGGGCAGTTTCAATGCAAGCGGAAGTCAGCAACAAAATTTAGCATTGAAATGGACAGCGCACTCACCTTCCAATGAACTGGCAACATTTTATTACTTGAATCGCGCAAAAAATTATTCGGATTATGAATACGCATTAACTTTCTATCAATGTCCGGGACAAAATTTTGTTTATGCTGATGCTCAAAACAATATTGCTATCTGGCAACAAGGCCGCTTTCCTGCTCGTTGGAAAGAGCAAGGGAAATTTATCATGGACGGAAGCGTAAAAGAAAATGAATGGCAAGCTATTATTCCGCAAAAGCAAAATCCGCACATTAAAAATCCTCAGCGCGGGTTTGTAAGTTCTGCCAATCAACACGGTGTTGATGAAACGTATCCGTATTATTATCTCGGAATGTTTGAACACTACCGCAACCGCAGAATTAACAATGAACTTACGCGAATGCAAAAAATTTCTGCGGACAGTATGTTTCTTTTGCAAAACGACAACTATAATTTAATGGCAGAGGAAAATCTTCCGCTAATATTGGAATATGCGAAGAGAAATGAATTAAAAAATGATTCAGTTGAGAAGTTGGTTTTAGATGCTTTGGATAAATGGAATTACATGCACGAAGCTGAAATGATTGGTCCAACTGCTTTTGATTTATGGTGGAAACAATACGCAACATTTGTTTGGGATGAATTTGAAGACAAACCTTACAAACTGATTAAGCCGCACCCGTCAGCGATGTTGAGATTTATGAAAGAGTTTCCTAACGACAAATTATTTATTCACCAAACAACAAAAGACCGAACACCAAAAAATGCAGTGAACTTAAGTTACGATGCATTTTACTGGACAGGCTTGAAAATAAATGAACTGATTACAGAAGACGAGCATCCGCAATGGGGTTTTCAAAATGCAATTACAGTTGAACACCTTGCACGAATTCCTGCATTCAGTTTTAACAACTTAGTTACGGGAGGGTATAAGTATACTGTGAATGCTGTTTCGCCTCCTAACGGACCATCATGGAGAATGGTGGTTGAGTTGGGTGATAAACCAAAAGCATGGGGCGTTTATCCGGGTGGACAAAGCGGAAATCCAGGCAGTCATAACTACACTGCTTTTGTTGAGAAATGGGCAAAATCAGAATACTATGAATTGGTTTTTATGAGCAGAGAAAATCAGGAAAAAGGGAAATATATTCAACAAATAATTCCTGTAAAATGAAAATAATTCTACTAAAAATAGCACTTATTGCAACACTAAGTTTTGGCTTGCAATTTTTTCTGCCGTGGTGGATAATTGTGATTGTTGCATTTGCAATTGAATTACTGTTTGGCGGAAAAACTTCACTATCATTTTTCTCCGGATTTTACGGCATTTTTATTTACTGGCTTATTTATGCAAGCATTATTGATATTCAAAACGGATTTCTGCTTTCAAAAAAAATAGCGGTATTGTTTCACCTTCCGCAAATGCCTTTGATTGTTGCATTGGTTACAGCTTTAATCGGAGGAATAGTTGCCGGATTGGGCTCGCTTACAGGCAATCTTTTCAGAAAAATGTTCAATATTTAAGCAATGGCAAAAACAGTTTCATTGGTTTTGGGTTGTGGCGGTGCACGAGGCTTTGCACACATCGGTGCCATTGAAGAACTGCTGAAACGCGGTTATAAAATCAATGCCATATCTGGTTCATCCATGGGCGCTGCCGTTGGCGGAATTTATGCCGCAGGGAAACTACCTGAATTTAAAGAGTGGGCAGAAAAACTGACTAAAATGGAAACCTTTCGGTTGGTTGATTTTACATTTACATCACAAGGTTTTATCCGCGGTGAAAAAATTTTTACGGTACTGAAAGATATAATTGGTGAAAAGAGAATTGAAGATTTTGATATACCATTTACGGCTGTTGCAACCGATATTAACAAGCAAGAAGAAGTGTGGTTAGATAAAGGCGAACTGTTTAGTGTTATCCGTGCTTCCTGTGCTATTCCAACTTTAATTACACCTAAAAAACTTGGCAACCGTTTATTGATTGATGGCGGTGTTTTAAATCCTTTGCCGGTTGAGCCTGTGCTGCGCACCAAAAGTGATTTATTGATTGTTGTAAACATCAACGCTTCCATTCCTTCGCAGCCAAAAATCATCAAGCAAGAACCCGTAACCACCGAAAGCGATGCTTACATGGATAAAATGGTAATCAGTATGAAGAAGTGGCTGAACATAAAACCAACTACTGAAGATAATGATGAAACGTTGGGCTACTTTGGTTTGCTGAACAAAAGCTACGACCTGATGCAGGATCGTATGTGTTTGATGAGCATCATTCATCACAAGCCCGACTATGTGGTCAATATCTCGCGCGACACTAGCAGCGTGTATGAGTTTTATCGTGCAAAAGATATGATTGAGGAAGGAAGAATTGCGTGTATCCGTGCACTTGAAAACAAGGAAGTTTATTCTGACTGATTTTTATCTGACAAGATACTAATGTTAAGAAAAACTTAACATGCTGAAACAAGTTCAGCATGACGGGTTAATATTTTACTTTTGTGTATTGATGAAAATTTTCCGCTACTTTATTTCTGTTTTAATTTTTTGCCTGCTCACTTTTTCTGTGAACGAACCACTTTATTCGTGGGGATTTTTCGCACACAAACGAATTAACAGACTGGCTGTTTTTACGCTTCCTCCCGAAATGATTGGTTTTTACAAACGCAATATCGAGTTTGTTACAGAGCACGCTGTTGACCCTGACAAAAGACGATATGCCAATCCTGAAGAGGCTCCCCGACACTATATTGATATTGACCACTACAGTCCGGAGAAAAATCCTTTTGTGGTTATGCCGCGCAAATGGGATGATGCGGTTGCTAAATTTACGGAAGACACTTTAAAGGCTTACGGCACCGTTCCCTGGCACATCAACAGTGTTGTGAAATGGCTTACCAAAGCATTTCGAGAAGGTAATCTTGATGATATTCTTCGCCTGAGTGCCGACCTTGGGCATTACATTGGCGACTCGCATGTTCCGTTGCACAACACCGAAAACTATAACGGTCAAATGACAGGACAACGAGGCATTCATGGTTTTTGGGAATCAACTATTCCGGAACTGAAAGCAGAAGATTATGATTTATTTACAGGTCGTGCGCAATACATAAAATCACCACTTGAGAATGTATGGAACACGTGCGAAGTAAGTTTTGCGGCTAAAGATTCGGTGCTGGATTTTGAAAAAGAATTGAGCAAAAAGTTTCCGGAAGACCGCAAGTTTGCTTTTCAACAACGGGGAACAACAACAGTAAAAACCTATTCTGATGAATTTACCATTGCTTATAACAGCATGCTGAATGGGATGGTTGAGCGCAGAATGCGCGCTTCCATTATTACAGTGGGCAGTTTATGGTACACCGCTTGGGTTGATGCAGGACAGCCTGATTTGAGTAAATTTTATGATAAAGAAGTTTCGCAACAACTAAAAGAACAATTGGCTGAAGAAGAGTTAGAAGAAAAGAGCAACGATAAAGCGCACGGCAGAGATTGCAGCCATTGATTTTCCAGAACAAAAATTTATATCCCTTGTTTGTTTAGCATGAAGATTCTTATTGCAGGAGGCACAGGTTTAATCGGCAGAAAACTTACCGAGCAACTTATTGTTAAGGGGCATAGCGTTGTTATTCTGAGCAGAAAAGAAAGAAGCAATAATGCTTCAGTGTTACAATTTCTGAAATGGGACGGCAAAGAAATTCCGCAAACGGATACTGAATTTGATGTACTGATTAATCTTGCGGGTGAAGGAGTGATGGATAAGGCATGGACATTAGAACGCAAAAAGCAAATCATTGAAAGCCGAACAGCATCAACGTTTGCGTTTGTTGATTATATAAATGCTGCTAAGAAAAAACCAAAAGTTTTGCTCAACGCATCTGCGGTAGGTTTTTACGGAAACAGAGGAGACGATATTTTAACCGAAGAGTCGGAACACGGAGAAGGATTTCTGGCAGATGTTTGCAAACAATGGGAAAAAGCAGCTTCGTTCAGCAGCATACGCACGGTTTTACTGCGCACAGGAATTGTGTTGGCCAATGAAGGCGGGGCGTTTAAAGAAATTATGCGCAGTTACGGATTTGGTTTCGGGTCTTGGTTTGGCAGCGGGACACAGGGTTTTCCATGGATACACATTGCCGATGAAATAGGACTGATTTTGTTTGCGATGGAAAATGAAAAGGTAAGTGGTGAATTAAATTTATCTGCTCCCGAATTGCTCTCAAACAAAGCATTTATTAAAAAATTAGGAAGCGTAAGCGGTAAACGAATTGCTTTTCCTGCTCCTTCATTTGCATTGGAATTGGCGTTGGGTGAACGCGCACAGGTTTTGCTGGACAGCCAGTTTGTAAAGCCTGAAAAGGCTTTGGCATTGGGTTATCAATTCAAATTTCCGGATGCTGAGGGTGCACTGAAGGATTTATTGCCGTCACCCTGAACTTGTTTCAGAGTCTCCCGTAACTACTGAGATGCTGAAACGAGTTCAGCATGACGAGATTTACCCTTTAAACGGAGGGTTTTTATCGTTTTCTACAGGCGGACTTAGCGGAGAATATAATGATTCCGCTCCATCAACTGCCAATGTAACACCGGTAATAAAACTTGCGGCAGGTGACAGTAGAAAAATAACGGAAGAAGCAACCTCTGCTTCGGTTCCCAAACGATAGGTTTGATTAAACTTTGCAAAGCCGTAAATAAAATCTTTGTATTGGGCATCGTACTTTTCCAGTCCGCTGGAGTCAATGGTTCCGGGAGCAACGGAATTTATGCGCACACCGTAACGACCCCACTCGTTGGCAAGGCTTTTTGTGATGTTCTCCACTCCTGCTCTTGCAGCGCCTGTGTGTGCCATCATGGGAAAACCATTACGCATATTGGCAATAATGTTTACAATTGAACCGCCTGTTTTTGCAAACTGTTTATTGAAAATTTCCTGAGACATGAAGAATGTGCCCGTAAGATTGGTTTCTATAACAGCATGCCAACCTTTGCGGTTGATGAACTCGGCAGGCGAAGGAAATTGACCGCCTCCGTTGTTGACCAGAAAATCAATTTTGCCACACAACTCAATGGATTTTGCGATGCAGGTTTTTACGCTTTCTTCGTCACGGATATTGCACTCAACTGCGTGAGCTTTACCGCCCGCGGCTGTAATTTTTTCAACTGCTTTGTCAAGCAGTTCTT
>CAMAVO010000169.1 GCA_945861685.1 Chitinophaga pinensis | reverse complement strand
ATCAATTTAACAATCATACACTTTACTAAAAATGAAAAAACAATTACTATCAATTCTGACAAGTCTTTTCTTTCTGCTTCTATTAATAGGACAGGATGCAAAAGCACAAATGCCAACAGGTTCTATTTGTCCTGACTTTACCGGCACAGACCTTAACGGAGGCACATGGCACCTATACGATTTGCTTGACCAGGGCAAAACCGTTGTTATTGACGTTTCAGCTGCATGGTGTGGACCTTGCTGGGGGTTTCATAACATGCATACATTAAAAGATATATGGAATCACCATGGTCCAAGCGGAACAATTTCGCAGGATATGGTTGCACTTTTTATAGAGGGTGAAGGCCAAAACACAGAGGCTCAATTGCATGGAACTTCAGGTAGTGGTGCGTTATCTTCACAGGGCGATTGGGTTACAGGCGAACCTTATCCGTTTATTGATGATGCCAATATTGCAAATACTTTGCAGACTGGTTCTTTCCCAACTATTTATGTTGTATGCCCTGACAGAAGCGTAACTGAAATCTATTGGGAAGATGCAACAGATACTGCTTTATATGCACTAAGTGGTTCATGCGCTCTTTCAACTACTACGCTTGATGCAGGTATAATGGAACCGGCACTTCTTAATCCTTTGCTTATAGACTGCGACAGTGTGGACATTTCTGCACGTCTTTGTAATTATGGTTCAACAGCCTTAACTTCAGCTACTATTGAGTATGTTGTTAACGGCACTGTTCAGGACTCTTATGCATGGACAGGAAGTTTGGCTACGTATGAAAATGCTATTATGACAAACGGAGGGACTGTAACAGGTTCTCCCGGAGATCATACAGTTACCATCCGAGTTACCAATCCAAATAATGGAAGTGACCTTGAATCATCCAACAACTCAAAAGATCAGGATTTCCATATCTACGAAACAACCGGTGGAGGTGCTTTCTCAAATGACATGGAAAGTGGCCAGTTAACTCCTGCAGGTTGGCACTTTTTAAATGCAGAAAATGATGGCTATTTCTTTATTGCGGGTAATGCCGGTTATAATTCCGATAAAGGAATAGTTGCAGAATTTTACTACGCTCCTAATGGAAATACATATGAATTATACGCTCCGGAAATAAATCTTAGCACATTTACCAATCCGGTAGTTGAGTTTGATGTTGCTCATGCTGCTTATTCAAACAGCGCGCAAGATAAATTGAAAGTTATGGCTATGACTTGCAGTGGAACCTGGGTTGAACTTTATAATAAAAAAGCTAACACAAATCCGAGCGCAGTAAATGCCCTGTCTACTGTTGGGCCAGAAACAAGTGGAGAATGGGTTCCATCATCAGACAGTGATTGGAGACATGATGTAGTTCCTCTAACCCAGTTTAGCAACGACCAATCTGTTGTTATTAAATTTGTTGCAATAAGCGGATATGGAAACACGCTTCTTATTGATAATATTAACGTAAGAAATGGTGGTGTTGGCATTGAGGAGTCTAAAGCTGAAGTTGGCTTGCAGGTTTACCCAAATCCATTCAGCAACCAGACTAATGTTTACTACAATGTTGAAGGAATGGAAGATGTAACTGTTCGTGTTTACAACCTTACCGGTCAGGAAGTTTACACAAACGATTTTGGCTTACAAACAGCAGGTCAGCATAACTTCCAAATCAATGGTGAAAACCTTGCATCAGGAATGTATGTAATGAACCTTAACATCGGTAACAAAACAGTTTCACATAAACTTTCTGTTACTAAATAATTTCAGTCATTTAAAAACCTGTTCCGTAATTATGCGGAACAGGTTTTTATTTTTTACATCAAATTATGAAGCTAAAAATCACTCTCTTTATTTCTATTGCATGCATTCAGTTTTCATTTGCGCAGAATACCAATTCGCTTATTGATGCTGTGCGTGCCATACCTTCTGTTGATTTAAAAACGCTGGACGGAAAAACCGTTAACTCAGCCAATTTTGATAACGAAGGCAAGCCAATGATTATCAGTTTTTGGGCTACCTGGTGCACGCCTTGCAAAAAAGAGCTGAGCAACATTGCCGAGGTTTATTCTGACTGGCAAAAAGAAACAGGCGTAAAAATTATTGCTGTAACCATTGATGATTCGCGTAACGTTACTAAGGTGCAACCTTACGTTGATGCACAATCATGGGAATATGAAGTGCTGTCTGATGCCAACGGGGATTTAAAACGTGCACTGAATGTGAATACAATTCCACACACATTTCTGGTAAATGGCGACAAAAAAATTGTGTGGCAGCATACCAGTTATGTTGAAGGCGATGAATTTCATCTGTATGATGAAGTGAAGAAACTTGTGAATAAACAGTAATCTGTTTCTCTGTGTTAAAAAAACTTTTTTTTCTTTCTTTTCCTCTATTCTCACTTAACTCATTAGCTCAGGAGACAGCACCACAAACACCTGATTATGGTGAATTGCATGGAAATTTTCAGATTGATGCACAATACTACAATCAGGATTCGGCTATTGGCGCTCCCGATGTTCCGGAGAAAGTAAGGATGAACGCTTTCGGAAATGTTCTTTACACACGCGGCCGTTTTACTGCAGGAGCACGAATTGAAACTTATCTGAATGCTTTACAGGGCTTTGACCAACGCTACAAAGGCGTGGGAATTCCTTTCCGTTTTATTACCTACGATTACAAAGGACTGGAAATTACAGCCGGTAATTTTTACGAGCAGTTCGGAAGCGGAGTAATTTTACGAGCTTACGAAGAACGCGGGCTTGGCTATGATAATGTGTTTGATGGTATGCGCATAAAATACATGCCGGTAAAAGGCATTTATCTTAAAGGGTTTATTGCATTGCAGCGAACTTTCTTTGACCGCGGCCCCGGAATTGTTCGAGCATTTGATGGTGAACTGAATATCAATGAACTGTTTAAAAAACTGGCAGAAGCAAAAGCACGATTTATTATTGGTGGAAGTTTTGTAAGTAAATTCCAGCGTGATCAGGATCCTGTTTATAAACTACCCGAAAACGTTGGCGCATGGTCGGCAAGACTTACTTTTATTTACGGCAAATTCAATCTCTCGGGTGAGTATGCTTACAAAATAAACGACCCTTCGTCTGTAAACACTTTTATTTACAAACCCGGAAGCGGATTACTTGTTACTGCTTCATGGTCAACCAAAGGATTAGGAATTGTGGTTGGCGCAAAACGCATTGACAACATGGATTTCCGCAGCGACCGCACTGCAACGGGAAACAATCTTAACATCAATTATCTACCTGCTTTAACACGACAGCATACTTACAATTTACCTGCTACCATTTATCCTTATGCCACGCAACCTAATGGCGAATTGGCTTTGCAGGCAGAACTGACATACACCATTAAAAAAGAAACTAAACTGGGTGGCAAATACGGAACCACGATTACCGTAAATTACTCGACCGTAAACGGGTTAGACACCACCACACTCAACAATGGCTTAGGTTATGAATCCAAATTTTTCAGCACAAAAGGTCAGGCTTATTTCCGTGATTTCAATGTAGAAGTTTCACGCAAATTCAGCAAGAAAGTAAAACTGACTTTGCAATATTTGAACTTAGTTTACAACAAAGATGTTGTGCAGGGACTTTCGGGATATGGAACTATTTATGCTGATATAGGGATAGCTGATGTAACGTATAAGTTTAATCAGAAATATGCATTGCGCCTGGAACTACAAAGCCTTACAACTAAGCAAGACATGGGCAACTGGGCAATGGGCTTACTGGAGTTTACGCACAGCAAATATTTTATTGCTGTAATGAACCAATACAACTATGGAAACAGTGACGAGAAAAAACGATTAAACTATCCCAATATTTCATTGGGATATCTGATGGATAAGGTTCGAATTACTGCAACTTACGGACGGCAGCGCGCAGGTATTTTCTGCGTTGGCGGTGTGTGCAGAGTTGTTCCTGCCTCCAATGGTTTGACACTTTCTGTTTCCATGAGTTTTTGATTTTATTAATTTTACAGACAATGAATTTCTTTAAAACATACGTTCCCGTTATCATTTTTTCAGGATGTATTTTTTCGCTCAGCTCGTGCGACATTATTGAAGCACCCTACACAGAAGGAAATCCGATTGATACTGTTCTTTGTCCTCCTCAGGATTTTGTAGCTAACACCACTCACATTCGCAAAGTGCTGATAGAAGACTATACCGGTCACACATGCGGCAACTGCCCGCGGGCCGCTGAAACAGCAGCAGCACTCGTAGATTTATATGGTGAACAAATTGTAGTGATGGCGGTGCATGTTGGTGATTTTGCTCAACCGCATAATTTTACAGATGGTTCATTTCCTACTGATCACCGCACACCTGCCGGTGATGAGCTCAATATTTTTTTCGGAAACGATGCATCTGGTTTACCTAATGGAATGGTGAACCGCAAAGTTGTAACCGGAAGCCCTGTGCTTTCTTATAACTCATGGGCTTCCATTGCTGCAACGGAAGTAGCGCTTGCTCCACAGATTGATATTTACATCAAACCGCAATACGATGAAGATAACGCAACTGCCTGCGCTGATGTTAAAGTTGAATTTCTTACTGACCTTTCGGGTGAATATAAACTCTCCGTTTTTCTTACCGAAGACAGTATTGTTGACTGGCAAAAAGATTACAGTTTCAATCCGGCTAATTTGCCAAATTATGTTCACCGCCACATGCTGCGCAGTTCCTTTAATGGTACATGGGGCGAGACAGTAGGCACTGCACCCATCACCAACGGAAGCAGTGAAATCAAGCGCTACAGCATTGCACTGAACAGTGCATGGAATAGTGAACACCTGCATGTTGTTGCCTTTGTTTACAATGCTAGCAGCTACGAAGTAATACAGGCAGAAGAAGTAAGTTTAAGATAGCTGAAAGCGCATTCTTAAATCTGATTAATTAAAACACTTTGCCCGATAATTCTTATGCCCGATAAAAAAGAGGAATCAACCGAGAACAAATTATTAAGAAAAGCGCAGGAAGAAATTGTGCGCAGTCAGGTGGAGCGTTTCCGCAGAGATTATGACGACTATTTCAATCGCAAAGACACTGAGAAACTTGTGAAGTTTTTCTTTGAACAGATTTATGATTTAGAGGCACAGGATACCATAATACAAATTGCCATTAACACTTATCAAAAAGTAAAAGGGAAACTGAACGAACACACGCGTGAGAACCTTGAAAACCTGATTGAGCTAAATCAACTGACGCATGCGCTTGACAGAAGAATGGCTGAACTGCTGATTAAGAAAGGCTGGAAAGAGGGCAAAAAAATAAGTCTTGAGGAATACTTTGTGCTTTACAAAGAACTGGGTATGGAAGCAGAAAGGCGCGAACAATTATTGTCGTCTTTAAAATGCATGCTGGTTAGTCATCAACTGGCACACCGCCCTTTTAATGAAGTGTTGCTGAAAGCTGCCTACGGCTTTGCCATTATGTTTGGCGTTATGCCGCTTTATCATTTTGCAAACGATGGCTACAAGGCAACTGCTGCTGTCAGCAAAGAAGTATTCAATAAATTTATTGACCGTGTTACGGAAGTAGAGCTGGGGAATATTAATAAGGCTTTCGGGGAGTAGAGGCTCACCACTAAGAACACTAAGTTCACTAAGCAAAAAATCCTGCATTGCTGTAGGATTTTTTTTGAGTCAAGGTGTTACCTCAGCACTTCAAACTTCTTCACTCCCACTCCATCATTGCTTTGAAACTGCAGGTAATAAATACCTGATGACAAAGAGGAAATGTCAATGGTTTTGTTTTGCCCTTCGACTACGCTCAGGGTGACAAGCTGTCCTTGAGCATTGTAGATTTTTATTTGCCCTTCGACTAAGCTCAGGGTGACAAAATTACTAGCCGGATTTGGATACACAGAAAAATTGATTTCGGAGTTATGCTCTGTTACTGATGCAACAATTCCCGGGTCGTTGATGATGTTGTCGTATTGTGATCCCTGACGCACATACACCGGAAATTCGCTTAACGGAAAATTTAATGCTTCGGTGCTGCCTCCTGTTTTTACTACGGTGGTATCAAAGAGGTAAATCCAGTTATCGCCTGCGGGGAAATGAACGGTAAGATTTCCTCCTGCATCCATAAGCGGTGTTACAAAAATATCGGAGCCCAGCATAAAGCTGTAATCTGTTTTATTGAAAAACTGCATGAGCGAAACTCCTGCAGTATTTGCAGCTTCGCTTTCGGGCATCAGGTAAGGAATAAGTGAGGTATGCAATTTTGCAAACCTGCGGTAGATGCTGTTGGTTTCTTCGTCAAACATCCAGGGGCGATGTTCCCCTCCGCCACCGTTTTCCATTAAGGGAGAAAGCGCACCCAGTTGTGCCCAGCGGATAAACAATTCTTTATCGCGGCCAAGACCGGGATATAAATCTACATCGGAACGGTAGCCACCAATATCAGAGCCAAAAGCAAGATAGTTGTAAGCATCGGAATGATACATATTGTTGAGTGCATCTTCCATGCCGCCCCAGTCACCATCCTGATCGCCAACCCAGCACGAGAAACAAATGTCGCGCGGAGTAAAGGCAACAAAATCACCGCCAATATCAAACTGTGCATAGTTATCAATGGGGCGCGACATGTTTACCCGTTTGTTACCCAGGCGTTCGCGGGTATAATCATGAAACAACTGATAGTATTTATGCGAGTAATCCAGACGCGGAACATTAGCTGCGAGATAAGGGGAGTACTTTGCTCCTATGGCATAATAATCAGTTCCATCGCACTTCCAGCCATCAATTCCCATGTCGAGAATGGGATCCATCAAACCTTTCCACCAGGCAACGGCATCGGGATTATAAAAGTCAATGATGCTGCCTGTGCCTTTCCACCAGTCAACAAGGG
>CAMAVO010000168.1 GCA_945861685.1 Chitinophaga pinensis | reverse complement strand
GGAATAATTAAGTGTAAAAGAAAAAGTCCCGCAGTACTGCGGGACTTTTTCTTTTACACTTAATTATTCCTACTCAAATATAATGTTCATCTCTACCCTGCGGTTTTTCTGTCTTCCTTCCGGTGTTGCATTATCTGCAATCGGACGGGTTTCGCCATAGTACTCCACCGTAATCTTATCTGCACTTGCACCGCGGTCGGTCAGGTATTTTTTAAGAGCTGTTGCACGCTGGTTAGATAGTATCATATTCTTAGCATCATCACCCGAATTGTCGGTGTGTCCTGCCAGCTTCAATCCCCACTTAGGATTTTTCACCATCAGGTCAGCCAACTCATTCAGCGATACTAATGAACCTGCACGGATAATATCTTTTCCGCTGTCGAACTCCAGGTTATCAAATGCACGCTTGATAATTGCCGCCTCTTCTTTCTTCAATACAGGGCATCCGCGGTTTTCAACCACTCCCGGTGTCTTCGGACAATCATCATCTTTATCCAACACAGTATCTCCATCGGTATCCAAATAAGGACAACCTTTGTTCTCAACAGGTCCCGGAGCATCAATACATGCATCATCTTTATCCAGCACACCGTCAGCATCTTTATCACCATAAGGGCATCCTTTATTTTCAACCGGTCCGGCAACATCTATACACTCATCCACATTGTCCAATACCGTATCACCGTCTTTATCACCATAAGGGCAACCTTTGTTGTCAACCGGCCCTGCAACATCTATACACTCATCCACATTATCCAATACACCATCGCTGTCTTTATCGCCATACGGACAACCTTTGTTTTCAACCGGCCCTGCTACATCAATACATTCATCAACATTGTCAAGTACAGTATCACCGTCTTTATCGCCATACGGACAACCTTTGTTTTCAACCGGCCCTGCAACATCAATACAATCATCATTTTTATCCAGCACACCATCTTTATCAATGTCCGAATTTTTCTTCTTGCTGTCGCCACCAAAAGCAATAGGCACTTTCAATCCGCCATAAATATTTACTCCCCTGATGTTTTTACTGAATGCAAGATTTAATATATCCGAAGAACCAATGAACAAAGGACCAATTTGCATAAATGCACCTGCATTGAGGTATTGCATACCGTAATACGATACAGGAATACCAAAACTAAACCAGCTGATTTCAAATCGGGGAGTAATAGTATATCTTGAAATCTCACGCACTTTAGCATCGTGGCCAAAATTGCGGGTTGCCATAAAAGCGGTAAAATTGGTATAGAACCCTACCTTTTTAAACGGGCGGTAATCCAACGTAAGCATATACGAGGTAGGCAGCCTCATTTTATAGGTTTCTTTATTGTCGGACAATTTTGTTGCGCCCAAACTATCCAACCAGCCACCATCTGAACTCAACTCTGCATTATTGATGTTGTAGTTCTGCCAGTTAATAGCAAAATCATAGATCTCGGGATGCTTGGTAAATTTTATGCTTCCCAAATCAAGGGCAGAGATACCCACTTTCAATTTGTATTTGTTTTTGTTGCGCGGCTCATCTTTCATATCGCTTTTTCCGCTATTGTAATCAGCAAAATCAGGACGGTATTCATACACCACACCCAAGTCAAAGCCCACACCACTTCCGCTGATGTATTTATCAAAACTGCCACCGTTAAGCGGAATATTATCACTGACACCGGCACGAATGGTAGCGTTATTTGCACTTACCGTAGGCTCATAAAGCGACAGACTATCATTAGCAAAAAATTTAACCGACACATCCTCATTGTAGAAATATGCCGAAGCAACACCCATCAGGTATTTTACGGTAACACCTGCTTTAAGAAAATGAACATCTTTATTGAGCACCACACGGCCATAAGTTAAACCAATCTCGCCCCACGCCATGGAGCTTATTCTTGACTTATTCATATTAAACTCCTGGTTATATAACAGACTATCCGAAAATTCTGACAAACCCATATTCACAAAATCCTGTAAGAAGTTGTCTACGTTAACAATAGCCCTTACCCTTGACGTAACAGCAATTGCATTCTTACGGTTAATTGAAAACATAAACGAAGGACCAATAATGTCTGACCGGAACATAACGTTCTTGGTGCTTGAGTTGGTTTTCTGAAGCAACTCGCTTAACCTGAAATCCTGAAACGAATAAGTAGAATCGAACGTGGGTAGATTCTTAGGCCCGAAAACATACTTTCTGTTTGCTTTAATATAGTTATTTGAAAAGAGATTATCTCCGCTAAAGAGGTTTATCTCAACCTGCATTCTATTATCAACCACCTCAGCCGGTTGAAAAATAACTCCGTTAATTCCGCTGAAATTACTTTGAGCCTGCCCAAGGTAACTTTGCGCAAATGAACTGCTGATGCTTATCAACAGAGAAGCAATTAATATACGAATAGTAAGTACAGTTTTTTTCATAGCTGGTTTGGTTTGTGTGGCTCAAAAGTAAAACTATCCTACAAAAGGAGTAGCACTAAAATACCAAGTTACTAACAAAACAAGGTGAAAACGAAAACTGCTTAATCAATAAAAGAAAACAACCTGCCCCAGCGAATCTTCTTCAGGAAACTCTCATTTTTATCTAACGAAAGCCAGATGAAGACTGCTTTACCTACAATATGGTCTTCAGGAACAAAGCCCCAAAAACGGCTGTCGGCAGAGTTATGACGGTTATCTCCCATCATAAAGTAGTAGTCCAATGCAAAGGTGTAGCTGGTTGCTTCTTTACCGTTAATCAGAATTTTGCCCGTAGAAGTATCCAAGGTATTGCCTTCATAAACAGTAATGATACGCTCGTAAATAGGAAGATTTTTTGCAGTCAGTTCAATGGTTGCTCCTTTTTTAGGAATTACAAGCGGACCAAAATTATCCACGTTCCAAGGATAAGCAGGTGTATGGGGAAAAATGTAATCTGCAAAAACATCTTTGCTCATGTTAGCTTCTTCCACGCTGATTACATTATCAAACTCTTTTACTTTTTCAGCAACGGGCTTGGTCATACGCAAGCTCCACTCACCCAGATTGGTGATGGGCGAACCTTCGGTAATATCAAGCTTTTTAAGATTTTTTGGATTAAAACCTGTGCCGTCTGTTTTTACATTGTAGGCAAACTGCATGTCAGCCGGATTCTCATTTGCCTTGCTGTTCAGGTAAACCTGCTTGTCAACAATGAGTAATGTATCACCGGGAATAGCAATGCAACGCTTGATATAATTCTCGCGCTTATCAACCGGACGAAAATCTTCCATCGGATAATTGAACACCACCACATCGTTATTTTTTATTTTTCCGAAACCGGGCAAACGTCTGTAATCCCATTTAATCCAATCGAGATAGGATTTAGTGTTTTTGGTAAGTGGCATGGTATGATGCGCAAACGGAAACGACAACGGAGTATTGGGAATACGCGGACCATAGCTCAACTTGCTCACAAAAAGAAAATCGCCAATCAGCAATGATTTTTCCATTGACGAAGTGGGAATAGTATATGCCTCAATGGTGAACATACGAATGAACGTAGCAGCCACCACAGCAAATACAATCGCATCAACCCATTCGCGGGTAGCTGACTTTTTCTTCTTAGGGTCAATGGTCAGATAAAAAAGAGTTATCAATCCCTGAGAAACGATGAAGAAGGTAAGCGCCTGAACCACACTTACTCCGGCAGAACCGATGAGGATGTATAAAAACATCAGTACACTCAATACCGAAAGTGATACAAACCAGATTTTCTGTTTGGTTGTCAGTCTGTCAAAACGTTGTTTCATTATTTTATTTTCTAATTACTTACTTCATCATAAAACTAAGCATGTCGTGCATGGTAAAAACGCCACGCTTATCACGCACCCACTCTGCAGCCATTACTGCACCCAGCGCAAAACCTTTGCGGTTGTGTGCAGTGTGTTTTAATTCAATATCGTCAATATCTGAGGTCCAGGTTACGGTGTGCGTTCCGGGGACTTTATCTATACGCTTTGAAACTATTCCAAGCACATCTTCTTTATCTGTTGCTTCATTCACCCACGATTTTTTTCTGTCGTACTTTTCAATAATGCCTTCGGCAAGTTTCAGTGCTGTTCCGCTTGGCGAATCTAATTTTTCGGTGTGGTGGATTTCTTCCATTGTCACATTATAGCCGACTTGTTTCTTCATCATCAAGGCCAGTTTGTTGTTGATTTCAAAAAACAGGTTCACACCTATGCTGAAGTTGGAAGCATAAAACAAAGTCTGACCATTTTTTTCGCATACCTGCTTTACATGGTCTAACTGTTCCATCCAGCCGGTTGTGCCTACCACCACCGGAACATTTACATCAAAACTGTGGAAGATATTCTGAATAGTGCTTTGCGGGGTGCTGAATTCTATGGCTACATCAGCACTCGCAAGCAAAGTTTTTGCATTTGTCCAGTCACTTTCAACATCAATTTTTACAACAATCTCATGCCCTCTTTCAAGCGCAATTTTCTCAATTTCCTTTCCCATTTTCCCGTAGCCGAGAAGAGCAATTTTCATAGAATTATTAAATTATGAATGGCAAATGTAAAGGATAGAACGCTGATTGTTATGTTTATTAAGATATTTTATGATTCGTTCTACTTCAGAACAAACGTAACTCTTGCGCCTGTATAAGGCTGCCGGTTAAAACCCATATCCCTGAACTCAGGCTGTATGCGCATACTCAGATTATCACTTACATCAAAATCGTACAGGTGAGCATCCACAGCCGCATCAATCAGGTTCATTACGTAGAGTAATCCAATGCCGATGTAACACAAGTCACGGTTGCGCCTGTAATAATCAACATTACTGATTAATTCTGCATCTGAGACAAGCCCGTTAAACTCATCAACGGTAAGCGAGTCGGAATCTACACGATATCCGTAAGCAGATTTAAAACGGCCGTATTCGGTATGATTAAAAATTACACCGTAAGTAAGCGCAGCAAAACCACCATAAATGATAGGAACTTTCCAGTATTTTTTGTTGTAGCACTGACCTAATCCCGGTAAAGCAAGCGACAGCAGGGTTGCTTTGGTGGGTGAGTGTTTTTTCTTTACGGCAAGGGTGTCGTTCTTCTGGGCGAAAACCTGAAGCGAGAAAGCCAATACAAAAAATATAGCAATTATTTTTTTCAATTACTCTGTATTTCTTAGCGCCTTCGCGCCTTCGCGGTTATTTTTTTACCGCTAAGTCGCTAAGATGCAAAGTTTTTAAAGTAGACGTTTTGCCTTACGACTCTATTTTTGAAATTATATTTCTCAACTCACGTTCTGAGTTAAACTGAATGGTAATTGTTCC
The DNA here is from genome assembly GCA_945861685.1 of Chitinophaga pinensis. Taxonomy (GTDB): domain Bacteria; phylum Bacteroidota; class Bacteroidia; order SXHM01; family SXHM01; genus SXHM01. Next base: position 1,585 of record CAMAVO010000168.1, on the reverse strand, counting down.
GTTTCCTGCGCGGGTTGCTTTCAACTTTACTTTTGCGTCTAGAATTGTTGAAAGGGCTTCATTCATTTTCTGCAACTCAAATGACAAGGGCATTGCAGAAGCAGGCGGAGTTTTCTTCACATGATTTTTCAATCCGCGAACCACATCTTCCACTTCACGTACCGAAAGTTCTTTGTCTAAAATCTGCTGAAAAGCTTCTTTCTGTTTTGCAGGGTCTTCAATATTAATCAACGAACGGGCATGACCCATTGAAATCTTTTTATCACGGATTGCCAACTGAATTTCAGGCGGTAGTTTCAATAAGCGCAAATAGTTGGCAACGGTTGAACGCTGTTTCCCAACTCGCTCACTCAACTCTTCCTGTGTCAATTTTACCTCTTCCACCAATCGTTGGTAGCTGATGGCAATTTCAATCGCATCTAAATCTTCGCGTTGAATATTTTCAACCAGGGCCATTTCCAGCATGCTCTGGTCGTTGGCAATGCGGATAAAGGCAGGTATTTCTGATAAACCCGCCAGTTGCGAAGCACGAAATCTTCTTTCGCCCGAAATAATCTGGTATTTATCATACCCCATTTTGCGCACAGTAATAGGTTGAATAACCCCTAACGATTTAATAGAAGCTGCAAGTTCTTCCAAGGCTTGTTGCTCAAAATGAGTTCGCGGCTGAAAAGGATTTATCTCAATGCTGCTGATTGGAATAGCGCTTACTCCCCCCGCCACTTTCGTAGCTGCACTTGAATCAATTCCCGCAGTTATATCGGTTCCGGCATCTTCAAGCAAAGCACTTAATCCTCTGCCCAGCGCACTTTTTTTATTGTTGCTCATTTTCTTCTACGTCAATTATTTTTTCACTTTCCTTCATGCGGGTCAATTCATTCTTCTGAAGAATTTCGCGCGCAAAGTTAAGGTAATTGGTTGCGCCTTTTGATTCGGCATCGTACATAATAACCGATTCGCCAAAGCTTGGAGCTTCGCCCAGCTTAGTATTGCGGTGTATGATGGTATCAAACACCATGTGTTGAAAATGTGTTTTTACTTCTTCTACTACCTGGTTACTCAAACGCAAACGCGAGTCATACATAGTAAGCAAAATGCCTTCTAAATCCAAGGCAGGGTTCAGGCGGGTTTGCACAATTTTAATGGTGTTAAGCAATTTGCCCAGACCTTCCAATGCAAAATATTCGCACTGCACAGGAATGATTACCGAATCGGAAGCGCAAAGGCTGTTGAGTGTAATCAAGCCCAATGAAGGCGAGCAATCAATGATGATGAAATCGTAATCGTCTTTTACTTTGGCTAACTGCGCTTTCAGCATCTGCTCGCGATTAGGCAGGTTCACCAATTCTATTTCCGCTCCTATCAGGTCAACATGGCCGGGAATAAGGCTAAGGTTAGGTGTGCTGGTTATAAGAACAGCGTCTTTAGGCTCTGTTTCACCTATTACTACCTCATAAATACTCAGTTTAATGTTCTTGGGGTCAAAGCCAACGCCCGAAGTAGCATTTGCCTGCGGGTCGGCATCTATCAACAACACTTTATGCTCCAGCACAGCAAGACTGGCTGCAAGATTAATAGCAGTAGT
>CAMAVO010000167.1 GCA_945861685.1 Chitinophaga pinensis | reverse complement strand
TTGCCTTTGGTTCCTGCACACATCAATACTGCACCCATACTTGCCGCCATACCTGTGCAGATGGTAGCCACATCGGGAGCGATGTATTGCATGGTGTCATAAATTCCAAGACCTGCATAAACAGAACCTCCGGGAGAATTTAAATAAATCTGAATGTCTTTTTTAGGATCTGTTGATTCCAGGAAAAGCAACTGTGCCTGAATGATATTGGCGATTTGGTCATCAATTCCTGTTCCCAGGAAAATAATTCTGTCCATCATCAAACGTGAGAAAACGTCCATTTGTGCAACGTTTAACTGACGTTCTTCAATAATATAGGGTGTCATTGCACGGGTATAATCATCAAAATAATGACTGCTGATTCCTTTGTGGTGTATAGCGTATTTGCGAAATTCGTTTTGCATATTTTATGTTTTTAAGCCGTTTGAGCGGCTGCTAAATTATAGAATTCTTCCTGAGTAACTTCTACCTTCTGAATATTAAACTTCTCTTTGTAAAGTGCTAAGGTTTTCTCGTCATACATCTTATCATTCACCTTGCGTATTTCATCTTTATTTTTCATAAAGTTTTGAATCATGCTTTGCAATACTTCTTCACCAGGGTCGGGCATTCCAAAGTATTCGAACTGACGCAATACTTCTTTGCGGATACCTTCTTTCAATTCGTCTTCACTTACCGATAATTGGTTTTCAGAGATAACTTTATTTTCAATCAACTGCCATTTCAAGCCGTCTTTGTAGCTGTCGTATTCCAGTTCAATTTGTTCTGCAGTTGCTCCTTTCTCATTAATAACAAGTAACCAACGCTTTAAAAATTCATCAGGTAATGTAAGATTTGTTTTCTTCAGCAACCCTAATACAATATCGTTCTTTAGTTTGCGCTCACTTTCTACTTCAAAGTATTTTTTAATGTCCTGTTCAATCTTCTTTTTCAGTTCGTCAAGCGTTTTAACATCGCCTGCAGGATACATTTTCAACAACAATTCCTCATTGATTTCAGCCGGTTCAAGATGTTTGATTGCTTCCAGTTCAAATTTAAACTTCTTGCCTGCAATCGTTGCTTCCTGCTCTTTTGTTATGCCAAGCATTGCAGCACGGTCGGTATCATTGTCGCTGATTTTCTCCGGCTCAACTATTGTATTCTCGCCTTTCTTTAACAATGAAAGTGTATTGCGAAGGTTATCATCATTCACACGAGCCAAAGCCACATCTGCATGACTGGTTACTCCACCTTCTACAACGTTTCCGTTGTCATCAACCTCTGTGAAAATTCCGTGAAGCAAATCATTTTCTCCAGCTAATTCCACATCTACTAATTTACCATTGCGTTTAGTAATGTTTTCTACCGCACGCACCAATTCTTCTTCGGTAACTTTTATTTCGTAAAACTTAAAAGCCTGGTTGTTTGAAATGTCTAATGTAAATTCAGGTGCATACCCTAAATCGTAAACAAAATTTAAATCAGATGGATTGTCAAAATCAACCTTACCCGTTTTCTCGTTATTTGGAATTGGGTTTCCGAGAATTTTAAGTTGTTTTTCGTTGATGTAACTGTAAAGACTATCAGAAAGAATTTTGTTAACCTCATCCAGCAACACAGATTTGCCGTACATCTTTTTAACAACACCGAAAGGTACTTTACCCGGACGAAAGCCCGGCATAGAAGCCTTTTTCTGGTGTTCTTTCAGCGCTTTATCAACTTTAGGAAGATATTCGTCTGCCTTGAGGTCAATGATGATGCTCCCGTTCAGAGCATCATTTCTTTCTTCTTTAATATTCATCAATTGTGTCATTTTTTGTGCGGATGAAGGGACTCGAACCCCCACGCCTTTCGGCACCAGATCCTAAGTCTGGCGCGGCTGCCATTACGCCACATCCGCATGTGATTTTTTTGAACAGGGCGCAAAGATAGATTTTATTTAAAACAAATATCATTTCCGTATTTTTTCAAACAAATAAGATATGCTATTGTTCTACTGACACCAAATTTTAAAAACTAACTTCGCAGCCTCATTTTTATGTCCATGAAACGAATTAAAGCCGGTGAAGTACCAACAGGAGTGCTTCATTCCTACATGCTTGGTGCTATTGCTCCTCGTCCGATTGCTTTTGCAAGCACAATTGATAAAGACGGAAATCCGAATCTTAGTCCATTTAGTTTTTTTAATGCTTTTGGGTCAAATCCGGCTACTATTGTTTTTTCACCTGCCCGCAGGGTGCGCGGAAATACAACCAAAGACACCTTAGACAATTGCCTTGAAACAAAAGAAGTGGTGATTAATGTAGTGAATTATGATTTGGTGCAACAGAGTTCACTGTCAAGCACAGAATACCCGAAAGGTGTGGATGAGTTTATTAAAGCAGGCTTGACACCATTAAAGTCTGAGCTGATAAAACCCTTTCGTGTAAAGGAATCACCTGTACAGATGGAGTGCAAAGTAGTGGATGTTATTTCAATGGGAAATGAGGGCGGTGCAGCTAATCTTATTATTTGTGAAATACTGCTGATGCACGTTAGTGAAGATATTTTAGATGCCAATGGAGTGATTGACCCTAACAAAATTGATTTAGTTGGTCGCATGGGTGGCGATTGGTATTCACGCGCTTCGGGCAGTGCTATCTTTAAAGTAGCCAAGCCAACAGGCAAAGGAATCGGCATTGATGCCTTGCCCGAACAAATAAGAGATAGCAGTATTCTTACTGGAAATGATTTGGGTAAACTTGGTAATGTAGAGTCGATGCCTTCAACAGATGAAGTTGAAGCGTTCAAACAACAACCCGGGATAAAAAAGATTTTGGAAGTTCACAAAAGAGATAAAAAGGAACTGGAGAAAATCCTTCATCAAAATGCGCAGCAGTTGCTGAATGCAGATAATGTGGGGGAAGCGTGGAAGTTGTTGTTGTCGTTGGAATAACGTTACCCCGAACTTGTTTCGGGGTCTCTAAATAAAATGATGCTGAAACAAGTTCAGCATGACGAACAGAAGAAAATGAAAGCAGAAGAACAACTATTTAAAATGACTGCCAAAACAATGGCAGGTCTTGAACCAATTCTTGCAAAGGAGTTGATGAAACTGGGTGCGCAAAAAGTGGAAGCGCACAACCGTGCCGTTAGCTTTGAAGGCGACAAAGGTTTTATGTATAAAGCCAATATCAGCTTGCGCACTGCACTCCGGATTTTAAAACCTATTCATACTTTTAAAGCTGAGAATGAGGTGCAGCTTTACGGGAAAATTTTTGAAATGCCATGGGAGGATATTTTCGGACTTGAGAACACCTTTGCCATTGACAGCACTGTAAATTCAGAGCTTTTCAATCACTCAAAATTTCTTTCACAGAAAACCAAAGATGCTATTGCCGACCGCTTTCGTGATAAGTTTGGCAAACGCCCGAATGTTGATTTAGAGAAGCCCGATGTCAAAATTAATGTTCACGTAAGAGGAGATGATTTCACTATTTCACTAGACAGTTCAGGAGAATCATTGCACAAGCGCGGCTACCGCGAAGAAACAGGTGTTGCGCCTATCAACGAGGTGTTGGCGGCAGGCTTGGTAATGCTTACGGATTGGACTCCTCCTATTAATTTTATTGATCCCATGTGCGGTTCAGGAACCATTGCCATAGAAGCCGCGCTGATTGCTAATAATATTCCGGCCGGGTATTTCCGAAATGAATTTGGTTTTGAGAAGTGGAAAGATTTTGATGCTGATTTATTCCAGGTCATCATGGATTCAGCAATCAAGAAAATAAGTGATGACGACCGCACACGCATTTATGCATCTGATATTAACCGTCAGGATTTAGGAAAAGCAGAAGAGAATATTAGAAATGCAAAGGTGGAAGATACGGTAAAAACTTTTCGCTCTTCTATTGAAGATTTTACGCCACCACCAGGCATGGGAACTGTGATTATCAACCCACCTTATGGTGAGCGTATGGGCGAAAACGTGAACGAACTTTACAAAAGTATTGGTGATGTTTTCAAGAAGAAATATGCCGGTTATGATTGCTGGATGATTACTTCCAACATGGAAGCGGTTAAGCATATCGGTTTAAAACCCACACGCAAAATAACAGTATTTAATGGTCCGCTGGAGTGTAGGTTTCTGAAGTTCTCTATTTACGAGGGAACAAAGAAAATTCACAAGTTAGAAGGCAAAGAGAAGAAGGAACCAGAAGCTTAGAAAACTTTACTTGCTGGTAGCAAGCACCATTTTCACGTTCAGCTTATTGCCCAAGGCAAGCACATTCACCAAATCCTGAATGGTAAGTTCTTTATCAAAACGCAGCATAACAATTGCTTCGGGATGCAGTTTTATCTCGGCCTGCAATTCTGCTTCAAGGCTTTCAAAACCAACCTGCTTATTGTTCACGAAATAAGACATATCCTTATTTACGCTCAGGTTTATTTCTTTCTTGTGCAGGTTCTGACTGCTTTGCGAATTAGGCAGCGAAACCTTGATCATACTTGGATTTAAAAGCGTAGAGATAATGATGAAGAACAGCATGAGAAAGAACATGATGTCGTTCATTGCCGAAGTAAAAACCTCGGCTCCCATTTCTTTTTTCTTACGGAGATTAATCATTTGGATGGTTCGTTAAGAAGGTCAATGAAATTCATCACATTCCACTCTAATTTTTGAACTACTTTGTTTACCATAATGTTCAACCAGTTGTAGGCGATGAAGGCAACGATACCAACAACAAGACCTGCTGCGCTGGTTACCATTTTCACGTATAGTCCGGCTGAAACGCTTCCGATACTTACATCGCTGGTAACAGATATGTCATAGAAGATTTTGATAACACCAATGATGGTTCCCAAGAAACCAAACATGGGTGCAATACCTGCAATAATGGCGAGTATCTGAATGTTTTTTTCCATGCTGTACACCTCAAACTTTCCTGCAATCTCAATTGACTCTTCAATTTCTTTAATAGGTTTTCCTATGCGCGAAATACCTTTCTCAATCATGCGCGCAATTGGTTTTTGTGTGTTTTTGCACAGCGTTAAAGCCGAGTCTGTTTTGCCCTCACGGATATATTCGCGAATGCTGTTCATGAAATTTTCGTCCATGCTGGCGTGCCTTCTGATGGTGAGGTAACGCTCAATAAAAATGTAAATAACTATTACTGAAAGAATACCAATCGGTATCATAATCAATCCGCCTTTGATGAGTATTTCCATCACTGTCATGGGCTCGGGAACGGGCTGAACAGGAATAGCGGGAACGGTTGATGCAACTCTGTTTAAGGTGTCAATTGCTGAAGTAACCTGAAGAAGTATGGGTTTCATAGTATATATGTTTCTTATGATAACGGCAGACTGAATTGATTTATTGTGTTCAATCTTATTTTCCTTGCAATATTCGCAAAACAAGCAGCGGAATTTTGGGTGACTCGCAAATAGATATTCACAATGCAGGGCTGAAAAGTATGAGTAAAAGAGTCCACAGACCATAGTTGATGGTCCATAGATTTTCAAGTACATTTACAATCAGAAAAATGACAAAAGATGCTAAAATAATCATCTACGGTGCTGGCGCTATCGGCTGCACACTGGCAGCATGGCTGAGTGAAAAACATGAGCATGTTTATTTACTGTGTCGCGGTGAGAGTGCAAAGCGAATACGAGAAAAAGGATTAGAGATTTATTCAGCCCCTCCTACCACCCCCTACCCCCTCCTTGAAAAAAGGAGGGGAACCTACGTTCCCATAAAAGTTATTGAAAGCATTGATGAAGTAGAAAACCCGGATGTTATTGCCTTTGCAGTAAAGAATTATTCGCTGCCTGCAATTGTAAAAAGCCTTGAAGGGAAAATAAACAAAGACACTGTTATTTGGGGATTGCAAAATGGTGTGGCTAATCAGAGAAGCCTCACCCCGGCTCTCTCTTTTGGAGAGGGAGCAGAGGTGCTCTTTGGAGTATTGGCTTACAATGCCTGGTTGGATGCACCCGGTGTAGTAGGTTATCAGCACAAAGGTGTTTTGGTTATCGGCTCTGCCAATACTATTCAACAACAAGAACTTAAAAACGTTGCAGCTGTATTTAATAAAGGAATAGAAACCTTTATTGCCAAAGACTGGCGCAATGTGACGCATACCAAGCTACTGATTAATCTCGGCAATTCCATTACCACATTATTAGGAAAGAATTTCCAAAGCACAACACGTCCTGACCTGCTGCAAAAAATAATCTCGAACATGATGCTGGAGGGAATGAACACCCTGAAAGCCGAAGGCATAAAAGAAGAGCGAATAAAAGGCTTGCCCTCCTGGACTTTACTGAAAGCAAGTGCTGTTTTGCCTCAACTGATTACCGCTCCGCTCTTCCGCAAAAACCTAAAGAAAATGGGCATGAGCAGCATGGCACAGGATATTTTCAGTCGCAACGCCACCGATACCGAACTGGACGATATCAATGGATATATGCTTTCGCTGGCCGACAAAAATAACATTGCGGCACCTTATAACCGTGTTGTTTACAGGCTTTGCAAAGAGCAATTTGGCAAGGCCGGCTTTAAAGGTATGAGCGTGGAAGATGTTTACAATGCTGTGCAAAGCGGGATATAGGTTCTTCGAGTGATTTAAACCACTTCCTTTAATATTATTGGTGCCGTAACGATTACAGAGGCAATTTAATAAAGAAACGGATTTAAAACTTATACGTCTATCTATTCATCCATTATTTTTCCAACCTTTGTCATATTATCATACCATTATGAAAAAGTTTATTCATTAGAGTTTATAGCGAATAAGTTTTGTATTGTAAAGAATCCTCGGGGCAAGCCCACGAGTCATTATAATAATTTGAGTCGATAGTTTTCTTTCAATTGCTTTTATTCTTTTTCTACCCCTTGATTCTTTTCATATTCCGAAATTTTCTTTTCCGTTCCATGTTGACCAACTGTATTCAC
>CAMAVO010000166.1 GCA_945861685.1 Chitinophaga pinensis | reverse complement strand
ATCTGATACTGTTTGCGTGCCTGCTCTTTGCTTAATCGACCTGATAAAACTTCTGCGATTACCTGACGCTTAAATGTTTCTGTGAATTTTTGTTGTCTTTGCTTCATTTGTCCTGGTTTTGTGTAAACCTATTTTAGGACAAGTCATGTACTGGATATTTCTTCATTGCCCCCCGGCCTCTACTACCTTACCCTGCAAAGCGAGGAAGGTGTGGCAACAAAGAAGTTTGAGGTAATAAGGTGAGAATAGAGGTTGGAGATTAGAGGCTGGAGGTTAGATGTTGGAGGCAGCCAAACTATTTTCTAACTTCCAACCTCCAGCTTCCACCTTCCAAGCCCTCCCACTCTCGTCTTTCAAATAAATTTCTACTTTTGCCGTCCCCACAAAAAGACAACAACACATAATGGCAGAAAAAACCGGTGAAGGCTTTGATTTTGACTCATCAAACCTCATTCTCTTTTTATACAAATGGCGCAAGCCTTTAACTATTATTTCGGTGGCTGCAGCCGTGTCGGCAGTCATATTTTCACTACCCTTTTTTATACCGCCAAAGTATAAATCAACGGTAATTTTGTTTCCTACTTCCACGGCTTCGGTATCCAAGTCGCTATTGGCAAAAAATGCACAAACCAAGCAAGACCTGCTGGAATTTGGAGAAGAGGAACAGGCCGAACAATTGATTCAGATTCTGAATTCAGATGAAATACGCACAAGGGTGGTTCAGAAGTATGACCTCATGAACCACTATGATATTGACACCACCTCGCGCTACAAATTCACTAATCTTTTTAAGGAATACGAAAGCAATATCAGCTTTAAACGCACCGAGTTTATGTCGGTTAAAATTGATGTGTACGATACCGACCCGCAACTGGCAGCCGATATTGCCAACGACATTGCCGCTTTACTGGATACTGCTAAAAACAGAATGCAGAAAGAGCGTGCTTTTAAAGCAATGAACATTGCGCAGGCCGAATATTTTGAAATGCGTGATTATGTAAAAGCACTGGAAGATTCATTGAATGAACTGCGTAACATGGGTATTAACGATTATGAATCACAGGCCGAACGTTTTAATGAATATTATGCCAAATCCATTATGGAAGGCAAAACTGGTGCTACCAAACAACTGGAAGAGAAACTGAAGATACTGTCGCAATACGGTGGAGCATATGTATCCATCCGCGACATGTTGGAGTACGAGAAAGAACAACTCAGTCACCTGCGTGCCAAATACCAGGAAGCAAAGGTGGATGCCGAACAGGTACTGCCTCACAAATTTGTGGTAAATAATGCATTTAAGGCCGAGAAGAAATCATATCCCGTGCGTTGGCTTATCGTAGTGATAACAACCATTTCGGCATTTTTGCTCAGCATCTTAGTGATAGTAGCACTTGAAAACTTTAAAAAATTAGGCGATAAATAATTCAACTTCTATGAGTGAATATTTTGACAACAGTAACATTCTGAAAATAGTACAGAAATATCAAAAACAACTGGTAATAGTTACCTGTGCATCGCTTTTGCTTTCTGTTATTTTTTCTATGCCCTGGTTTATAAAACCAAAATACAAATCAACGGCAGTGATATATCCTGCAAACATTATAGCCTTTGGAAGTGAAACACCGGATGAGCAAATGGTGCAGATCTTTCAATCAGACGATATTAAAACACAAATTGCCAATGAGTTTAATCTTTACGAAACCTATGGCATTGATACCACAAGTGAGAAATCATACAAAACCAAACTCATTAAAGAGTTTAACGAAAATATAACCATAGATAAAACCGAACTGGTTTCGGTACAGCTTGAAGCTCTGCATCCCAATCCGGTTATAGCAAGAGATATTGTGAATCGCACGATTGAACTCTTTAACCAGAAAGAACGCACGCTTCAAAAAGAAAAGGCAATGGAGCTGGTAACCATTCTTAAAAAACAACTGAACGACAAGCGCACCGAAATGGATTCAATGGATGTGCTGGTTCGTGATATACGTGTAAAATACGGCATCCTGGATTATGCGCTGCAAACCGAGTATGCTACGGAAGGCTCGCTGATATCAAGCCCTATGCAAAAGGCAAATGAGCAGGAAGTAAATACCATGCTTAAAAACTTACAGGACAAAGGCGGAGAGTTTGTGGCACTGAATGAGCATCTGTGGCGCATACGCGGCACTTATAATGACTTAAAAGTGCAATACGAAAACGCTTTGCGTGATGTGGAGAAAAACCTGACCTACTGCAATGTGGTAACAAGCCCTTTTGTGGCTGATAAAAAATCATATCCAGTGCGTTGGCTTATTGTTGTTATTTCTATGATATCAACGCTTATATTTTCGTTGATTGTCATCAGCGTTATTGAAAATTATAATAGTTCTAAAAATTAATAACCCGTCATGCTGTCCGCCTGAGGCGGATTCAGCATCCTAAAAACCAAGACCCTGAAACAAGTTCAGGGTGACGAAAATGACACTAACCGAACAAAATAAACTGCGTTGGATTTACATAGCCTGCGGCTTGTTTATAGCGCTGAATGCTGTTCTTATTGCGTTTGAGTTTTTTTATCTGCCGCTGCTGCCCGTTGCGTTGTTTCTGGTTTTGCTTTCACTGTTATCATTAGATAAGCTTGTTCTTTTCATTGTTTTCTGCACACCATTATCCATCAACCTTACCGATGTAGGTTTAGGTGGTGTAGGTATGACCTTGCCAACCGACCCGCTGCTGTTTGGGGCTATGCTGCTGTTCTTTTTCAAACTGCTGATGGAACAGAAATTTGACCGTGACATCATGAAGCATCCTGTTACCATAGCCATTACCATCAACCTCCTGTGGATAGGACTTGCAACCATTACCAGTGAGATGCCGCTGGTGTCGCTCAAGTTTTTTATGGCGCGTTTGTGGTATGTTGTTACGTTCTATTTTATCACCACACAGATTTTCAAAAACCCGGATAAAATCAACACTTACATCTGGACCTTCATCATTTCGTTTACCGGAATTATTCTTTACACCATTATCCATCACGGCATGTATGGTTTTATGGAGCAGCCTGCCCACTGGGTAATGTCGCCATTCTTTAACGACCACACTTCGTATGGAGCTATCCTTGCTATGTTTTATCCGTTTCTTATCGGCACAGTGTTTAGCCCACGAGTAAGCCGAAGTTTCAGATTAGTCATCATTCCTTTAATTGGTTTATTTACGCTGGCATTAATACTTTCCTACACGCGTGCAGCTTGGGTAAGTTTAATTTTTGCATTGGGTGTTTTTATGACCATGAAGCTGAAAATAAAATTCCGAACTGTGTTTATTATTTCATTAGTTTTTTTGGGTTTGCTGGGCGCTTTGCGCGAACAGATTATTATGAAGCTGGAAAAGAACCGACAAGACTCTTCTGCCGACCTTGCTGAACACGTGCAATCTATTTCCAACATTTCTTCCGATGCCTCTAACTTAGAACGTCTGAACCGCTGGAGCAGTGCGTTGCGTATGTTTGCAGAGAAACCTTTTCTTGGTTGGGGACCCGGAACGTATATGTTTAAATATGCGCCTTACCAAAGCTCACAGGAAATTACCAGCATCAGTACCAACGCAGGTGACAAAGGAAATGCGCACAGCGAATACATTGGCCCGTTAAGTGAATCAGGATTGTTTGGTGCCATTTCATTTCTATTGATTGTTATTCTCTCAAGCTATACTGCTATAAAACTGTATTTCAAATTAGAAGACAAGGCAATGAAGTTTTATGTAATGACTATGCTGCTTGGCCTGATGACTTATTTTGTTCACGGTTTGCTGAACAACTTCTTAGATACAGACAAAGCATCTGCTCCATTCTGGGGATTTATGGCTGCTATAGTTACCATTGATGTTTACCATCGCAAGTATCTGACTAAGGCTAAAGAAACTCCTGCTCAACCAGAGCTGCCACAACCTGACCAGAAATAATAGAAGGCGGCACCCCCGGCCCGGGAACGGTTAATTGTCCCGTAAAAAAAAGATTCTTCACATTTCGGCTTTTGATGCGCGGTTTTAAAACTGCTGTCTGAAAAAGCGTATTCGCCAATCCATAGGCATTACCTTTAAATGAATTATAGTCCGAAATAAAATCACGGTGAGCATACGCTTTTTTGTAAACAATGTGTTCTCGTATTTTCTGTCCTGTTCTATTTTCTAATCTCGTCATCACCATGTCAAAATACGTTGAGCGTGTAGCTTCATTATCTTCTAAACCAACCGCAACAGGAATAAGAACAAACAGATTTTCCATTCCTTCGGGCGCAACAGCAGCATCTGTTTTTGACGGACAACAAACGTAAAAAAGTGGATGCGATGGCCATTGCGGATTATCATAAATCTCGGTAGCATGCACACTAAAATCAGCATCAAAAAACAAATTGTGATGCAGCAGATTGTCCACTTTTTTATTTACACCCAAGTAAAAAATGAGCGCAGAAGGAGACATGATGCGACTTTCCCAATAGTCAGCAGAATAGGTTCTGTATTGCTCGTCCAGTAATTGTTGTTCGGTAAAATTGTAGTCGGCTCCTGAAATAATAATGTCAGCAAAAATTTCTTTCCCGTTGCTGACAACTGATTTTACTTTACCGTTCGTTACATTTATTTTCTCAACGTTTTCACCTGTTTGGATTTTCACACCTAACTCTTCAGCAAGCTTGGTCATAGCCTCAGCAATTTTATACATACCGCCATCGGGATACCATGTACCCAATATCATATCAGCATAATTCATCATACTGTAAAGAGCAGGTGTATTTTCGGGTTTCGCACCTAAAAAAAGAACAGGAAACTCCAGCAATTGTAACAACTTCGGATGACTGAAATACTTGCGAATATACTTGCTGAATGAACTGAACATATTCAGCCTGAATAATGACAAAAGCAGATCTACATCAGCAAACTCCATCAGAGAAAGCGAGGGTTTGTAAACAAATTCGTTTACGCCTTTATCATATTTATATTCAGCTTCAGCGAGAAATTGTTCCAGCTTTTTGCTGCTGCCTTTTTCTAATGATTCAAACAGTGCAAACAACTTTTCCTTTTCAGCAGGAATATCCAGCTCCCCTCTCTCTTGGAGAGGGGTCAGGGGTGAGGCCTCATCTTTAAAGAATACACGATAAGAAGGAGAAAGACGTTTCAGCGAATAATAATCAGCCACAGATTTACCAAAGCGATTGAAGAATTTCTCAAACACTTCGGGCATCCAGTACCAGCTTGGCCCCATGTCGAACATAAAACCATCAACATCGGCTTTTCTGCCTCTGCCACCAGTTTCGTTTTTCTTTTCAAGTATGGTAACATCAAAGCCTTTTTGTGCCAGACAGCAAGCCGCTGAAAGTCCCGAAAAACCTGCGCCAATTACAATTACTTTTTTAGCCGACATCGGCTGCAAAGAAAGGATTTTAAAACCTATTTTTTCAATCCGAGCAGGCTCATCATCTTATGATAGATGTCAGTGTTCTGATATATTCCGCCAAACTCTTCCGCTCCCGGACCATAAGCATAAACAGGAATCATAACGCCTGTATGATGAGTGGTTGTAAATGCACTTTCTACTTTGCGGTCTTTGATTGAACCGCCCATAATGGCGAAGCCGCCTGTTTCATGATCGGCAGTAACAATCACTAAGGTGTTCCCGTCTTTCTCTGCAAAATCAAGAGCGGTACCAATGGCTTTATCAAAATCAAGCATCTCCTGAATGATATAGGTTTGTTTGTTCGCATGTCCTCCCCAATCAATTTGCGAACCTTCAGCCATCATAAAAAATCCAAGCTTATTTTTTGAAATAATATCCAATGACTTATTTACTGCTTTGTGTAAAATATCACCACGCGTTCCTGTTGCGCTGTCAGGCTGCACAGGAGCTATAAAACCTGCAAGTTTATTACCTGTAAAAGCTAATATTTCTGCATCTCCGTTAGCAATTCCGTAGCCGTTAGCTTTTAGTTTTTCAAGAAGATTTACGCTGTCGCTTCTCTTTTCAAAAAAATCTTTTCCTCCACCAATAAATACATCTATATCAGTTCTTAAAAAATCTGCTGCAATATTTTCATCCAGCGCACGACTTTTTTGATGAGCAATAAAACAGGCGGGTGTGGCATGTGTAACAGAGGAAGTAGCAACCAAAGCTGTTGCTAATCCTTTCTTTTCTGAAGTTTCTAAAATTGTTTCGAGGGCAAGACTATCTGTTCCAACTCCAATTGCACCGTTGTAGGACTTTTCACCACAAGAAAAGGCTGTTGCGCCCGCTGCAGAATCGGTAATGATATTATCAGAAGAATAAGATTTATGGAAACCGATGTATTTGAAACGTTCGATATTCAGCGCATCGCCATTGGCAACCATTCCGGCATAAACCTGTGCAAGCCCCATTCCATCGCCAATGAGCAGAATAATATTTTTAGGTTTGCGTGGTTGAGCATCGGCAATTTTTTTATCGGCACACGAAAAAAGAAGGAATGCAGATGCAAGTAAAATATAGTTTTTCATAAAGTAAATTTTGTGGCGCGCAAATGTCGCAAGTAAATCTTATGATACTGTTAAGAAAGAGTAAATACTGATTTATTCTTTAAACGTCAGATCATTTACTGCCTGCCCGATGCATCGTCCCTGGTATTCGCCATTATCAATGGCAGAGCGATAATGGAAACCGGCATAGAGTTCGGCTAAGCCTGCTTCTTCGGCATATTCATAAAACGAATTAAAGTAACGTGGCGATAAACCATACAAGGCATGGGTATTATCTGTAAACACAATATTTTCGCCAATGGTTGAAGACATTACCTGTGCCGCTGCATTAGCGCAAACCGAATGCAATGAAGTATAAGAAGGATAATTAGGATTATAAAACAGCGGTTGCCATGCAGGGTCAATATATTCCTGAATAAAAGTAGAAGGACGCAAT
>CAMAVO010000165.1 GCA_945861685.1 Chitinophaga pinensis | reverse complement strand
TTATGACCCGGATTGCGGAGGTCAGTTTGATGAGGTATATGGATCAGAAGATACTAAAACAAAATTTTCAATTTACGGAGGTGTTGGTGCGTTCTCAGACAAAGATGCGCAGAAAACAGAGCCCGTAGGAAATTATAAGAGTGGAACTTTACTTGACTCTAAAACATTTGGTACAGGCCTCAAATATGACAATGGTTGGTACACATTTGGACCTTTTAATCCTTCTGATGGGGAAAAAATGACGGATTATGGCATACATTATTTTAAAATTATTGCGCAGGGAATTCAGGGTGATGATGGTAACTTATACACCTATTATTTCAGCACAAGTGCAAGTGAGAATAAACGAATAGAAGGAAGTAACGCTGCTACTTATGAATATACATTCCGCATGCCTGATAAGCCAGGTTCTGTTTGTCATCTATACCCTTATATAACAGAAGACGTTATTTCAGTTCAACAACATAATTTTGACTGGGATTCAGATGGGCAAATGAGAATAGTTTCTTATGAAAAGAAGGGTGAATTAGCGGCACTTTCAAGCGAAAATGATTGGAAAATTAGCAAGCATGAAATTAAAAAGACAGAACAAAAGTCTTCGTTGGATTTTCAATTTGTAAAATCTAAAACAGATCCAAAACCGCATAATAATATCTGCTTTTACATGACCAACCAGTTTGGTGAATTCCTGCCATTCAATGCTATTCCAATAGGTGGTATACCCAAGTATAAATACGATGGGTTGATAAACGAGATGCAGCAGAATGAACGTTTGAATAACATCAAACAAAATCCTAAGTGATAAATATGGGGTGCCTTCATCTCATGAAACAATCAGCCTCAAAATTTTTTGTAGCAGTTTGTTTTGTTTTTTTCAATGTCTTCTTTTCTCAGTCTATAGTTGCAAATGGGTATAAGTCTAAATATTTTACTTCAGAAAAAGGTCTTGCTCAGGATTATGTTCAGAATATAGTTCAGGACGACAGAGGTTTTCTTTGGCTTGGGACAAACAATGGTCTTTCGCGTTTTGACGGAATGCAGTTTGTAATTTTTTTACCTAAAGACACTACCGGAAATTCATATGATGTAAGTTCAAGTTTCAAGGATTCAAAAGGAATAATCTGGTTTGGGCTTAATAACGGTGGAATTCTTAAGATTTCTGGTAAAACCCCACAGTTAATATCGATTGACAAACCACTAAACAGCAGTATTAATGGAATTACTGAAAGTGGAGGAGCAATTTGGTTTGCATCACAAACAAACGGAATTCTAAGAATAGACTCCACCGGAAAAACAACACTTTTTACCGAAGCATTTAAAGAAGTACTTGTGTTTTCCATTCTAGCAGATGGAGACAATGTACTGGTTGGAACAAATGAAGGCTTGCTTGGATTAAAATACGAGAATGCATCCTCTTCGCTTAATATTAAGGGTTGGACGTTTGATAATATACCGTCAACTAAAATTCTTTTCCTTTCAAAGCAGGATGGTTTTATTTATGTAGGAACCGAAGACGAAGGATTATTTATTCTTGAAAATAAGAACGGTAAACCAGAGATTAAAGCACACTATACAACCGAAAGTGGAATAGCATCTAATGACGTTCAGTCAATAATGATTGATAAAGAGAAAAACCTCTGGATAGCGAGTTTTGGCAAAGGTATTTCAAAAGTTATTTATAAAGATAATTCAAAAACAGAATATGAAGTAAAACTTTACAATACTTCTAATGGTTTGAAAAATGATTTTATACGGGATATAATTCAAGATCACGAGCGTAATATATGGGTTGCAACATACGGAAGCGGAATAGCAATGCTCAATGAGGATATTTCTACCCAATATTTTTCAAATATTAACCTTAGAAGTACAAATATTCAAACGCTAATAAAAGACAGGAAAGGATATTTTTGGTTGGGAACTGATAAAGGTGTTAGCAGAATTAGCTCTAATGGAGTTGAGCACAGTGTTGTTAATTATACAACAGCTCAGGGTTTTCCGGGCGATTTGGTTAATGCTCTTTACGAAGATATTGAAGGTAATATCTGGATTGGAACTTCAAACTCAGGTTTGTTTCAATATACACCGTCAACCAATACAGCTCGCAGAATTCAGTTGAGTGATGACCCACTTTTCCGTTTTGTAAACTCGATAAGTGGTGATAAATTAGGATTTGTATGGGTTAGTACAAAAGGAGGTGCGTATCGTTTTGGAACCAATGGTTTCAGGCTGGATTATTTTACAACACTTGAGGGTTTACTTCATAATAATGTGAATAAAGTTTTTGCCGATTCTAAAAACAGGATTTGGATGGCAGCACAGAACAACCGTATCTCGTATTATAAGGATAGCCGCTTTCATTATTTGGAAGAAGGTAGTGCAGCTGAGATTACTACTGTAAACTGCATAGCCGAAGATGAAGACAAGAGCATTTGGTTTGGAACTGACGGCAAAGGAATATTTATGTATGATGGTAAGAATGCCGAACATTATACTTCTGGTAATGGTCTTTACTCAGATTTTTGCTACGATATTATTTCAGACAATTATGACAATGTTTGGATTGGTCACAGAGGAGGAATAAGCATTTTTTCCAAAAAAAGTAAAACATTTAAACATCTTGTTGAAGCAGGCTTAAACGATAATATTAACACCAACGCAGTATATAAAGACAAGGAAGGAATTCTTTGGTTTGGTACTACTAACGGTGCGGTAAAGTATGACCCTTCTCTTCAAATATCATCAGTATTTGAAAACAAAGTTACCATCACTTCACTCAAATTATTAAACGAGTTGGTTGATATGGAGCCAAAACTTTCATTGCCTTACAAAAAATATAGTGTGCGTTTTGAGTTTGTGGCTGTTTCGTTTTCACGCCCTGAAAAAATCCAGTATATATATAAATTGGAAGGATATAATAATGAATGGTCAGAACCATCAAATACACCTTATGCATACTATCCGAAATTAGAGGAAGGTAATTATAAATTTATGGTGCTGGCAAGTAATGCAGACGGAATCTGGAGCACAACTCCTGAGGTGTTTGAATTTAGAATTGCAAAACCATTCTGGAAAACATGGTGGTTTATATTATTTTTCACTACTGCTGTTATTTCTGGTATTTACGGAGTAATTCGTTACAGAACATTCAAGCTTATAAGTGATAAAGAAGAACTTGAAAAAATAGTTAGAGAGCGAACAACTGAAGTGGTTGCCCAAAAAGAAGAGATTGAAAAAAACAGAGATGAAATTCAACGAAATGTTAAAAACATTACTGACAGTATTAAGTACGCGAAACGGATACAACGTGCAATTTTCCCGGCAAATTCAGACATTAAAAAATTACTTCCCGATTCATTTGTGTTTTTCCGTTCAAAAGCAATTGTAAGCGGTGACTTTTATTGGGTAGAAAAGAAAGATGATAAAGTCCTTTTTGCAGCTGTGGATTGCACAGGACACGGAGTTCCGGGGGCATTTATGTCACTCGTTGCAAATAACCTTTTAAATCATGCAATAACAGAACACGGACTGACAAAGCCATCATTTATTTTAGATGAAGTAAATTCAGGATTAACAAACAAGCTTCATCAGACCTATGAAGAATCAAGCGTTAAAGATGGTATGGACATTGCCTTGTGCGCCCTTGATACTAAGAAAATGATTCTTGAATATGCAGGAGCCTACAACCCTGTTTTTATTATTCGTAAAGGTGAGTTGATAGAGACGAAAGCCAACAAATTCCCGATTGGTGTTTTTGTAGGTGAAAAATTGAAAAAGTTTGTCAATCACGAAATTGAACTAAAAAAGGGTGATGCAATTTATGTTTTCTCTGATGGTTATGCAGACCAGTTTGGAGGACCGTTTATTAAGAAATTTAAGAAACGTGAATTCAAAAACATGTTGCTGCGGATCAGCAATTTATCTATGAATGAACAACTCAAAGAAATTGAGAAAACCCTTGAAGATTGGCAGGGTTCAAATGAACAGGTTGATGACATTGTTGTATTAGGAGTAAGAGTTTAAACATTTTTATAATTAAAAAATGGATTTAAAAATAGCTACAGCTTTAGTGAATAACGCAGGTGAGAGATTTAAAATAGTTTCACTTGCATTATTTATTCTGCTTTTTTCGTTTGATGTGTTTGCACAGAGTGTAAAACAAAAAGAATTTTTCAATAGCGGCTTAACAAAAGCTAAGGCAGGACAATTAGATGGAGCTATTACTGATTTTACGGAATCAATAAAAGCGGCTGAAAGAGATTTTCCCGAAAAACTTGTAGGCGATAATCCTGTTCCGGGTAACGAAACTAAATTACTTTCTCAAACCTATTATTATCGGGCAGTAGGGCTTGCTGCAACCGGGAAAAAAGAGGATGCAGTTAATGACTTGGATAAAGCACTGAAATACGATATCAACTTTATTGATGCTTACGTTTTGCGTGGAAAAACCTGTAATGACCTTGGTGAATACAAACGCTCAAATGATAATTTGAAAGTTGCTTCAGCTCTTTTCCCTAACAATTTTGACATTTGGTTGCACCTTGGAATTGCAAATCAAAATCTTGATAACGATGCAAAAGCTGTAGAATACTTTAATACTGCTATAAAAATTAAATCAGATAATGTACAGGCATTTATTGAACGTTCTAAGTGCTATCTTAAACTTGAAAAGTATAATGAAGCTCTTGCTGATGCAAATAAAGCAGTCACAATGGATAGTAAAAATTCAGATGCGTATTTGTGCAGAGGTGTTATTTACCGTTACATGGAAGAATTTGACTTTGCCATACGAGATTACACCAGTGCGGTAACGTATAATCCCACTAACGCAGTAGCTTACTATAACCGAGGAATTGCTCACAGCAAAATTGATGATCATCAAAAAGCAATTCAGGATTATTCAAAAGCTATTGAACTTTCTCCTGAAGATGATGAAGCTTACCTTAACAGAGGCATTGAAAAACTTATACTTGATAAACCTGCTGATGCCTGCAGCGATATCAAAGTGGCTGCTGACCTTGGAAATAAAAACGGAAAACAGTTTTTTCAGAACGAAGGCAAGGTAATCTGCAATCAATAATGCAGTTTTACTTTACTATTAATTTCTGAACAGAATTTCCATCTTCAGTCTGCAGAATAAGCAGATAATTTCCGGCATTTAGGTTTAATGTATTGATGAAGTAATTCTTTTCTCCCCTAAAAAATATTCCTGTGTAAATAGTTGTTATTTCTCTTCCTGAAACATCAGCTAAAAATAATTTTCCGTTTAGTTCACTGCTTGTCTTTATAGGAATACAGGTGATTCCATGAGAGGGATTTGGATATGAACTCAACATTCCGTTTTCAGTGTCTTCATCTTCAATAATAGTTGTGAAGCCAACAACATTAAATTTCCACCAGCCATCAGGAGCAGTAATTGGTCTCACCTGTTGTTTTCCTGAATTTGCCTGAGCATGGATGTAGTAGAATACTACAGTTCCTGCGGGTTGTGCAGGAATGAATCCGGTCCATGTATCAGATGGAACATTAGTAAAACTCATATTTACTGATTGGTAGCCTTGTGTTGTGTCTGTTGTATAATAAAGTGTAGCTGTTTGAATTCCTGTTTTATGCTTTATCCAGGCATCAACCTGGTAAGGTGTGGTTGTGTTGGTTGTATTTTGCAAAGGTTGATGAGTGATTAATAGCGGGTCACTTGTGCCAACTTCTTTTGTAATGCAATGTAGCGCGCCAAGTTGATTAATAATATTGTTGCAGTTGATTCCAACCACTGTATATCCGGGAAGGGCTTCCCGCAAAATTCTTAGTGCTGTTGTATCGTATTGCTGAGCATAAGTGGGCACTATCAATGTTTTATTTATAAAAGTAGAATTGGTATAAGTTCTGTAATCACCAAAATTATCAGGGTAATCACCACTACCATCAGGGGGCATGGGAATGCGTACAACTTTGTAAGGCGTTCCGAAAACTGAGTTGTAGTTACTTAAAACGTATTGAAGATTGGCTTCTATCTGAGGTCCATCAGCAATTCCTGAAGCGTATTCGCCAACCAATAAAGTTTCTTCATCCAATAATTTCAGGTGCATATCAATGTGGTGAATTTCGTCATAGGGCAGTGTTGGCATTTTTATGTAACGGTCAATTCCCATCCAGTCTTGCATGATGTTATCAATTTCAGATTCTGTTTTATCTGTATTTTCATCAAGTATAAGTTCAGATGAAAATGCAGTTCCCCACCCGTCAACCATGTAATTTCCTCCGGTATGTGTTAAATCATTTGGAGAATTAACCATTTCATAAAGAGGTAAACCCGTTGCGGTTGCAATTTCTGAGGGAACCGCATCATCATTAGGACGCGGACGATTATAAATCCAGTCAATAAGATAAAGTGAATCCACATCATTTTTGTAAACATTCCATTGGCCATAATCACGCATCCATATACTGTCTGATGGTTTTTGAACGAATTTAATATTCGTAAAATTAATTCCGTTTGATGTCAGGTAACTTCTTACAGAATTTGAATCGCTGCAAACAATGTAAACCATGGTTTCAAGTTTAGCAGCAACAATAATTTGTCTCAAAATAGTTTGCTGGCTTGATGTCCAGCGGATACACAAACCACTTATTTCTTCCCATTCAGCCATAGCGCGAACAGGTGATGTTGGTGGGTGGGTAATGGATTTAGCAGAACGCGATTGCAGGTAAGCAGGCATCAGCATTTGCTCTTCCTCTGTCATGTAATTAGGCAGATCTTGTGCAATTAAATTACTTGAAAAAATAAAAAATGCAAGAAAGAAGAAAAGTAGATTTGCCCTCATGAAATTTGTGTTTTAATGTTGCAAGTTAGTATTTTTTAACTTTTTCATATTTATGAAATCGGCAGATTGTGTAGTTGTTCCGGTAAGTTATTTTGCTCCTGTAGCTGTATATGCTACAATCTTCAGAAGCGACAAAATAATTTTTGAACAGCACGAGAATTTTGTAAAGCAGACCATTCGCAGCCGCTGC
>CAMAVO010000164.1 GCA_945861685.1 Chitinophaga pinensis | reverse complement strand
TTGATTAAGGGGTGCAAATGTAGTATTTATTCTCAATTACAAACAATTTCCTACTTTTCGGCCATGCAAATAATTGAAGTAAAGACCAACCATCACGAGGAAGATTTCCTTGAAATGCCTCGCCTTATCTATAAGAACGACCCGAACTGGATACCTCATATCCGTCAGGATATTCAAAAGATATTTGACCCGAAAAAGAATAAATTTTTCCGCTATGGCGAAGCAACTCGCTTTATCCTGAAAGATGACAGCGGGAAAACAATTGGTCGCGTAGCTACTTTTATCAACCGCAGACTTTCCGATACCTTTAAGCAACCCACAGGCGGTTTTGGCTTTTTTGAATGCATTGATGATGCTAACGCTGCAAAAATGCTGTTTGATAAATGCGCTCAATGGAATGTAGAGCGAGGCATGAAGGCAATGGATGGCCCCATCAACTTTGGCGAAAAGGACCAGTTCTGGGGCTTGATGATTACCAACTTTGAAAGTCCTGCCACATACGGCATGAACTACAACCCATCTTATTACCGCAAGTTTTTTGATGATTACGGGTTTAAAACTTATTATGAACAATATTGCTATTATCGTCCGGTTTATCTTCCAGCTCAGGAGATTTTTATTCGCAAGTCAAAGAGCCTTAATGAGCAAGGATATTCAGTTCGTTGTCTAGACCCTAAAAAATTAGACAAGTTTGCTGAAGATTTTCGGACGATATATAATAATGCCTGGGGAGGACATGCTGGATTTAAACCAATGGAGTCGGCTCAGGCCAAGAATATCATGCAAAAACTTAAGCCAGTATTAGATCCGGACATTGTTTATTTTGCTTATCATCATGAAACTCCGGTTGGTTTTTATATCAGTATTCCTGAATTAAATTCTTTATTCAAATATGTAAATGGAAATCTTAACTGGTGGGGTAAAGTAAAGTTTATGTATCACAAGTTGCGCGGTGAATGCAAAACCATGTATAGTATTGTGTTTGGAGTTGCTAAGGAGCATCAGGGAAAAGGAATTGAAGGTTTGATGATTAAATATGCAGAAACTGTAGTTTATCCAAAGAAAAAGTATTTGCATGTAATTCTGACCTGGATAGGAGATTTTAACCCTAAAATGCTCAAAGTAATTGATAATTTAGAATGTACTAAATGGCGCACCTACATAACCTGCCGCAAAATGCTGGACGAAAGCATTCCTTTTGAGCGTGCACCTATAATAGAATAGTATAGGATTTTACTACATTTGCCGCCCGAAGTAAAAAGGAGATTAAATGTCAAAGGATACGGAATTGTTTTTCTGCCACGAATCATCGTATGTAGATGATGGTTGCAAAATAGGTAAGGGCACTAAAATATGGCACTTTACTCATATTATGCCTGATTGTGTTTTGGGTGAAAACTGTAACATAGGTCAAAACTGTGTTATTTCTCCGGGAGTTATTCTTGGTAAAAATGTAAAGGTTCAGAACAATGTTTCCATTTATACAGGGGTAACCTGCGATGATGATGTGTTCCTTGGTCCTTCAATGGTCTTTACCAATGTACGCAACCCGCGCAGTGCGGTAAACAGGCGTGGACAATATGCTCATACACATGTTGGCAAAGGAGCTTCTATCGGAGCAAATGCAACTATTGTTTGCGGTAATGATGTTGGCAAATTTGCGTTTATTGGTGCCGGAACGGTGGTAATAAAAGATGTTCCTGATTATGCATTGGTGGTGGGTAATCCTGCCCGTCAGGTGGGGTGGATGAGTGAATTTGGACATCGTCTTAACTTTGATGAAAGCGGAACGGCAGTTTGCGAAGAAAGCAAAGAGGAATACAAGTTAGAAAACGGAAAAGTTTCGAAATCAAAATGAATAAAGACGGGCGTAAAATAAAATTTGCAGTTTTAGGACAAGGTCACATTGGAAAGCGTCATGCTGAAATGGTACGCAGAAACCCAGAAACAGAACTGATTGCAGTTTGCGATCTTCAATCTAAAGACAAAATTGGTTTGAATGATTTAACTGAAAAATTCTACAGCACCCCCGAAGAGTTATTTGCTGCTCATCCCGAAGTCGAAGTGGTGAGTGTTTGCACTCCGAATGGCTTGCATGCAAGTCAATCATTGCTTGCTTTAGAAGCTAATAAACATGTTGTAATAGAAAAACCTCTGGCACTTCATCGTCAGGATTGCGAGCAACTTATTTTTAAAGCGCTTCAAATGCACAAGCAGGTTTTTTGTGTAATGCAAAACCGTTATTCGCCACCCAGCGTTTGGATGAAAGAAATAGTAGACAGTAAAATTATTGGCGATGTCTACATGGTACAGTTGAATTGCTACTGGAATCGCGATGAACGCTATTACAAAAAAGGCGGCTGGAAAGGAACTCTGGAATTGGATGGCGGAACATTGTTTACTCAATTTTCGCACTGGATTGATTTACTTTATTGGTTGTTTGGCGATATCACTGATATTCAAGCAAAATTTGCAGACTTTAACCACAAGGATTTGACCGAATTTGAGGATAGTGGTTTTGTGAATTTCAACTTCATCAATGGAGGTATGGGAAGTATTAATTTCTCTACTTCTGTTTGGGATAAAAATCTGGAAAGCAGCATTACAGTTATTGGAAGTAACGGAAGTGTTAAAGTTGGCGGACAATACATGGACAAAGTAGAACATTGCCATATTAAAGATTACGTATTACCCGAATTAGCTGAAACTGCTCCTGCCAATGATTACGGGGCTTACAAAGGTTCAGCAAACAACCACCATTTCTTAATTCAGAATGTGGTGGACACACTGAAAGGAAGAAATACAATTACCACAAACGCCCTTGAAGGCCTGAAAGTGGTTGACATAATTGAACGCATTTACTCTTTAAAGAAATAGAATTTATGTATGATAAAATAGTCAAAAAAGAGGCTAAGGTTGCCCTTATCGGACTTGGTTATGTAGGATTACCTATTGCACTTGAATTTGCTAAATCAGTTTCTGTAATTGGTTTTGATATAAATGATGCGCGTCTTGAAATGATGCGCAATAAAATAGACCCAAGTGAAGAATTGCCTTCTTCTGCTTTTGATGGTTGTGATATTGAATTCACATCATCCATAGATGTATTAAGAACAGCCAACTTCTTTATTGTAGCTGTTCCCACACCAATCGATGAACATAATTTGCCGGATTTAATTCCTGTTTTATCAGCATCAAAGTCGGTTGGTAAAGCATTGAAGAAAGGCGATTATGTAGTTTATGAATCTACTGTTTATCCGGGCTGCACAGAGGAAGATTGCATCCCTGTTTTAGAAGAAATGTCAGGGTTGAAATTCATAACTGATTTTAAAGTTGGTTATTCTCCTGAGAGAATTAATCCCGGAGATAAGGAGCATACTATTACTAAAATCACAAAAGTGGTTTCAGGCTGTGATGATGAATCATTGGACAATATTGCAAAAGTGTATGAGATTGTTGTAAAGGCAGGAACTCATCGCGCACCGTCCATCAAAGTTGCTGAAGCTGCAAAAATTATTGAAAATACTCAGCGTGATGTAAATATTGCCTTGATGAATGAACTCTCCATCATTTTTAACAAGATGGGAATTAATACGTACGATGTGCTTGAAGCTGCTGGCACAAAATGGAATTTTCTGAAATTTTTCCCAGGTCTGGTTGGAGGTCATTGCATTGGTGTTGATCCCTATTACCTTACTCACAAGGCACGTGAATTGGGTTACCATTCAAAGGTGATTACTTCAGGTCGTGATGTAAACGATGGCATGGGTGCATACATTGCACGTGAAACGCTAAAGAAAATTATTGCAAAAACAGGCGAAGCCGGTAATGCTAAAGTACTGGTAATGGGCGCAACGTTTAAAGAAAACGTTTCGGATATTCGTAATTCAAAAGTAGCGGATGTTATAAAAGAGTTGAAAGATTTTGGTGTGAAAGTAGAGGTGGTTGATCCGCATGCTTCATCAAAAGATTTAAAACACGAATATGGTTTTGAATTGACCGACAACATTGCCAATGATTATGATGCGGTGATTGTTGCGGTAAATCATAAAGATTATCTTTCATTAACTGAAGACTATTTTGACTCCATAACTGAAGGCAAAGGAATTGTAGTTGATATTAAAGGAATCTACAAAGACAAAATCAAGAAACTTACTTATTGGAGCCTGTAATGACAAAAGTATTAGTAACAGGCGGCACAGGTTTCATCGGCTCTCATACAGTTGTTGAATTGCTGCAGAAGAATTATGAGGTTGTAATTATTGATGACCTTTCTAACTCATCTGCTGATGTTTTGGATTCAATTGAAAAAATTGCAGGTGTTAAGCCTGAATTTGAGCAGTTTGATTTGTGCGATAAAAACAAACTGAAAGAATTTTTCAGCCGGCATAAAGACATAAAAGCTGTTATTCATTTTGCTGCAAAAAAAGCAGTTGGCGAATCGGTTGATAATCCTTTGTTGTATTACAGAAACAACCTTTTTTCTTTTGTGAATTTATTAGAGTGCATGTTGGAGTACTCAATAAAATTTATTGTGTTCAGTTCTTCATGCACGGTTTATGGCGAGCCTGATTATTTGCCTGTTGATGAGCATGCACCAATTAAGAAAGCAGCTTCGCCTTACGGAAATACAAAGCAGATTTGTGAAGAAATTTTAGAAGAAACTATTTCAGCTAATAATGAAAAATTAGAAGGTATTGCTTTGCGCTATTTCAACCCGACAGGTGCACACGAAAGTGCTTTGATTGGCGAGTTGCCGATTGGAATTCCTAATAATCTGATTCCATTTGTTACTCAAACGGCAATTGGTAAAAGAGATAAACTAAAAGTGTTTGGCGGAGATTATGAAACAGAAGACGGTTCGTGCATCCGTGATTTTATTCATGTTGTTGATTTGGCAAAAGCTCACATCATTGCGCTGGAGCGAATGATAAACCTTAAAATTCAGTCACCTTATGAAGTGTTTAACCTTGGGACAGGAGTTGGATATTCAGTTTTAGATGTTGTGAAAGCATTTGAAAAAGTATCAGGAGTGAAATTGAATTATGAAGTAGTTGGCAGACGCGATGGAGACATCATGCAAATGTATGCCGACACCAATCTTGCAAATAATGAATTGGGTTGGAAAGCAGAACGTGGCTTGGAGCAAATGCTCGAAACCGCCTGGAAATGGGAATTTGCTTTAAAAGAGAAGAATAAATAATGAGTGAATTTAAAAGGACTATTTTAATTACTGGCGGAGCAGGTTTTATCGGCTCGCATGTAGTGCGTTTGTTTGTAAATAAATATTCTGATTATAAGATTGTAAATCTGGATAAACTGACTTACGCAGGTAATCTTGAAAACTTAAAAGATATTGAGCAAAAACAAAATTATGTTTTTGAAAGAGGAGATATTCTTGACTCTGCCTTTCTTCAAAAAATATTTGAGCAATACAATTTTGACGGAGTAATTCATCTTGCAGCAGAAAGCCATGTTGATCGTTCTATTTCAAACCCGATTGAGTTTGTTGTGACTAATGTAATCGGTACAGTAACACTCTTAAACGCTGCAAAGCATCATTGGAATACATCCTTAGATAATAAAACAGAAGGAAAGCTTTTTTATCATGTAAGTACAGATGAAGTTTATGGAAGCCTTGGCGCTGAAGGCCATTTTACAGAAGAAACCAAATACGATCCACACAGTCCGTATTCAGCATCTAAAGCAAGTTCTGATCATTTTGTTCGTGCTTATTATGACACATTTGGTTTGCCAATTGTGATTTCAAATTGTTCAAACAATTACGGCTCACATCATTTTCCTGAAAAATTAATTCCGTTAGCTATTAATAATATCAAAAGTAACAAGCCTGTTCCTGTTTACGGAAAAGGTGAGAATGTGCGTGATTGGTTGTATGTAGAAGATCATGCCTCTGCAATTGATACTATTTTTCATACAGGAAAAGTTGGCGAAACCTACAACGTGGGCGGAAACAATGAGTGGAAAAATATTGACTTAATTCGTTTGCTCTGTAAAATAATGGACAGCAAGTTAGGTCGTGCAGAAGGTGATTCAGAGAAACTGATAACCTATGTGAAGGACAGAGCAGGGCATGATTTGCGTTATGCTATTGACTCAACTAAACTGCAAAATGATTTAGGCTGGAAACCATCTGTAAAGCCTGAGCAAGGTTTGGAGAAAACAGTGGATTGGTATCTTGGCAATGAAGAATGGCTGAACCACGTTACTTCTGGTGCATACCAAAAATATTACGAGCAACAATACGTTACTAGATAGATGTACGAGCAGAAATTTCATTCCGAAGATATCTCAGGCAAATCATTTCTGGTAACAGGAGGAGCTGGTTTTATCGGTTCCAATATTGTTGAATATTTATTGAAGCACGGTGCTGGAAAAGTTCGTGTCCTGGATAACCTGAGCGAAGGTTTACGTGAAAACGTTAATTTGTTTATCAGCAATCCTAACTATGAATATGTGGAAGGCAGTATTACTGATTACACAACTTGTCTAAAAAGTTGCGAGGGAATTGATTATGTGTTGCATCAGGCCGCTTTGGGTTCTGTTCCCCGGTCTATCAAAAATCCGGTAGCAACTAATGATGCCAACGTTACCGGTTTTTTAAATATGCTCACAGCAGCAAAAGATTCGGAAGTAAAGCGTTTTGTTTATGCCAGTTCATCTTCTGTTTATGGCGACAGTCCTGATTTGCCAAAGAAAGAAGAAAAAATCGGCAAACCACTTTCTCCTTATGCAGTTTCAAAATTAGTGGACGAGTTTTATGCCGATGTTTTTTCGCGGACATATAACATGCAAATAATTGGTTTGCGCTACTTTAATATTTTTGGACCTAGGCAAAAGCCTGACGGACCTTATGCCGCAGCTATTCCATTGTTTATGGATGCTTTATTGAATAATAAAAGTCTATTCATTAATGGTGATGGTGAACAAACACGCGATTTTACTTTTGTTGAAAATGCTGTGCAGGCAAATATTAGAGCCCTGTTTACAAAAGTTGAAGGTGCAACAGGACAGGTTTATAATGTTGCAGTTGCAGAGCGAATTTCAATTAATCTTCTTTTCAATACGCTGAAAAAATTAACTGCTTCTGAAAT
>CAMAVO010000163.1 GCA_945861685.1 Chitinophaga pinensis | reverse complement strand
CCTATGCAAACCGGCCCTGAAGGCGATGCCACAATGGTTACACTTGGTGTAACGTATGTATTTACATCCGCTGAAATCGGTGTTGACGTTGCTGTAGTCGGATTGGCGCAAGGCGAAGATGAAGTAAGAGTAACCACTACCACATCGCCATCATTTAACGAAGACGATGAAAAGGTATCACCTGTTCCTGCGTTGGTTCCGTTTACCGCCCATTGATACGTTGGATTGGCACCTGCACTGCTTGGCGTTGCTGTAAACGTTACCTGCTCTCCGAAACAGATTGTTCCGGCCGGAACAGCAGCAACTGTAACGCTTGGATTAATAACCTGATCAATGGCGATGGTAATTGAATTGGATGCAGCGGTAGTTGGTGTTGCGCAAACAGCATCAGAAGTCAGAATAACCGAAATCACATCGCCATCACTGAATGAAGAAGATGTGAGTAATGCAGTGTTTCCTGAACTTACACCATTTATAAACCATTCATAAACCGGATTGTTACCTTCGTTTACAGGAGTTGGCGTAATGGTAATGCTTGTTCCTGCACACTGCGCTCCGCTTGGAAAATCTGCAATCGTAACAGAAGGTGTTACAACCTGATCAACCGTCATCACAACCTGATTGGATGTTGCCGTTTGCGGAGTGGCACACGTGCTGGCAGAAGTCATCACTACTTCAATAACATCGTTGTCATTGAGTGTTGATGATGAAAAAGTTGGATTGGTTCCGGCATTAACTCCGTTCAAAGTCCATTGATAAGTTGGGCCATTCCCGCCCCCGCTTGTTGTTGGTGTAAACGTAACGTTGGTTCCGCTGCAAATAATATTGGATGGTGCTGCTGCAATGGAAATGGAAGGAACTACAGTGGTGCTGACATCCATTGTAACAGGCGCTGAACTTGCGGTTGCAGGTGAAGCACAGGTTGCATTAGAGGTCAGGATAACGGTAACAACATCGTTATCATTCAAGGAAGCAGATGTAAACGAAGCGCCTGTTCCGGCATTGGTTCCGTTCACCTGCCATTGATAGCTTGGCGCTCCGCCTCCGTTAGTTGGTGTTGCGGTAAATGTTACGCTGGTTCCTGTGCAGATTTGTCCCGTTGGAACTACTGCAACTATTACTGATGGCGTAATAGTAGGCGTAACTGACATGGTGATTGCTGCTGATGTTGCTGTGGTAGGCGAAACACAGGCAGCAGTAGAAGTCATTATAACGGTTACGTTATCTCCGTTGTTTAATGTGGTTGAAGTGAATGTTGAACCTGTTCCTGCATTAGCTCCGTTTACCTGCCATTGATAAGTCGGCACACCACCATTTGTTGGAGTTGCAGTAAACGTAACACTTGCTCCTGCACAGATTGCTCCTGCCGGATTTGCCGCAATAGTAACCGTTGGAGCAACAATCGGCAACACCAACATATTAATGTTATTTGAGTTTGCTGTGGGTGTAGAAACGCAGGTTGCATTGGAAGTCATTATCACACGAACAACATCTGTATTATTTAATGATGCAGAAGTGAATGTTGAACCTGTTCCTGAATTAGTTCCATTCACAGTCCATTGATACGTTGGTGCATTACCTCCATTGGTAGGTGTTGCTGTAAATGTTACACTGGTTCCTGCACAAATAATTCCTGCCGGATTTGCTGCAATACTTACTGCCGGAACTAAATTGGTTGTAACTACTATTGTTATTGTGTTTGAAGTTGCAGTTGGTGGCGCAGCGCACGTTGCATTGGAAGTCATTATCACCGTTACCGCATCATTATTGTTTAATGTTGTTGAAGTAAACGTAGCGCCTGTTCCTGCATTGGTTCCGTTTACCTGCCATTGATAAGTTGGCGCACCACCTCCATTTGCAGGTGTTACTGTAAATGTTACGCTTGTTCCTGCACAAATTGGTCCTGCCGGGTTTGCTGCAATACTTTCAGATGGAACAGGTGCCGGTAAAATAGAAACGGTAATAGTATTGGATGTGGCTGTTGTAGGTGAAACACAGGTTGCATTGGAAGTCATGATTACACGAACCACATCGCCATCCGTTAAAGTAGTGGTAGTAAAAGTCGCGCCACCACTTCCCGCATTTACACCATTCACCTGCCATTGATAGGTTGGTGCTCCGCCTCCGTTGGTTGGTATGGCAGTAAACGCAATGCTTGTGCCTGGACAAACAGGAGTGTTAGGATTTGCAGTGATGGAAACTGATGGAACTACTGGCGGATTTACCGTAATTGTAATCGTGTTGGATGTTGCTGTAGTTGGCGAAGCACAGGTAGCATTGGAAGTCATGATTACTCTCACCACATCACCATTGTTTAAACTGTTGGATGTAAAAGTTGCACCCCCACCTCCGGCATTCACACCGTTCACCTGCCATTGATACGTTGGCGCTCCGCCTCCGTTGGTGGGTGTAGCTGTAAACGTAACGCTTGTTCCCGCACAAATTGCTCCCGCTGGATTTGCTGCAATTGTTACCGAAGGAACAACCGCAGGATTTACTATCATCACAATAGCTGTTGAAATTCCTGTAGTAGGTGAAACACAGGTGGAACTTGAAGTCATTATTACCGTTACAGCATCTCCATTATTTAAAGTAGTAGTTGTAAGTGTTGCTCCGCCTGCTCCTGCATTAATTCCGTTTACCTGCCATTGATACGATGGCGCTCCACCTCCGTTGGTTGGTGTAGCCGTAAACGTAACACTGGTGCCGGCACATATTGCTCCCGCAGGGTTTGCTGCAACTGTTACAGAAGGTGCACCTCCATTAGGAGTAACATCAATTGTTTGAATCAACGGAAAAATACAAGCTCCTTGTGCATAGTTCAGCGTAATATTATAAGTACCTGCAGTATTGTAGGTAACAGAAGGGACTTTATTGTTATTTACCGTAGGTGTTGTTGAACTTGGAAACAACCAATCATAAGCACTGGAAGGACCTGCACCCAAACCTGCTATCGCAACAGGTAGCCCGGCACAAACAGGATTAGGAGTAATGGTGAAACCGGGATTAACATTTTGTGTAACTGTTACAGTTGAAGTGGCAGTGGCAGTTTGAAGGCAGGCATCAGTTACTGTAACTGTGTAAAGTTGTGTTACCACAGGCGAAACAGTGATGCTTGAAGTAGTAGCACCGCCCGGACTCCATGAATAGATATAAGGTCCTACTCCAAAATTTGCAGTTGATGAAACTGTTGCATTGTTTCCAATACAAATAGTTTGAGCAGGGGAAATGGTTGGAACTTCAACTGTTTTTCCCTGAATAGTCATTGTCCAGTTATCAGATGCTACAATACAGTTATTGCCATTATTACTGCAGGTTGCACCATTTAAAGGATTACAACTAAAAAAAGTCATCGTAAATGTTAGATTATAAGGCGCACATTGTGGAGGCGGAATACATGCGCTTACCTGAGGTAAAATCTGATAGTTGTTACCAGTGCAGGCTCCGGGGTTGTTTCCAGGGTTTGAACAAGTCCATATACCACCGGGAGCCGGACTTCTGCATACACCTACATCAATGTAAAAAGCCGCTTGGTTTACCCAACAGGTACCTAAAGCGTTATAACTGAAACTAAACAATATGTTTGTAATTGTACAATTTGCAGGTACGGGAGTAACTAGTGGATACTGGCAACCAATTCCCATAGCAGGGCATACTGAACCTCCCCATCTGGGTGCTAAAATAGTTGACATAGCAACATTGTTTGTTCCTGTAACCAATGGGTCTATTGTTACCGGATAAACCCTTTCCTCGCTGTTCAGCCATTGCAATGGAATATAAATCAGAAGGTCATGATCTTCCTTCAATTCATAGTTCAGGTAATAGTTTTGTTTCTCACCTTGATTACCGGCATCAAAGGCAAAAGCTCTGGAAATACTGTAGTGCTCGATGCCTTCTTTATCTGAAAGCGATATTTCTTTGTCAAAAAAATTGTTTTCTGATTGCTTGGCAAAAGGAATGTTCGGCTTCAGATTGTCTCCGTATTCCAGTTTATCTTTAATTATCAACCAGCCAATTTCAAAAAGAAATTTCTCGTTAATGATGAAATTCGTTTTCACTTTGCCTTTCAGGGTTCTTATTTCCATGTCAATTCCCTGCCATACATCTAAAACTTTTATTCCATCATCACCTGCTGTATAATTTGTCCAGTTTGCTTTACCCAATGAAGTTAATTCACCTGAAATATCTTTGTGCAGTAATTCTAAGGCTGTATTGAATTTCAACTCTTGTACGGATGCTTTTAAAGATACAAAATGGTTAATGGCATCAATTTTTACAGGAATTAGCTGATGTTCTGCTCCAAATACTCCCGAACCTGATTCTGAAATGCGAGGGTCTATTGTAACCAGATTACCAAACTCATCAGGCATGTGCATAGGCCCGTAACTTGTTTGAGTATAAAAAGTCTGACCGTTTGTTCCGTTTTCTACAAAATAACGTTCATCAATCTTTCTACGGTCAATCAGCTCCGTGCAATTTTCGCAAGGTGAGTTGTAAGGATTTTTAGCGTATTCAGGGTGATTTCTGTATTCCGGAGCAACTAAATTTATTGCCTCAGATGTTACATTTTGTTCTGCCGGTTTTGAGAATGAATAGAAATCAGGCTGCTTAGCTTCCATCATGTATTGAGCGGAAGCCGAAAGCGATGTTATAACAAGAAATAAAACTGAAAGTAATATTCTAAACATTAAAAACCTGATTTTCACTACAAAATTAAGCAATTAGCCTTAAAAACACCTGCATTATTTAAGTAAATTTCAATGCCCGTTTTTAAAAGCCGAAACTGATACGATTGAGAAGTAGAAAAGTTATGAATTATTTTAGCTGAGTTTGGCTTCAATCAGGCCACAGATTTTGCCTAACCAAAACTCATCCGTATGATTGAACGAGACAAGTTGTGAGCTATCCACATCCAGCACCATTACTACGTTTCCGTTTTTAATTACGGGAACCACAACTTCTGATTTTGATTCACTGCTGCAGTCAATATGTCCGGGAAATTTATCCACATCATCCACCACAATGGTTTTCTTTTCTTTCCAGGCTGTTCCGCAAACGCCTTTGCCGAAGGCAATTCGTGTGCAGGCAATCGGCCCTTGAAATGGACCTAAAACCAACTCATTTTCATTAACCAGATAAAACCCTACCCACAAAAAATCAAAACATTGTTTTAGTGCGGCAGAAATATTGGCAAGATTGGCAACCAAATCCTGTTCACCTGAAATCAATGCTTCAATTTGAGGCAACAGATTTTTGTATTTTTCTTCTTTTGTTGATGAAATATCAAGTGTTGTTAATTGTTCTGACATGGTTTAATTCTTTAATTTTCGCCTTTCAAACCACAAAGCTAACAATGAGCGACAATCTTTATAAAGCATATTTCAAAACTATTATCGGAAGTAAACCACCCGAAATTGCGCCTCCGCTTTCAAAATGGCTTGGAGGAATTGTTCGTGAGGTAAATGATGATTCAATGACCGTTGAATTTGAAGTTACGGAGCAAATGACCAACCCGGGTGGCTATTTGCACGGTGGCATGCACGCTGCAATTATGGACGAAGTAATCGGAATGACCGTAGCTGCTTTGGATAAAGAATTTCATTTTGTATCGGTGAATTTATCGGTTGATTTTCTGGGTAATGTAAAACTTGGAGCGAAAGTAATTGCAAAAGCAAACGTAATTCGACAGGGAAGAAGAATAATAAACATGGCTTGCGAAATACGGGACATCAATGAAAAATTACTTTCCTGTTCTACATCTAATATGGGCGTTACAGAACAGCGAATGGATTTTAAGCCGCGCTATTAACAATGCACAAACTTTCGGCAGTAATCATCACTTACAACGAGGAGCGCAACATTGCACGTTGTTTGGATTCCCTTGCCGGAATTGCGGATGATATTATAGTACTGGATTCCTTTTCAACTGATAAGACGGAAGAAATCTGCAAACAAAAAGGCGCACGTTTTTTTCAGCACACATTTGACGGACACATACAACAGAAAAATCGCGCAATCACGTATGCGCAATTCCCTCATGTCTTATCGCTTGACGCAGACGAAGCGCTTTCAGAAGAATTAAAAAAATCAATTCTGCAAGTGAAAAATAAATGGACGCATGATGGTTATTATATCAACCGCATGACCAATTATTGCGGACAATGGATAAAATACAGCGGTTGGTATCCTGATAAAAAATTGCGGTTGTGGGACAGCAGAAAAGGTGAATGGCGCGGCACCAACCCGCACGATAAATACGAATTGTTTAAAGGCGATAAAGCCACTTCACGTTTAAAAGGCGATATTCTGCATTACAGTTTTTACACGATTGATGAGCACGTGAGACAGGTAGATTATTTTTCTACCATTGCTGCAAAAGCACGTTTTGAAAAAGGTGAGAACGTAAATTTTCTGGTGCTTAGCAATGCTTTACAGGTAAAGTTTACAAAACATTATTTCCTGAAACTTGGTTTTCTGGATGGCTTTTATGGCTTTGTAATTGCAATGATTTCCGGTTATGCAGTATTTCTAAAATATGCTAAACTGAGAGAACTTTGGAAAAATAAAAACTAATTATGGATTCACTAACACAATTTATTTTGGGTGCTGCTGTAGGTGAAGCCGTACTCGGTAAAAAAGCAGGAAACAAAGCTATTCTCTGGGGCGGCTTCGCAGGAACAATTCCTGACCTAGATGTTTTCTTTACGATGGGAAGTGCGCTGAAAGAAATAACACTGCATCGCGGCATTTCACATTCACTCATTTTTGCTGTAGTAATGGCACCGCTCTTAGGATGGCTGGTAAACAAACTCTACAAAGACAAAATAGGATTCAAAGGATGGACTCTTCTTTTTTTCTGGAGCATTGTTACACATCCTATACTTGACACATTCACCACTTACGGAACACAATTGTTTCTTCCTTTCAGTGATTACCGTGCAGGTATTAACAATATTTTCATTATTGATTTTGTTTACACCGTTCCGCTGATGATTTGCATTATTGCTTGCCTTTTTATTAACCGCGAAAATCCCAAACGCAGAAAGTGGAATAATTTCGGATTGATTTTCAGCAGTGCCTATATGTTGCTTTCATTGGTGAACAAAGGCTATGCAAGTCATGTGTTTTCGAATTCATTAGAAGAAAAAGGGATTAAAACGGAAC
>CAMAVO010000162.1 GCA_945861685.1 Chitinophaga pinensis | reverse complement strand
CCGCTTCGGTGGCAACAATAAACTCATCGTGC
The DNA here is from genome assembly GCA_945861685.1 of Chitinophaga pinensis. Classification (GTDB taxonomy): domain Bacteria; phylum Bacteroidota; class Bacteroidia; order SXHM01; family SXHM01; genus SXHM01. The sequence goes on along the minus strand of CAMAVO010000162.1, from coordinate 7,234 downwards.
GGGTCGTTCTTCACGTAATTAATCATTCCTGTTGTTGAACCTATGAAGTTGGCTACCCGCAGCACCGGCTCTTCGCTTTCGGGATGAGCAATAATTTTTGCGTTGGGGTGCTGGCTGTGCAGTTTCAGAAGCTTGTCAATAGAGAATGCTTCGTGTACCATGCAGGCGCCATCCCACAGCAACATATCGCGTCCTGTTTTTTTAGCCAGATAGCGTCCAAGGTTTTTGTCGGGCGCAAAAATGATAGGCTTATCGGCAGGCACCGAGCGGATGATGGCTTCGGCATTAGACGATGTGCAGATAATATCACTCAGGGTTTTTATCTCAGACGAACAATTAATGTAAGAAATAACAACATGGTCAGGATGTTCTGCTCTGAACTTGCGGAAGGGTTCGGTTGGGCACGACATTTCCAAGGAACATCCGGCATCCAAATCAGGCAACACCACTTTTTTTGTCGGGTTTAAGATCTTGGCCGTTTCGGCCATAAAACGTACACCGCAAAACACAATCATGGCGGCATCTGTCTTCTCTGCCTGTTGCGACAAACCAAGACTATCACCAATATAATCAGCTATATCCTGAATTTCAGGAGCCACATAATAGTGAGCCAGAATAACAGCATTCTTTTCTTTTTTCAGTCGTTTTATTTCGGCTGCAAAATCAATAATTGGAGGAGCAACAGTTGTTGACATGTATAGGAATTGTGCAGTAAAAGTAGGAATTACTACTTCCTTGAAAACAACTTAAGCAGCAGAAATGTTGCAATGCCCGAAAAACCTGCTGCTGCAAAGGCCAACGCAAAACTTCCTATAAGGTATTGATAGCTGTGTACCTTCACCATTTCCAATGTTATTTCTTTGCTGAAATCTATTGTTCCCGGCACTTCCATAAACATACCTCCAAACATAAAACTGCCGTAAAGTATAAATGGAATAACAGGCGGAAGGCTGATGTTGGCAGCAAGAATGGAGATAGCTTTATTCAGTTTCAACAGGTGCGAAATGGCAAGACACAACAGCATCTGATAACCCCAGAAAGGCGCTATGCCCATAAAGAAGCCGAGCATTACCGAAAATATTTTTACCGAATCCGGTTCCGTAGTATTGAGAAAATGTTCGCGAACAAAGGTTCTGAAATTGGTTTTCATTAAACCGCGAAAGAAATTGCGGGGCTTGATGTAAAGCAGAGCAATCAGAACAAGGAACGTGTTAAGTACACTCACCCTGCTGAAATCCGGCACTGGCCGAAAATGACTGATACGCTCCTCGGCAGGCGGGTAATAAACCTTTACCGGAACGGCAATTACGCCAATGCCTTTCCACGCTGCACGCACTATTACTTCTACTTCAAATTCGTATTTAGGAGTAATAAAATTGATGCCCTCCAGTAATTTAACAGGATACAATCTGTAACCGCTTTGTGTGTCGGGAAGAGCAATTCCTGTATTGAACTTAAACCAGAAATTAGAAAACTTATTTCCAAAGTTGCTCTTACCCGGAACCGATTCCTGATTCATGTTTCGCGCACCAATGATGATAGAACTTTTCTCTGTCTCCAGTTTTTCAACAAACACCGGAATATCATTTGCAAAGTGTTGTCCGTCCGAATCAATAGTGATTACATAATCAAAACCCTTTTTGCGTGCTGCTTCAAAACCAGTGCGCAGGGCAAAGCCTTTTCCCTTATTTTTCAGGTAAGAGACAACATAAATGTTATCAAACTTTGCAAGAATATGATTGGTTGAATCGGTGCTGCCGTCATTCACAACAATTATGCTGGCAGTGTATTCTGCCACATCATTGATTATCTTTTCAAGTGTTTGTGCGTTGTTGAAAGTAGGGATAAGAATGCAGCAATTCAGCGCATTCATTCGTTCACGACAATAATCAGGGGTCATCTCAAAAAATCAACGCTGACGAATGAGCGCAACAGTTCCTACGTATTTATGATTATCGAAACCGGAGAAGGTTTTTATGTCAATGCGGTATACATAAACACCATCAGGAGCAGGATGCTTGTCGCGATGCGATTGCCCGTCCCATTTGCCGTTTACAAAGTCGCTGGTCTGATAAATAAGGCTGCCCCAACGATCGTAAATAGTCATGTAATAGCTGTCAACATCGTAGTAGTTTCCAACCGGACCAAAGGTGTCGTTCAATTCATCAACGCTGCCGGGAGTAAAGGCATTGGGGATATAGAAAGTATAAACAGGATTTATGGTAACAAAGTGAATGGCTGTATCCACGCAACCGGGGTATTGTCCGTAAGCAAGCAGAATAACAGGGAATGTACGCGCAGTGTCGTAACGATAAGAAGGGTTTGTATCAGTTGAAGTTCCGTCCCACTCATCACCAAAATCCCAGAAATAAGTGTTGGCATCTTCTGATTCGTTATCAAAGAAAACCAAAGGCTTAAAAATATCATCAGGTTGAATGGTGAATTGAAAATCTGCAACAGGTGAAGGAATATTTCCAACACTTGTTTTTGTTGAGTCAATGCATCCGTTATCATCGGTAACAATAACGCTGTAAGTCCCTTTCAGCAATCCAGTTAAAATAGAATCATTACCTGAAACAGGTCTCCATGAATAATTGTAAGGAGCAGTTCCTCCAGAAACTGCAACTGTTGAAGTACCTTTCCATTGCTCGCATGTATCGGTAACCGAAGTAGCAACAAGAACCAATGGTGTAGGCTGAAGAATTACAAAATCCTGTTCAAAAATGCAGCCGTTATCATCGGTAATAGTTGCAGTATAATTTCCGGGGCCAAGGTTTATTGCATTATTTCCTGTTTGCTGCGAAGGGTCGTTCCAGTCAACAGAATAGGCAGGAGTTCCACCACTTACAACAACACTTGCTGTTCCGTTAGTTTCTCCGTTACAAAGTATATCGGTATGCGAAGTATCTACTGCAATTGCAGTAGGCTCATCAATCACAATTACCTCTGTAAGAACACATCCCATACTGTCGGTCATTTCAACCGTATAGTTTCCTGCAACTAATCCTGAAATGCTGTCTTCAGTTGCATTTACTCCGTTCATAGTTCTGAGAACTGTACCTGCTGAATTTTCCCACACATAATTAAAGGGGTCAAATGTGCTGGTAACCTCTGCAAGAGCAGTACCCGTGTTACCTCCATTACATAAAACATCTGTTGATGATGAAGTTAATGTAGTGTTGGATATACCTACTAAAACAGTATCAGAATAAACTAAGTTACTGCATTCAAATTCAACGGAAGCAACATAATAAGTTGGTTGTGTAGGCTGAACAACAATACTAAAACCAGTTCCAACAGGAGTCCCGTTAAGTAAAGTCCATTCAACGGTAGCTCCACTTCCTATGCTCACTACATTTGAAGGATTAAAAGGAATGGGAGTCATCGAGTACGTGTTGGGGCCTGTTGGCGTAAACTTATAACCATCTGCCGTTGCCGACCATTGGGTTGGTGCATTTCTTCCGGGAACAACAAAAGCGGTTGCGCCCGCTGCATCCTGAATACCGTGAATTGCCTGACCTGAGTTCCATGCTGCACAAATAGGTTTACTTCCGATATGCGTTTCAATCTCGTTCGTTCCTTCAAATATTTTTATCTGACTTGTAAAGAAAAGGCTGGTGCAGGAGAACATAGCAACCGAACAGAATGATGTTACAAAAATCCTGTTAGGCGCTGTACCAAACATAGCGTAGCGAACAGCTCCTCCGCTTGGTGGCAGAATATCCTGCCAGGGCCCCATTATTGAGTTATATAACTCAGCAACACCATTTCCTGGAATAGCACCGGGAATACTCCATGGCGAATAACCGCCTGCGCTTCCGGTATTAAATGTAATGTAGTTATTAGATGAAATAAGACATTGAGTATAATCAACACCAAAATAATTGAAAGTAAATCCTATGGGAACAACTCCTGTATACTGGTCATCTGAAAGCGTAACGCTTGTACCCAGTTCCCCTTGTGTTATTGCAGTAAGAGTAATTGGCGAGTTAGAACAAACCACCGTATCATTCCCTGCAAAGATGAGTGATTGAGCTTGTGTATTTTGATAAAGAAATGTAAGCAGTAATAGAAGGCTAAGCCCACTATTCTTTAGAAAAGACAACTTGCTTGTAAATGTCATTTGCATATCAGAAAACAAAAATAATGAAAATAATAATCACATTAACAGGCGATTGCACATATTTTTAACGTTGGCATAACATAAAAAAAGAAGGACGGGGTATCCCGTCCTTCTTTACCATTAAAAACCTTTGCTTAATTTAAGCTGTAGCTTTTGCAGTTTTAGTAGCGTGTTTTTCAGCTTTAACTTTAGCTTCAAGGTCAGCTACTTGTTTGCGGAGACCATCTAATTGTTCTTCTTCAGTTTGTTTAGAAAAACCAACTTTGTTTTTCAACTCGTTGAATTTGGTTTCAAATTCTTCTTTTCTTTTTTCAGTTTTTTCCAAGAATTCATCCACTAATTTTTTACCTTCAGAAGAAGAGATTTTTCCGTTCTCAACCAGTTCAGTTACTGATTTTTGGAATTTTTCAGAGGCAGCTGCAGCTAAATCAACTCCAGCGTAAAGAAATTTTTTAAATTCGTTTTGCATTGTTTTGTGTTTTTAAGATTTGTTAATTATTTGTTTTTGTTTGACGGTTTCGGAGTAGTCAATTTCCGTGCTAATGTGCCGTGCCAAACTTTAATTAAGTCAAAAGGTTAGAAAGACAGAAGGCTATAAAGCCCAATAAAATCAATGCTTTCAGGTATTTTTATTCTTTTCTGAAAATAAATTCTGGCTTATCTGTGCCAGAATTTTGGATACTGACACAGGTAGGTTGATGTCAGAAAACGAAAGAGATGATGTCAGTTGTGGCAGAATTTAATTGTCAGCCTTTACATCCAAGGCATCGCGAATGCCGTTGCCAACCAATGTAAAAGCCAGAACCATAAGAAGAATAGCTGTTCCGGGAATAAAGGCAAGGTAAACTTTGTCTAATATAATGTATCCGTAATGGTCTTTAATCATACCGCCCCAACTTGGAATGGGAGGTTGCGCTCCTATTCCTAAAAAGCTTAACCCTGCTTCAATCAATATAGCCGAAGCGAAGTTGGCTGCCGAAATCACAATCACAGGTCCCATAATATTTGGCAAAATATGTTTCACCACCGTTCTGAAACCCGAAAAACCTAAGGCGCGACAAGCTTCCACAAATTCTTTTTCACGAATACCGAGAATTTGTCCCCGAACAATACGCGCAACCTCCACCCACATTGCCAAACCTACAGCTACAAACACCTGCCAGAAGCCTTTACCCATTACTAATGTAATAGCAATAACCAATAGAAGCAAAGGAATTGACCATACTACTGTTACAAACCACATCACCACATTATCAACCCAGCCCCGAAAAAAACCGGCAATTGCACCCAATGAAATACCGACTATTAATGAAATAATAACCGCAATAAAACCAACTGCCAATGAAATACGTGTTCCTAATATCATGCGACTTAACATATCTCTGCCGAAACGGTCGGTACCAAAAATAAAAGTGCGTTCTGTAAAATTTGATTCTATCGGTTGAGGAAAATCTTTCAGTAAATACTTTTTCAGTTCACCATCATTGGGTATTGCTCCTGTGTATGTTTCCACCAACAAAGTATCACCAAATACTTGATGTTTGAAAACCGGAACTGAAAAATAATTTCGCTCTACGCCTGAACTAATTTTTGTCAGTAAGCTTGTCTTTACTGAGCTCTCCAATTTCGGAATTTTTAAAATTGTTACCGTAAATCCAGGTTTTTGTGCAGCTATCTCCAAAATCTGCTCATTAGCATTCGGTGTTGAATCCGGCATAATCAGATAACCGAATGCAGCAATCAAAATACTGAGCATAACAACAAATGAACTAAACATGGCAACTCCGTTCTTCCTGAAACGCTGCCAGGCAAGTTGTGAAAGTGATGTACTTTTTTCTTTAGTCATTATTTATTTCAATTCTCTTCCTTTCCATTTGTATTTGCCGTTGCTGCCGATTATTCCCATCAACGTAACATATACAATTACCAAAACCTGTTCGGGTAAAAACCACCAAAGCAATTCTCTTCTTCCGAAAAATTTTGCAACAGGGTAAAGAAAAACAAAATCAGAAAAACATTTCAATAAAAATAACAGACCAAATAAAATCATGAACGAATTACCTGCTACAAAAAATGAAAGCAGAAAACCAAGTAACACAAAAAAGTTAAAAGCATAAACGAGTAATGCTGTTGCAATCACAGAAACGTCTTTGTAGCCGGGGCGCTTAGAAAGCCAGCGCTTGCGCTGCTGAAAAAAATCATTCATACTTTTTTGTGCAAACGTTTCCACAATTGCTTCTCTTGATTTCAAAAAATGAATTGTTTCAGGAAACATTTTTTTTATTTTCAACATCAGAAAAACATCATCACCTGATGCAAGGTTATCATTCTGTTGGTAACCACCAACGGCATTGAATGCGTCTCGCTCATATGCAAGGTTTGCTCCGTTGCACATCAACGGATTTTTCATTGCAACTGCGGCTGCACTAACTCCTATGTAACCAATAAATTCGAGTGTCTGCAATTTTTCAAACACCGATTTTTCGTGAGCAAAAGTTACAGGTGCAAGTAACATCTTTGGTTGATGCAATTCATAATATTCTGCAATATTCGCAAGCCAGTTTACACCCATTCTGCAATCAGCATCGGTTGTTACAATGAGCTTTCCTGTTGCAACTGAAACAGCTTCGGTGATGGCTCTTTTTTTAAATAATGCAGTTGCACTTACATCTTTCAACTTCAGCAAACGAATTATTCTATTCGGATTTTCAGTAATTATTTTCGCAACCAATTGTGCAGTATTGTCTGTTGAATTATCATCCACAACAATAATTTCAGTCAGATTATGTGGATATTTTTGCGCCAAAACATTTTGCAAGCATTTCACAATGTGCTCTTCTTCATTGCGTGCAGGAACAATAACAGTAATGGTTGTTTCAGATGATTTTCCCTTCGCAGTAAAAATTGGCAGCGACAACCATTTAAATGTAAATGCAAGCATCATCATGGCATATAAAATACCTGCTGACATCAGTAAAAACAGAAGAATAGAAAGGACTACACTCATTCTTTGTCTTGCCTGAAAAAATTGAGGTTAAAAACAAAGAATGTTCCGATAAAAGCTGGCAGCGCAAGATTGATCAGCCACAATACAAACGATGCTGAAAGTAT
>CAMAVO010000161.1 GCA_945861685.1 Chitinophaga pinensis | reverse complement strand
ACGATTGGCTTGTGATTACCGTAATTGTAAAGTATTTTTAAAAAATTAAAATCATGAAACTAACCTTCGACCCACGCTACAATATAGCCTACATTCAACTGCGCGAAAAAAACGAAACTGTCACCTCAATTAAAATAAGCGAAGAACTTGTTATAGACATGGCAGCAGATGGCAGCGTTTACGGAATAGAATTATTAAACGCTAAAGAGCAGCTAGAGAATAAGAACGCGCTGCATCTTCAATTTATAAACGCTGCAACAGGCGAAGAAAAGGGATTTGACATAGCAGCTTAAACAAAAAAACACTTAAAACAAAAAATCCCTCTCGCCTTGGGAGAGAGGGATTTTTGTTTTAAATCTTAGTAGATTACTTAACAACCTTTGATTTCAGAGAATCAAACTCCTCCGCATTTACCCTCTTAACGTGCATCGTGTCAAGTTCAGCTTGGGTAGCTTTAATAGCAACGCCTGTGGCTTCAAACACCAAAGCAATCTCAGGCTCGGTAATTTTATCAATCTCTTCTTGTGATAAGCCTTCATCTGAGGCATAGTGTTGCAGGTCGGCAACCGAAGTGGTATCAAAAGTGGCGGTGCCTTTAAAAGTGGCCTCTTTTCCATCGCAGTCTTTGGGTACAAAGAAGGCGTAATCTTTAAAGGTAACGCGCATTTCTTTGTTGTTGCCCAGGTCAATGGTCATCCAGCAGCCTTTCTTTTTGCACGCTTCATTTATTTTTCCGGTAACCACTACATCGGTGGCTTTGCCTTCTTTTGCCAGTGCAGGCAGTTCAGTTGCTGCCACAGTATTTTCAACTTTAAATTCTGTACCGTAAAACGTTCCGGTGGCTGTTTCTGTTGTTTTGTTTCCGCAGGAGTAAATGGTTGCTGCCGCTGCGAGTAAGAAGAGTAGTTTTTTCATTTTTGTATTGTATTTATTGATTTGTTGTTTTATAGTAAAACTTTGCGCCCTTTGCGCCTTTACGTGAAATAATAAAACCCTTCGTCTACGCTCAGGGTGACAGCCTAAAATCCAATCTTCTCTCTCACCCTGCCAATCACCTCCAATGCAATTTTGCGGGCTTTATCTGCACCTGCTTTTAATTGTTTTTCAAGCTCGGCTGGGTTGCTCATGTATTGGTTGTATTGTTTGCGCTCTTTTTCAAAACGCTGAACAATCACTTCATACAACGCAGTTTTTGCATGTCCGTAACCGTAACCACCGCGTAAATAATTCTGGCGCATTTCTTCTGTCTGCTGAGGTGAAGCCACTAATTTGTACAGAGCAAAAACGTTACACGTGTCAGGATTTTTGGGCTCTTCAAGCGGTGTACTGTCGGTAATAATTGACAACACCACTTTTTTTAATTCTTTGTCAGGCAGAAAAATATCAATGAAGTTGTTGTAAGACTTGCTCATTTTTTGTCCATCAATTCCGGGAACGATCATTACGTTCTCATCCACTTTTCCTTCGGGTACAACAAAGGTTTCACCATAGCGGTGGTTAAATGATTCGGCAATGTCGCGTGCCATTTCAAGATGCTGCATCTGGTCTTTGCCAACGGGAACATACTTAGCATCATACAATAAAATATCGCAGGTCATCAGTACGGGATACGTAAAAAGTCCTGCATTCACATCCGAAAGTTTATCCGATTTATCTTTGAACGAATGTGCGTTTGCCAACATCGGGAAAGGCGTGAAGCAACTCAGATACCAGGTTAGTTCTGTAACTTCTTTAATATCACTCTGTCGGTAGAAATAATTTTTTTCTGTATCAAAACCAAAAGCTAACCAAGTTGCTGCAACGGAATAAACATTGTGTTCCCGGGTTGCTGCATCTTTAATTGTAGTAAGCGAATGCAAATCGGCAATAAAGAAAAATGATTCGTTTTCCGGTCTTTTTGAAAGTTCAATAGCAGGCATCACAGCACCCAGAATATTTCCGAGGTGTGGTATTCCTGAACTTTGTATTCCTGTTAAAATTCTTGACATAATTTACTAAGCGTTTACAATGACAAAGAACGCAAAGAAACAAAACAAATGAAAGGGATTTCCATATTTTAGCCGTCTCAATAATTTTATCCTGCCAACTTATGATCCGCTTTTCTTCAAAGGTTTTAGCCCTTTGTTCCGTTTCTTTTTTTTCTTTTTCAATAGTATGTGCGCAAATAAATCCACAGGATGTAACCATAGCTAGAGATGAATTTGGTGTTCCTCATATCTTCGGGAAAACAGATGCTGATGCGGCTTATGGACTAGCGTGGGCACATAGCGAAGATGATTTTGAGAATATTCAATACAATATTCTTGCGAGCAAAAACATGTTGGGTAGAGTGCTGGGAAAAGAAGGGGTGATATTTGATTTCGGGTTACAGTTTTTGAATATTGATTCAACCGTGGAAGCTAATTATGAAAAAGATATTTCACCGGAATACAAAAAAGTTTTATCGGGCTATGTGCAGGGGTTAAATGCTTATGCAGTTGCGCACCCTAAAGAAGTATTGTATAAAAAAGCTTTTCCCGTAACAGAAAAAGATGTTGTAAAAGGCGGTGTACTTCAAACATCATTAATGGCAGGCGTTGGCTTGTCCCTTAAATCTATTAAGGATAATCGTATCAGAGAATTTTATGAAATTAATGATGTTGGTTCCAATGCCATTGCAATATCTGGTAATCATACTGAGGATGGTAAAACCTATTTAGCTGTTAACTCACATCAGCCCCTGGAAGGGCGTTTTGCATGGTATGAAGCCCATGTGCAAAGCGAAGAAGGTTGGGATATTATTGGAGGATTATTTCCGGGAGGCACTAACATTTTTGTTGGCACCAATAGAAATTTAGGTTGGGCACATACCACCAATTATCACACGTTTGGAGATATTTATAAAATGGAAATAAATCCAAAAAATAAAAACCAATATAAGTACGATGGTGAGTGGCGAAATTTTGGAAAACGCATTGTTAAATTGAAAGTAAAAATTGCAGGAATGAGAATTGGTGTAACAAAAAAAGTGTTACTCACCGAATACGGACCAACTTACAAAAACAAGGAAGGTTTGTATGCAATTCGTTTCCCCTCTTACAATGATATTCGTGCAACAGACCAATGGTTTCATATGAATAAAGCGAGAAACTTCGATGAGTTTGAAGCAGCCGTAAAGATGAAAGCCATTCCATTGTTCAATATTATTTATGCTGATGTGGAAGGAAATATCTATTTGCATTCAGGAGGCAACGTTCCTTTGCGCGACCCTAAATTAGACTGGAAACAACCTATTGCAGGAATATCATCAAACTATAAATGGAAAAATATAGTGCCCTATGACAAAATGCCTACCGTAAAAAATCCTGATTGCGGTTACTTATATAATTGTAACAACAGTCCTTTGTTTTGTACAGGCGATAAGTGTGAGTGGGGCGGTGACTTTATTGGTTTACATAGATTCACCTACAACCGTGGTGAGCGCATGAAGTATCTTTTCGAAAATCATAAAGGAAAGTTTTCCTGGGACGATTTTCACCACATAAAATTTGATAAATTTTATCATAATGATACATCTGCATCTTATATGTGGCATTTTAAAAATCTATATTCGTTAGACGAAACAAAATATCCAGACATAGCCGATGCAATCAAAAAAATAAAGCTATGGAATCTGGAGGGCACAATTGATAATCGTGAAGCGACTTTGGCCATGCTAACGCACAATTACTTGCAAAAGAAATTAGATGCACCTTTTGCTTTTTTTATGATAGTTAAGAATCGTGTAGCCGAAACTGAATTAGTAGAAGCGCTGCAATATGCCAAAAAGTTTTTATTGAAAACACATGGTTCTATTGATGTTCCCTTGGGTGAGGTGCAACGCAATATCCGTGGAAATGTTAGTTTTCCTGCAAGCGGATTACGTGAAGTTTCGCGTGCTGCCGACCCGAAACTGTATGATAAGAAAAAAGGAATTTTCAGAATAGTTCATGGTGACGGGTATATGCAGATGGTAAAATTTTCAAAGGCTGGAGTTGAAATTAACTCAATAAATACTTATGGTGCATCAGCTCATCCCGATAGTCCGCACTTCACTGACCAGATGAAATTATTCTCTGAAGAAAAATTTAAACCGATGACGTTTGACAAAGAAGAAATTCTGAAGAATGCGGAGCGGATTTATCACCCCAACTCAAATTAGTTGCACCTTTGCCAAAATTTAAAACACTAAAATGAAGCAATTTCTTTTTCTAACATCAATTATTATTTCCCTGCTCATCTCTGCCTGTAACCAGCCCTGCGAGAATGAAGACCCAAGAGCCCGTATCGTAAATAATGGTACAGATAAAGCAAGCGTACAAATAAAAACTTCCGGTGGAAGCACTGAAAATATCAACAATATTGAGTCGGGGCAGGTTTCTGCATGGAGTTCATTTGCTTCAGGTAATACTGAGTTTACAGTTGCTGTTCAGGGTATGCCTGGCGATACGATGATTACAGTTACTATGGTTGATTGCTGGGAATATGAAATAATTATTGATGCAACTAATCAGGTTTCATCTTCGCCTGTTGAAAGAGATTAATTAAAACTCTACCCTGTATTTCAATGCAGGAAGAATTCCTAAATGTGTAACGGGGACAATTGCCTGTTTGTCGGGGTCGTAATTTCTGGTGATTTCGTTCAGATGATTGGTCACATTCTGAATGTCTACTTTTATCATCCAGGCCCAGTTAGGTTTGTTTTTTCGGAAACTCACACCTGCATCAATCCGATAATAATTAGCTCCCCTGTCTGCATAACCTAATGAATAAATTTTTACTTCATCACCCTTCTGTTGTGATTGTGAAAGATCAATAGGAATGTAGCGATTGCCACCACCCCAGAAAGCACGAATGTTGATACTGAACAAATCGTTTTTCTTTTTGCCGACAGCAAAATCTTTTCCTGCGGTTAAGTTGATAATGAAATTTCCGTTGTAACGGGTGCTAAGCCATTCGCCATTGCGCGGCATGTATTTAGATTGGTATAATGAAATGGTGTGCAACAAATACCATTTACCTGCCAGGCGTTTGTCCAATGTAAATTCAACACCGTAATTTTTTCCAAAACCATTATTTTGCATTATGGTTTGTTTGTTCTCGTCATCACTGTTTATGGTAGAGTAATATTTACTGCCTTTTATGTCAATTGGCACATTATAGAGGTATTGGAAATATACCTCTGTTTTGAACGTGAGTGTTTTTGCAAGTTTGGTGGTATGACCAACAACTGCATGAAAGGCGCGGGTAAGTGTTAGCGCTGAATTTGTAATGGAATTTCCTTTATAGTTAAAGGGCAACATATAAGTACCAAGTGGTTCAAGGCGGCTGTGCAAACCTGCGCCCAGACTGAATGAATTTCGCGTGGTGGCATCCCACACAAGACCGAGGCGCGGCTCGAAATAAGAAGATTTATTTAACGCATAATAGGAATAATGCATTCCTGAAATCAAAGCCAGCTTTTCAGTAAAGCGGTGCTTCCATTGAGCGTATGCTTGCGTAAAAGAACTACTACCGTTTGTTTTGTCAGAGATTTGGTAGTAATTATTTTCCCAGCTATTGGTATAGTAAAGCAAACTGAAAATAGCTCCTGCGCGAATGGAATTTTTAGCATCAAATTTTGTGTTGAGCTGAGTTGCAGCACGCGCATACTTATTAATAAAATCAGAGCGGTAATACTGATCATAAGTGTTGTTAGTCCAGTTGCCCTGCTGCCAGCTTGCATCGTATCCCGATGCAGATAAAACGGTTTTTATCCAGGTCTTGTCATTGAAGAAAAAGGTATGGGTAAGCCCTGCTGCCCCCATATTATAACCGCTTATGCCGCGGTCTGTATATGGTATTTTATTGTAGGTTTTCTGCTTGTCAATTTTTGACCAGCTTAAGCCTCCCACGCCATAAACTGTAAATGTTCCGAACTTTTTAGTTGGGAAGAAAAAATTATAATTCAAATCCTGGAAACCGATGCGGATATCACCTGTTATTTTGTAACCCGTAGCCTCAATTACCGATAAGGTAGAGTAGCGGTAATTAATAAGGTAAGATGATTTTTTACCTTTAATAAAAGGACCTTCAAGAGCTGCTTCCAGACCAAGTGTTCCCAGTTGGATGGCATATTCACGTTTTTCGTTGTTGCCCTTTTTCATGTGAAGATCAAATACGCCTGAACTTGCATTGCCGTATTCAGCAGGGAATGCTGAGGTTAAAAAATCAGAAGAGCCAAGCACATTATTACTCAGCATGCTGACAGTACCACCGCTTCCTCCTTCCTGTGCCAAATGATTTGGATTCGGTATCTCGATTCCTTCCAGTTTCCATAATAAGCCGCGGGGAGAATTTCCACGGATAACGATTTGATTAAAGAGATCGTCTTGCGTGCTTACGCCTGCAAATGACATAGCCAGTCGCGCAGGGTCATCACCTGTAGCGGCAAATTTTCCGGTTTGTTCTACGGAGAAGGAGCGTGAACTTATCGTGGCCATTTCGTTTACCGCTTCACTTCCTTCTTCACGTGATTTGATAACTACTTCGTTCAGTTTTTTTATTGATTCTTCGAGCATTATTTCCAGTACTATTTCTTTGCCTGAACCTACTAATACCTGAGAAAGAAATTGCTCTTTGTAGCCTATGTAATTGACCTTAATATCCTGGCGCCCAACCGGTACTTTTTCAAAACGGAAATACCCGTCTATATCAGTTGCGGTGCCCATAACGGGCGTAAGTGTGGTTATAACTACTGTAGCTCCGGGCAGACTTGCATGGCTTTCGGCATCAATTACGCGGCCACGCACAGTTTGCGAAAACTGCTGCGCGTGAGCAGAATGGATAAAAATCCATGAACAGAAAAATGCAAGAAATGGTTTAGTGCCGATATTCACGATTTTTTTAGGGGACGCTAAAGTAAGCCGAAATCGCTTACGGTCAGCAGCTAAAGTAACCTTCGCTGATAATTTATCTGACCCAGGTGATAATTTAAATGCCCGAAGAAAAAGAAAAGCATTTCAACTATGCTGTGTTGTTTACCCATAAATTCGATTGGAAAATTTTTCTGCAAATCTTCGTCAGTAAATTTTGAAAGTGTTGAATTTAAAACTTCAATTGCTTCATCAATTCCGGCAATTATTTTTTCGCGGGGTATGTTTTTATCACCAAATTCTTTTTCGCGTTCACGCACATAGCCACTATTTCCGAGTACAGCACCAATAAAATGTTTGATGTTTCCGGTAAGGTGCAGGGCAAGATTTCCGGGTGAGTTTTTTA
>CAMAVO010000160.1 GCA_945861685.1 Chitinophaga pinensis | reverse complement strand
CGAAAAATCAATGGTAGTTTCCATCTGGTGTATCGCCCAGTCGTTGTGAATATTTCCTTCTTTATCAGGCAGCGGATGTGTGGTGCCTTCCAGTGTATGTGCCAGTTGAAAAACAACTGTCAGTACAATACCTGCAACAAAGTGCATCAGCGTAAACCCAAGCGCCACTTGATAAAACGGAATACCGAAAAACAAAGTGGGAACAACCATCACAATAAAAAGGTAAACAATTTTAAGCACTATCATTTTCAAAAGCACAATGCGGTTTTCTTCTTTGGTAGTGGTGGTAACACCGTTCTTAGTATACCGCAAAAACTGAATAATATCTTTTGCAAACACCCAGTACAGTGTCATCAGTCCGTAAAAGAAAACAGCATAAAGCCACTGTATTTTGTGAAAGAATTTAACCTTGGTGTGGGGTGAGAATTTCAGGACCAAACGGTCGGCAATATCATCGTCCATGTGTACAATGTTAGTATAGGTATGGTGCAAAACGTTGTGTTGCAGTTTCCAGTTAAAGACCGAGCCACCTAAGAGGTTCAGCATGTGTCCCATCACATAATTCACCGTAGGATTTTTAGAATACGAACCGTGGTTGGCATCGTGCATCACGCTCATTCCGATACCGGCAATGGACATTCCCATCAAAAACCAAAGCAATAGGCTAACACCAAACGATGGCAGAAAAGCAAGCAAAAAAACAAAAGGTAAAATGTATCCGGCAAGCAATACCACCGATTTAGTAATCATGGCAGCGTTGGCGTTTTTAGAAATTCCGTTATCGGTAAAATAGGCATCTACGCGTTTGCGAAGTGTGGCGTAGAACTGATTTCCTTCTATGCCTGTAAATTTGATTTGAGTTTTTAATTCGGGATGAAGCACTTTTTTTGTATTAAAACAGGGTGCAAAGATGCAACAATTTATCGGTTTGGATGTTACCTAACTATCAACATGTAAATTACTTACTTTTGACGCCAAATTTTAATAGCAATAAACAAAATGCAGGAAGTATATATTATATCGGCAGTGCGCACACCCATCGGAAGTTTTAACGGAAGTCTGTCATCCGTTTCAGCAACAAAATTAGGCGCAGCAGCCATTAAAGCAGCAGTTGAAAAAGCTGGGATTAAACCCGAAGATGTACAGGAAGTTTTTATGGGCAATGTATTGCAGGCAGGGCTTGGTCAGGCTCCTGCACGTCAGGCTGCATTGTTTGCAGGTTTACCTAACACTGTACCCTGCACTACTGTTAACAAAGTATGTGCATCGGGCATGAAATCAATTATGCTGGCAGCACAAAGCATTGCCTTGGGTGATAACGAAGTAGTGGTAGCAGGCGGAATGGAAAACATGAGCAGCGTACCGTATTATCTACCAAACGCCCGCAACGGTTACCGTTTGGGCGATGGCAAATTAGTAGATGGATTGGTGTTTGACGGATTGACCGATGTTTACAATCAATACCACATGGGAGTTGCAGCCGAGCTGTGCGCCAAAGAATGTGGCTTTACCCGCGAAGCGCAGGACGAGTATGCTGTCAACTCCTACAAGCGCTCGGCAGCAGCATGGGCAGCAGGAAAATTCAATGACGAAATTGCTCCAGTTGAAATAAAAGACCGCAAAGGAAACGTAGTACTGGTAAAAGAAGACGAAGAATACAAAAACGTAAACCTTGAAAAAATACCAACCCTGAAACCTGTTTTCCAGAAAGACGGAACGGTTACAGCTGCTAATGCTTCTACACTAAATGATGGTGCATCGGCATTGGTGCTGATGAGCAAAGCAAAAGCAGAAAAGTTAGGTTTAAAACCATTGGCAAAAATTGTTAGCTACGCAGATGCAGCACACGCACCTGAATGGTTTACCACAGCGCCTTCAAAAGCATTGCCGAAAGCATTGGCAAAAGCAGGTTTAAAAACTACCGATATTGATTTTTTTGAGCTGAACGAAGCATTTTCTGTTGTAGCTTTGGCTAACAATAAAGAGATGAACTTAGATGCAGCAAAAGTAAATGTGAATGGCGGAGCGGTTTCATTAGGACATCCGCTGGGCTCATCGGGTTCACGCATCATTGTAACGTTGCTACACATTTTAAAGCAAAATAATGGAAAGCTTGGTGCAGCCGCAATTTGCAATGGTGGCGGAGGAGCATCGGCATTGGTGATTGAGAATATTTGAACAACTTTAAACTTTAGACATTAAACTTTAAACTAAAGAAAAAATGTACGGTATCTGCCACTTAGGTGTTGTTCCCTGCCGCTTTGAACCTTCTGACAAAAGCGAGATGGTTACCCAATTGCTTTTTGGCGAAACATTTGAAATCCTGAAACAGGAAGGCAAATGGCTGCAGATACGTATTACACTTGACGGTTATGAATGCTGGATTGACGAGAAACAATACCTTCAGCTTTCGGAAGAACAGTATAAAAAACAAAGTGCATTTCCTGTTACCTGCTCAGCCGACCTGG
This sequence comes from Chitinophaga pinensis, assembly GCA_945861685.1. Taxonomy (GTDB): domain Bacteria; phylum Bacteroidota; class Bacteroidia; order SXHM01; family SXHM01; genus SXHM01. The sequence continues at coordinate 4,837 of CAMAVO010000160.1, read as the reverse complement.
TTGATTTGGTTACCAAAACAAGCGACAACACGTTAACGCCTGTTCCCGCAGGAAGTACGCTCCCTGCTTACGAACACGGAAAACTCTTTGTAAGCGAAGAAGAGTTTTCCTTTGACGGAGAAATAACGCACCCGTTGAGTGAAAACGAAAATATTCCCTCGCTTGTGGCTGAATACGCAACTGTTTTTCTTAATGCGCCTTACCTCTGGGGAGGGCGGTCGGTGTTTGGTATCGACTGCTCAGGATTTACGCAAGTGGTATTTAAAATGGCAGGCATACAACTTAAACGCGATGCTTACCAGCAAGCCGAACAAGGAACCACACTCAGCTTTGTAGAAGAAGCCCAAACAGGCGACTTGGCTTTTTTTGATAACGAAGAAGGTAAGATTATTCATACAGGTATTGTTTTGTCGCAAGACAAAATAATTCACGCATCAGGAAAAGTAAGGGTTGATAAACTGGACCATCAGGGTATCTTCAATAACGACACAAAGAAATACAGCCACAAGCTGCGCCTGATAAAACGGGTACTCCAGAAATAGAAATGTCCCGCATTTCTGCGGGACATTTTTAATCTAATCTTATTGTATAGTATTATGCTACTTCAGGAGTTGAAGGTACTACAACAGCTGCTGCTTTGGTAAATTGTCTTTTCTCAAGGATACGAGCTCCTTTACCAACTTTACCACGCAGGTAGTATAAACGTGCTCTGCGAACAATACCTTGTTTGTTCACATCCACTTTAGCAATATTTGTTGAGTTTAAAGGAAAGATACGCTCTACTCCTACTCCACCTGAAATTTTACGAACGGTGAAGGTTTCAGTAGCACCATTTCCTTTGCGCTGCAGAACAACACCCTGAAATAACTGGATACGTTCTTTAGTTCCCTCTTTAATTTTATAGTGAACAGTTACGGTATCTCCTGATTTAAATTTAGGCGTTACTGCTTTTGTATTTATCTGTTTTTCAATGCTTTTAATAAATTCCATGTGCTCTTAATTTTGATTCGTTTTTTCTTAGGGGCTGCAATATTACAGAATTATTCTTTACAAGTTGCAAATTTTTAATTTTTACTTTTGACACGTGAAAAACAAGGAGAGCAAGACATTTTCGCCACAGGCACGAGCCAACAGTTTCAGGTATGCTTTTAAGGGGTTAAAACTTTTTTTTACCACACAACACAACTCCTGGATTCATTTGTTTGCAGCATTCTCCGTTATTGCTGCGGGTTTCTTTTTCAGCATCACAAAAACGGAGTGGCTGTTTGTAATTGTGGCAATTGCGCTGGTTTTAATTACAGAAATGCTGAACACGGCTATTGAGTTTTTAGTGGATTTGGTTTCACCTGATTACAACGAACTGGCAGGAAAAATAAAAGACCTTGCCGCAGGTGCTGTTTTATTTGTAGCGCTGATGGCTGCCGTAATTGGTGTGTTTGTTTTCGGGCCTTATTTATTGGCACTGATTTCTTAGCCGCGCTTTCCGATTTCAATTGCTTCCAGATCTTTTACCTGTGTGCCGTCAATTGTAAAGCGCAACAGTGTTTTCACTTTATGAAAACCATGATTTCCGGCAGCGCCCGGGTTCATGTGCAGCAGATTGAATTTCTTATCAAACATCACTTTCAAAATATGCGAATGTCCGCAGATAAAGAGCTTGGGCTTTGCGGCAATGATTTCTTTTCGTGCCTCGGGTGCGTATTTTCCCGGAAAGCCTCCAATGTGAATAATCAACACATCGGTTTGTTCGCATTGAAAATTTAAAACGGCAGGGTGCATTTTCCGTAATTCTGTTCCGTCTATGTTTCCGTAAACGGCTTTATAAGGCTTAAATGCCGCAAGCTTATCCGACACCTCAGGAGTGCCTATGTCGCCTGCATGCCATACCTCATCGCATTCCTCAAAGTAGCGGTAAACGGCTTCATCTAAAAACCCGTGTGTATCAGAAAGAAGTCCTATACGCTTCAAGGCAAATATTTCCTGAGGTTTTCTTCCAGTTCTGAAGGTGGGAAATTCTTGTCCAGAATATTTCCTGCTTTATCAACAAGAAAAATGGTGGGTGTGCGCTCCAACGCATAAGTATTGATACACTCAGAATTCCAACCTTTCAATTCGCTTACGTTTATCCATTCGATTTTCATATCCTGAATGGCTTTCAGCCAAGCAGAATAATCGCTATCCAGCGAAACCGAATATACTTCCAATCCTTTGCTTTTATACTTTTTATAAAGTTCATAAACAACGGGTGTATGTTCCATGCAATGCGGACAAGTGGATGCCCAGAAATAAACGATTCCGATTTTCCCTTTCAGTGTGTTTCTCAGACTTACAGGCTGGTAATTAATGTCATTAATCAGTAGTTCTGGTGCAGGCGTTCCGTTTGCAACCTGTTTTAGTTTATTAAGCAGCTTCTCTGTTTCTGATTTTATGGGCAACTCACAACCTGCTGAATAATTATCGTGAACATATTCAACCAATGCAGGCGGACCTTTTTTGGTAAAGACTTCCAGCAGATATGCTACTGTAAAATCACGCACTTCACTATTTTTTTGTGCACCTTTCATAATGTTGTCCACACCTTTTTTAAATCCTGCTTCGGTATGATCCACATACATATCAAGGTAGGTGAAGAGTTTCATTTCGTAGGTTGCTGTATTGATAATGCGCGAGTCGGAAGTGTTCACATACTCAAAAAAATGCGCATGCTGAAAAGCTTCATCGGTGTCAAAATTCTTCCCGAAATCAAATTCACTTTTATCAGCAACAAGGTATAACGGACACAATACTTCGGCAGCAAATGTTCCTGAAAACATAGAAGGAACAAGCCGTACAGAATTATTAAAACGTAAAATAGAATTAGTGTAACCGCTTTTCAATTGCTTCTTTTTGGTTTCGTATTGCGGGTCGAAGCGGGAAAGCTGATCCATCAAAAACTGCAAACTGTCAATCTCACTGTTATAAAGTCTGAAAAAATTACTGAGTACGGCATACGCATCATTTTCTTTGGAGGAAACAACCTTTACAAAACCTTCATTTAATTCTTCCGCAGTAGCGGCAACGGTTATTTTTTCTTCCTTACCTACAATTAAAGGTGCAGCTTTTTCTTTTACAGTAAACAGTTTGTAAACGCCCTGTTTGTAGCCTTCTTTCAAGGTAAAAGCAAAACTGCCTTTTGCGTCTGTGATGGTAGAATCAATCAACTGCGGGTCGTTTCCTTTTTGCAGGGCAAGAAACAGTTTAATATTGGGTGTATTTTTTATTGTTCCTGAAATAACAAGGTCTTTAGCTGTTGCAACTAAAGAAAACAGGGAAATGAAAAATGATAAAAAAAGGTGTTTCATATTTTCATGCTTTGACAAAACGGATGCGAATTTAAATACTTCACCACAGATTAACACAATAAACCATTTTACTTTCCGTTTATCATAGTAAAGTGATGGTCGTTCATTTTAATCAATCAGTAGAATAAATCAGGGCAATGAAAAAACAATGACGAAACTTGTAATACCCAAAAGCCATGAAGAAGCTAATCACTCTCCTACTTCTAACTTCCAACCTCCAACTTCTAAATGCTCAGGAGAGCATGGGCATTGCCAACAGCAACTATGCCGGCACGCAGGGCGTACATATTAACCCCGCCAACATCATTGATTCTAAAATATGGTTAGATGTGCATCTGGTGGGTGCAGGTGCATTCGTTTATAACAACTACTTTTATTTTCCGGAAGCCAGCGTTTTTACCAGACCTTTTCCGGAGGGACGCGACCGCTATGTATTAGGCAATGTTTACCGTGGTGATGTAAATGTGGATGTATGGGGTCCTGCCTTTACGCTTAGTCTTGGCAGACACGCCATTGGTTTGCATACCGCAGTGCGCTCGTTCACTGATGCCACCCGCATTCCCGCACCTATTGCCAAATTTATTTTTGAGGGACTGAACTATGCTCCACAACACGACATTGAATTTTCGGATAAGGATTTCAAAGCTACTTCCCTTACCTGGGGCGAGATTGGAATTACCTATGGAACTATCATCAGCCGCAAACAGAAAGACCTGTGGACAGGAGGTATCACCACCAAATACCTTTCGGGAATAAACTCAATTGCGCTGGATGTGGAAGCAATAAACTACAATGTGCAGAACGACAGCGACCTGTATGTGCGCCCCATTAGCGGAAAATACGGCATGGTGCAACCCGGCTTTGGCGCGGGACAGGGTTGGGCTGTTGACATTGGCGTGAACTACAAAAAAATGCTGGACGATGTTGACAACTATGTTCCCCACGATTGCGAGGTAAAAGACTACCGCTACAAAGTGGGTCTTTCGCTGATGGATGTGGGAAACATTAAGTTTAATAAAAACGCTGTTTACCAGGAATATTATAACACTTCCAATGCATGGCTTAATTACGATACTGCCAATTTCACAGACCTTGGTTCGGTAGATGATAATCTGAATACTAACGTTAATGACGGAGCATCGCAAAACGTGCGCGCTACCAGTTTCACCACATGGTTGCCATCGTATGCAAGCCTGCAGTTGGATTATAATTTCGGGAAGAACTTTTATGCCAACATAACAGCTATACAGGGTTTTCGCATACAAGCACCGTTTGGGGTACACCGCAGAAGCACCATTGCCTTAACTCCGCGCTATGAGCGCAGAAGATGGGAAATAGCACTACCCATTTCGCTGCACGACTTCCGCAAAGTGCAGGCAGGGATTATGCTGCGCCTCAACAACCTGATTATAGGTACCGACAACCTTATTCCCCTGCTTGCTAAAACCGATATGAACGGGGCGGATATTTATTTCCACCTTAAAATTCCTATTCTT
>CAMAVO010000159.1 GCA_945861685.1 Chitinophaga pinensis | reverse complement strand
TTTCCACATGCTCTTTATAAGCCACATGATAAGGAACTGTAATCAATTCACCTTTTTCGTTTCTGCGCAAAACGGTGTATAAACTCTTTTTGTCAGTTGATTTAAATGCTTCAAATTCTTCCTTAGTTATGTTTGCAGGATAGAAATTTGCTCCATCGGATTTTGCTCCGATACCTTCAACAAATGAGCTGTCGCCATTTAATCTGTCCCACGGACCGTAATTTATTTTAACGAGTTCACGTGTTGCTGAATCGGAGATGGTGGCAAGCAATGAATCTAAATTACCATAAGCCTGTTTTTTGAAAATTTCATTCATCTCTTTTGCAGCTTCAATAAAAAGGACAATCATTTTCTTTTCATTACCGCTCAAATGGCTTAGGTCTGAAGTAAGTTTTACGGGAGCATAAATCTTTAATCGCTCTGTATTTGGGCTTGGTGCTGCAACTTCTTCAGCAGGTTTCTGATTATTGTTGCAGGAGAAGACAGTAAGCAATAGGAAGAAGGTAGTAAACAGTTTTGTAAATTTCATTTGATAAGGAATTATTGAATGAGTGACAAAGATATTCGGATATTGTAAATAAAAAATCCCGAATAGTTCGGGACTTTTTATGATTGAAATTTTTTTTTAATATTAGGTGTTTGCTCCAACAATCAGTAAAATCAATCCAAAGATGCAACCACTTACAAAGGTAATAAGCAATGTAACCGAAGCCCAGTTTGAAAATAGCATCACGGCTAGTGCAAGCAGACATCCTCCGCCAATCAATGCTCCCAGAAATTTGAAGAAGTTAAACTGCATGGTTTGATTGGTGCCGGCTGTGTTTTTCTTAATCACTAATTTATCTAAACTATGTTTTGCTGTGGCTTTAAATTTTGAACCTGTAAAATGTTTAAGTATTGGGTTTTGGAAAAACTTGTTTCTCTCTTTTGTTGGTTTTTCAACTGAAGCAACTACTGGTTCCTCTTCAATAAACTTTGAACTGGCATTTATTTCAGGTAACTGGCTGTATGTATTTTCGCTGCTTGTAGAAATTAATTTTTCTATTTTTTGTGTAGGAATAGTTGCGAATTTTTCAGTAACAATAGTGTTTCCTTTTTTGTCTTTCTTCTCCGCAAAATCAACATGGTATCCTTTGTTGTACCTGCGTTTTTCAAACGACATCAACTTTGAAGCGCAACCCGAATTAACTACAATTGCTGCCGAAATAATTGCAAAAAGTAAAATGTTTTTCATGTTCGAATGATTTTTTACAAACCTATAAAAAATAGTAACGCATTATTAATGTCAGAAAAATCTGTTATTCTTTTTCGAAAAATTCAAGTGCATCTTCCACTGAAATTGGTTTTTCGTTCAGGTATGATTTTACTTTCAGTTTAGTGATGCCACGCTTTGTTAATTCACTTTGCAGTTTCTGTGCATCGGTGTAATTATCAAACGAGCCAAAGGTGTATATTTTTAAACCTCCTGTGGTAGCTTGCATTTGCATTCCGTAAGTAGAAATAACATCAGAGAATTTCTTCACATCAAACTCGCCACGGTATTCTTCTGTTTGTACTTTAAAGGTAAGTACGTCTGCTCCTATTGTGTTCTTATATAGTTCTTTTAGTTGGGGATTTGATTTTATCAGTTTGTCTAATTTGGCTGTTACTTCTTTTACTTTATTTTCTTTCAACCCGAATGCATCGTTAAGACCTTGCTGAATTAACTGGTTCTGTATTTTTTCTGCGTCTTCAAATTTTTCGTAAGAACCAATGGTGAAAATAGTAATGGAGTCATTCACCTTTGTTTGAACTACTCCGGGTATTTCGTCTATTTTTTTCTGAATTTCCTGAGGAACATTTCTTCCGTATGCACCAACCTGTACGGTGAAGTTGCCACCTTTTTCGCCTGAGCTGCCCTCTGCCTGCATAACAGCGTTGTTCACGTTTTTGCGGTTGTAAGCTTTCATGGATTCAAACTCTTCGTCAGTAGGTTGCACATAATTTGATTTTGCAGGTGTTGCAGGTGCTGTTTTGTCAAGTTCACTTATATCGCTTAAATCAGCATCGTTGTAATAATCTTTCGGTAGTTTGTATTTTTCAACGTCTTTGCTTTTGTGACTTTTTGAAGAAAAAGGTTCTTCGCTCCACAATGCATAGCTGAACCCAATGCTGGTGAACATGAAGTTATCGTTTGCCGAGTTACCTTTTCGTGCACCTTCACCGGCATCTGAAATGTTATCAATCAAATCGGTGAAGTTTAGGAAGTAGGTTGTTGAAACTTTCATTCCGAAACGGTCACTCACCTTAATATTGAAACCTGCACCCAAAGGAACGCTGATGGCAAACTGTTTGTATTTGCCTAATCCGTCAAGGTTTTGTTCGCGTAAATCGGTTTCGTATTCGTAGTCGCGTTGGAGTTTAACAGCGTTCTCTGCATTTACATCACCTTGGTCAAGGTCGCGGATAGTTCCATCATTCCAGTAGTGATATTGTATTCCGGTTGCACTGATTAAATCTGTTTTTGAATTGAAGCTTAGGTACGCAAATCCCGCAGAAATAAAGGGTTGGATAACACGTTGTTTCTTGTACAACCCTGAAAAATTGTAAACAAGGTTGGCACTTCCGTTCCATACCTCAGATTTGAAATTGAAGTTGTTGCCTGCACCGCGTTCGTTAACGCTCAGATTACCGTAGATAACTCTTAAATCAACACCAAATGAGTTGGATATGTTCCGTGAAACGGTGAGTTCGTAGCCCATGCTGCTGGTAAAGAGATGCGAAAAACTATTGTCGCGCACTTCACCAAAGTAAGTGAACACGCCTGCACCCAAAGCTATTTTGGGTTTGTGTGATGCGTCTTTCTTCTCAGGATTTATTTTAGCCTGCGGAGTTGCCTTGGTCTCGGCTTCCTGAGCTATAGCACTGAATGTTTGAACAAGAAACAGTGAACTGATAAGGAGTAAATTTTTTATCATGATTGTTGATGTTTAATGTTATACCTGTTGCTTTAGTGTTGCTGAAAAATCCCCATAAATGTAAATATATTTTGCCCATACAGGCAATAGCTGAATAAATACTTGCTAAATTCACGCTGTTAAAAACTTAACGGATTATTAATCTTTTATACAATTAATGAAAAAACTATTTACCCTCGCATCTATTTTGTTTGTTACTAATGCAATGGCACAAACATTTACCAACACTACAGGTGGCGCTATTCCTGATGCTCCTGCGGCCGAAGTTTGCTTTGATTTAACGGTTTCGGGTTTGCCCAATGCAGCCAATGCTTCATGGGGAGTTACTACTGCCTGTATTGATATTACTCATACATGGGATGGTGACTTACGCATAACACTTCGTTCGCCTTTGGGATTTGAAGCTATTCTGTCTAATACGCGCGGTGGCGATGGTGATAATTTCACCGCTACCTGTTTCAGAGAGGATGCTGAAGATGGTTATGTTGCTAATGGCTTTGCCCCTTTTACCGGTACCTTTATTCCTGACCAAAGTCTTAATGCTTATAATATAGGTATGAACCCTAACGGAACATGGCAGTTGTGTGTTCAGGATTTGGCTGGGGCCGATGTGGGAACTGTAAACAGTTTCAGTATTACATTTGGCGCAAACCCTCCGGCTGATCCGCTGCCGCCTCCGGGTCCGTGCGGTTTGGCAAATGCAGGTAACTGCCTTTGTCCTGATGGTAGTGATACCTGCGACCTTATTCCCGATATGACGGCAAGTGCATCGATTATTGAAGCAGAGCATACAGAGTATGTTGGTTACATGCGTTTGAGTAATGCAACTCCTAATATCGGCTGGGGGCCAATGGAAATTCACGGTGTTGATTCATGCTTTTGCGGAACCCAACCTGTTCCGTGTTCAACTACACAGTGTCCTGATTTAAGTTATCCTAAACAACGTATTCATCAAACTATTTACCGCAGAGAAGGAAATACAATGAGTTCTTATACGCGCTCTGCCGGAACGATGACGTATCACCCTTCGCACGGTCACGTGCACGTGGATGACTGGGCGCAGTTTTCGGTGCGCAGAGATAATGGTGACCCAAATCCGCTGAACTGGGATATGATTGCAGAAGGAGAAAAGGTGAGTTTCTGCCTCATAAACCTTGGTGATTGCAGCAATAATTATGGCTGGTGTATTGATCAGGAAAATGGTGATACGCTTACCATGGCTGATATTCCTAACGCCCCCTTTGGTGTGGTTAGCGGTTGTGGTAATGACCAGGGAATTTATACCGGTAACCTTGATATTTACAGTCAGGGACTGGAAGGTATGGACATTCAGTTTCCTGTGGACATTTGCAACGGTGATTACTATGTGGTTTCCACTACCGACCCTAACAACAATTTTTTAGAAACCAATGAAAACAATAACACCGTTGTTGCTCCTATTACGCTCACCCAACAAACAGAGCCAACGCCTCCGGTGGCGCAGTTCTCGTATTCGGTAAGCGGTACTACGGTTCACTTTTTTAATACACCCGATGTGAACGGTATTTTCAACTGGGATTTTGGTGACGGAACTACTTCATCGGCACAAAATCCAACGCACGTTTACCCTGTGGATGGCAATTACGATGTTACGCTTTACGTTACCAACCATTGCAGCGGTGATGTGGACAGCGTTACGTATGATGTAAACATATTTACTACCGGAATTGATTCGTATGAGCAGCGCACCAGTTTGTTGGCTGCTTATCCTAATCCTTACCGCAATGCTACTACCATTGCTTATTTCGCAGATGGCAAAAACCCTGTTGTGTTAGAGGTATTTAACATTGTAGGCGAGCGTGTGGCTACCTTGGTAAACGGCATACAAAGTGTCGGCAGCCATGAGCTGAACTTCAGCGCCAAAGGCAGCGGCATGAGTGCCGGTGTTTATATGGTGCGTTTGCTTAGCAACGAGAGAAGCGTTACGCTGAAGATTACGGAGATGGAGTAGGGGAGTTGAGTTTATAAAAAAGAGAAGCCTCATCGCTATAGGCGATGAGGCTTCTCTTTTTTATATCAGTTTTCATCTACACCAGTCGGTGTATAGGTAAAAATGCTGAAACCCTTATAGAATGGGCTTTTTTTATGTCTAACCTTACGAGGTATTGAGGCAAATAAGTCTCTTTGACCCAATACCTCATGAGGTGTTGAACCCATGAAGCTTCGCCTATTCAATAGCTCGCGAGGTATTGAGGGGGGTGATGCTTATACCCATTGGATGGTTCGCGAGGTATTGAAGCGGTGAAACTTCACCGACCTGATGGTGCGCAGGGATATAAAGCGTAGAAGCTTCCGCGATGCAATAGCCCGTCTCAGGGCGAATCAGTTTCAGAAAACGGCCTTTTCAGGTCGTGAGGTATCGAAGCAAAGAAGCTTTTGAATCCGGAAAAGATGTTTGAAAATTACTAATTCAGGTCAATTGGCCTTAGGTCAATCAGTCCTTATTTCCCCCTCTGCCTCACCGCCTCATACAGCACCACCCCTGCCGAAACCGATACATTAAGTGATGATATTTCGCCTGCCAGCGGAATAGCCACCAGCTTATCGGCATTGCGCAGAATATCGTTGGAGATACCTGTTTCCTCAGAGCCCATTACAAAAGCGGTGGGCACGGTATAATCAACCGTAGTATAAGCATCTTTTGTTTTTTCGGTACAGGCTACTACTTGCAAACCGCTGTTGCGCAGCAAAGCCACCACTTCTTTCAATGACGAAGCACGGCAAATAGGTATTTTAAACATAGCCCCTGCAGATGATTTAATAGAATGCGAATTAATTTGTGCCGAGCCTTTGTCGGGAATAATAATGGCGTGAACGCCTGCACATTCGGCTGTACGCACAATAGCACCCATGTTTCCCACATCGGTTATGCCGTCAAGAATAACAAGAAGAGGCGTTTCGCCACGCTCAAAAATTTCGGGCAAAATGTTCTCCAGTTTATGGTAAACCACAGGCGACATAATAGCCACTACCCCCTGATGGTTCTTAAACGTAATGCGGTTAATGCGCTCCAGCGGAACGTATTGAAAAGGAATATTGGCTGTTTTAATCAACTGATGCAGATCTGCCATTTGCGGGCTTTTAACCCCGTTCTGCAATACAATTTTATCAATCTCTTTACCCGATTTTATTGCTTCAATAACCGGGTGAATACCGAAAACAATCTCGGTTTTGCGTGTTGGTGATAGTTCCATGGCGGCAAAGATATTTGAATTAACGATGGTTCAAACAAAAAGCCCCACGCTAAAGGCGTGGGGCTTTTTGTGAATCTTTGTAATAAAACTACTTAACAATCACTTTCCCTGTAAAACGCTGAGTTGCATTGCTAACAGCAACAGAATAAATTCCTGCTGTAAGGTCAGTGCAATCCAGATTTACTTTCTCAGAATTAGTGCTGAACGTTTTCACTGTTCTGCCCATAACATCTGTTACAGTTCCTGTAAAAGTTTGTTTTGCAGGATTAGCGAATGTGATGGTAAATGCTCCGTTTGATGGGTTAGGATAAATGCTTGCTGCATTTTCGTTTAGTGTTTCATTAACAGACAAAGATGCGTTTCCGCAAACCAAATCAGCAACAAATTCTTTAGTGAAATCAACAGCTTCGTCCCACTCTTCTTGTGTTCCTTGCAGGTAGGCTACGTGTCCGTTTCCGGGGTAGGTTTTTAGTGCATTAGGAATATTCAGCATGTCGGTTTTTACAATAATAGTTCCTGATCCGTGAGCAGTTAAGCCTGTGGGGAAGCCACCAACAGCAATTGGGCCAGTTGCGTATGGTACAGTTTGATCGCCCAAATCGTGTAAGCACACAATTGGAGCTTCATCGGCATTAATCCAGGCAGTGTCTCCGATAGTACCGCTGAAACCAATTACACCTACAACTTTAGATGAAAATCCAGGATTTCCGCTCAACCCCTCAACTCCTCCCATTCCTGCTGTATCGTTTAAAAGGTAGGATGGAATTTCGCTATTGTCGCGCAGGTAAGCTGTTTGAATGGCGCAAATTGCACCTGCAGAAACACCACCAACAATAATGTAGTTAGTGTCAATGTTAAATTCATTAACGGTTTGTGCATCTTTATAAAAGTAGCGGACAGCTGCTTTCATGTCGTGCATTCCGCGCACTACAGCTTGTGTAGTAGTTACTTCGCTCGGGAAGAAAAACCCAACGCGGTAATCAGTAGCTGCAACAACATAACCCATTTTAACAAACTCTTCGCACATGGCATAAACCTGTGTACGCTCTCCTGTAACAAAACTTCCTCCAAAAGTGAAAACAATCAACGGACGTTTAGCCAGTTGGTCGCCCTGAGGTTCAAATACACACATTTTAAGTAGT
>CAMAVO010000158.1 GCA_945861685.1 Chitinophaga pinensis | reverse complement strand
CTGCCGCAATAAATGAGCAGCCAAACACGCTGAATGATGCACACATTTTTCCTAATCCATTTGCAGAAACAGCACAAATAGAGTTTACCGTAACCGAAACAGGGATATATCAATTGGAAATAACAGATCTGCTGGGTAAAAAAATAGTGGAAGAAACTATAACGGTTACAAAGCCGGGCAAACAGATGTTTGAGTTAAACCAGTTGCAACTCAACATACCAAAGGGTTCATACCACATAAAAATTTCAGGTAACCAAACCAGTTTTTTCATAAACGCAGTAAAAATTTAACAAACAAATCAATCATAAACAACCATAACCTAAATGAAAAAAATCTACCTCTCACTCTTACTAATTATCGCAGTTTCTGCAACCGGATTTACCCAGGTATGCACCCCCGACCCCAATGCTACAGGATTAGTTTACCCCATGCTGCCCGACAGCATTGTAAACCCCGGTGAAACCTATACCCAGACTATGACTGTTACTGTTCCAACCGATACCACCATTACTGTTATTACTGTTCATGTTGATAGTATTAAACTGGCTTCCATAACCGGAATGCCTGTAGGGCTTTCGTTTGAATGCAACAGCACTTTGGGCACCTGCACCTACCCCGGTGGAACGGAGGGATGCTTCATCATTACTGGAACAGTAAATGATACAGTAGGCATTTATCCTATACTGTTTGATGTAATAGTTTATGGTCTATTAGATTTAGACACAGTTGAACTTCCCTACTCACTTGATGTGTTTAAATTATATGTGGGTAATGTGGGCATTCAAACCCTGAACACCTCAAAATTTGATGTGATACAAAACATACCAAACCCCTTTAGCGGCACTACAACCATTAAGTTCAACAGCCCAAAACAGGAGCCGGTTGATTTTTATGTAGTTGATATGCTTGGAAGAGCCGTGCACAGCAGTAAAATTAATGCAGTAAGTGGAGTAAACTCCATTAATTACAGTGCTGAAAAACTTGCTCCGGGCACTTATTTCTATACCATAGCCAACGGCAAGACACGCATTACAAAAAGAATGATTGTGTCAGGTAAATAATAAATACAATAGAAAAAAATATATTTACACAAAATTAATTTCAATAATGAAAAAAATTCTGCTTTCAATTCAGCTAATTAGTTTATCAAGTTACCTTTTTGCGCAATCAACTTTTGAGCAAGTTCATACTCTATTTCAAACAAAATGTACAACAGGCTGCCATAGTGGTGGAAGCCCATCTGCACAATTAAACCTGTCAGGTTCCACTTCATCAGTTTATCAAAACCTGATAAATATTACCCCTGTAAACCCGGCAGCAAATACAGCCGGTTATAAATTAGTTGACCCCGGTTATCCCGAGCGCAGTTTTCTTTTCAAAAAGGTGGCAAATGCTATAGATGTGGGTGTTAATCATCTGACCAATCAAATGGGAAATCCAATGCCCAGCGGACAACCAGCAATGGCCAACAAAGACATTGAACTTATCCGCCAGTGGATTCTTTGGGGAGCTGGTGATACTAATCATTATATTGACATCCAGGTATTGGCTGATTATTACAGCGGACCTGGAATGCCAAGAATTCCTCGTCTTACCCCACCTGACCCATCAGAAGGTTTTCAGGTTCATTATGGGCCCTTCTTTTTAGCTCCCGCAACAGAAAAAGAGGTTTTCTATAAATATGCCACTAAGATGCCTGCGGCAAAAGAGGTATATCGTATCAATACCGAAATTAATGAATACTCACATCACACCGCACTTTATAAATATTACCCCCAACAAGATTCAAATTTTCTTCCCGGATTAAGACCGGTGAACACCGTTCTTGATGCAGCAGGCGTTTATTACACCAGTAACATTTTAGGTCAATGGCCCAACAGTCAAGACCTTCTTCTTCCTGAGGGTACAGCATTTAGTTGGGAAGCAAATTCTGTTATTGACTTGAATTACCACATTCCAAATTACAATCAAGATTCAATCCTTCCTGCCGAAGTATATTCAAATGTTTATACACAACCCATTGGCACAGCCCAAACCGAAATGATTGCCGGTCCAATCTATTATGGTGGAGATGATCCAACAAACCTTGTTATTCCGGGAACCGGACTCGATTCAATCTATACTATAAATCATTTTAATGCCGACTCGGCTTATACTTGGTATATCTGGTCAATAATGGCTCACACACACCAATTAGGTAAAGAATACAATATCTGGATGCGCAACTCAGACGGCACTAAAGGTGACCTTATTTATGACGGGCATTATAATACTGACTATACTTTTAACCAAGGGTATTACGACTGGGCGCATCCACCTTTCCGCACATTTGACCCCATGCTGGAAGTTGATTTTTCTGATGGTTTAATACATGAAACCATGTATAATAACCCCGGCCCGGATCCGGTTTATTTCGGACTGAGAACTACCGATGAAATGTTTGTTTCATATATTCAATACACCACAGAACCTGTAACCATCGGTGTTAAAGAAGAAGAAAGTGTTTTTAATTATTTTAATGTTTATCCCAACCCTTCACGAGATATTATTAACCTTTCATTCAACTGCGACAATTCTTCAGAAGGCACGATTCTTCTTTTGGATATGATGGGCAGAGAAGTTTATTCTAAAAACATTTCAATAACCGAAGGCAAACAAAAACTGCAACTAAGTCAAAGCGCATTAGGTCTTACTCCGGGATTTTATTCCATGACCATTTCAACTAATTCAGGAAATCAAACCGCAAAAATTATTTTTGAATAACGAACTTAAAACTTTACCCAAAACCAATATTTTTATGAAAAATATTTTACCCGTTATTTTCTTCGCGCTTCTTTCCATCAATGTAAAGTCACAAAGCACATTTACACAGATTCATCAACTCCTTCAAACCAACTGTGCAGGCGCAAGCTGTCATAGTGGTATTACGCCAACATTCAATGTTACTCTTTCTGAATCTGCACTGTATTCAGCTTTGGTAAATGCAACTCCGGTTAATCCCACTGCTGCTGCAAAAGGTGACAAACTAATAACACCCGGATATGTTGACCGTAGTTTTCTTTTACGCAAAATTGTACATGGTTTAAATGAAAATAATATTCACATGACTCTGGCGGGAACAGAAGGAAATAATATGCCCAGCGGCCTTCCTTCATTAGCGAAGGAAGAAATTGAACTGGTTCGCCAATGGATTTTGCGAGGTGCACCTCAAACTGGGGATGTTGTAGATACAGACATAATTGATTTGTATTACAGCGGTTTCGGGAAAGACGATTCATATCCAAATCCAACTCCACCGGCAAGCGGAGAAGGCTTCCAGATTTATATCGGAAAAATCTTAGTGCCCCCTGCCACTGAAGATTATTATTATATTAAACATGACCCACGTTTATCAACCAATATTGAAATACCAAAAGTTGTTACTCTGCTCCCTTCAAACACACACCACTTTGTAATATATAAATTTTCTCCCGGTGGTGAGAATAACTATGCTGAGGGATTAAGACCAGAGGCATTGAGTTCACACGCGGATGTTACAGACGGAATAGGAACAGGACCCAATCTGTGGGAATATGATCTGCCTACAGGAACAGCCTATTTTTGGGCGCAAAACTCTGTTCTTGATCTCAACCTTCATATACGCAACCCAAACCCTGACACCGTTATGGCTTGCGACCTTTATATGAACATTTACACACAACCCATTGGCACTGCTTCAGATTTTATGCTTATCAGAAATTACCCTGTTTTTAGTATTGCCATTCCTCCGGATAACATAGAACATGAGTTTGTTGAGGTAGCAAACGATGTAAATGAAACCAAATACTGGAAAGTATGGCAACTATATGGACACACGCACAAATACGGAACCGACTATGATATTTTCTTGCGAAACCCTGACGGAACAATGGGTTCTCAGGAATATGAAAGCTGGTACAGCTATGAGCAGGACTTTAATGTAGGTTATCACCGTTTTGGTGTGGATGCTACGTTTAGATTTTACGATAATTTTCTACAGGTTGACCCTCGTTTAGGTTGGATACACCGCGCCCGATATAGAAATTACACCTCTGATACCATTTATTGGGGGCTAACTTCTGAAGAAGAAATGATGGTAATGGGCTTTCAATATATTTATGGAGACTTGTTATCAGGTATAGATAATCCTGATAACAATCCTCTTAAAGTAACCGTCTTTCCAAATCCTGCATCAGATATGATTTCGATGAATTATATTTTACCAACTACTTCAGATCTTAAAGTAGAACTCATTAATATTTTGGGAGAAAAATCACTGCTGATGAGTCAGAAAAACAAACCTGCCGGAAATTATTTAGATGAAATTGAATTCCCGGAAAAATATGCTGCAGGTATCTACTTGGTCGCAATCTCAGCCGGGAATTATCAATCTGTTCAGCGAATAGTTATAAAATAAAACATCCCTGTAATTTTAATACCAAACAAAAAGAATATGAAAAAATTAATACCAATAATTTTATTAGCCTTTTTTTCAATTGATACAAAATCACAATCTATACCTAATCCCGGTTTTGAAGATTGGACAGCCGGACCAGGTTATGACGACCCCAACGGATGGGGGACGATTAATGCGCTAGTAGCATCTATACTTCCTGGCGGCACTGCTTTACAAACTACTAACTCTGCTGAAATTCACGGTGGATCAAGCGCACTCAAATTATTGACTAAAAATATTTCACAATATGTTGCTCCGGGAATTTGCGCTACAGGTACAATCAATACTGATGGAACTATAAGCGGAGGCATAGCATACAATCTGAGACCCGTTTCTCTTTCTGGATGGTATATGTATACACCAATTAATGGTGATACAGCCTCTGTTGAAGTTACCCTTAGTAAATGGAATGGAACACAACGTGAAACCATAGGACACACAATTATTGAATTCACACAAAACAATACAAGCTACTCCCAATTTGTAGATTCTATAGAATATATTTCAAGTGAAAGTCCTGACACTGCAGTTTTAGTTTTAATCTCCAGCGCAGGAGCTAATGGTTTTGAAGGTTCAACTTTATTTCTAGATGATTTAGCTTTTGCTTTTGATAACACCGGAATCCAAAATCACTCAACAACATTAAAGGTTGGTATTGGACCCAACCCTGCTCAAAACACATTGCATATTATAAATTTAAAAACAGATGCAAATCTTGAATTGTTTGATGTTACAGGAAGAAAAGTCGGATTATTTCAGGTTAGTGAAAATAAGCAAGATGTAAACATCGCTCATCTTACCAATGGAACATATATTTACAGAGTTTCTGATAGAAGAGAAAATCAGATTTCTACGGGCAAATTGATTATTAAGCGATAAAACAATTAGCTTTTAGAGTTAAAAGCCAATATTATAGTCTTCTTTTTTAGAAATCTATATCAAGAACTGATATAGATTAGGAAGCATGTCATGCATGACAAAATAGCTTTCCTGTCAGATAAATTTTTTGTTCTTAAGCAAGAACCTTTGCTTCCGGGTATCTTTCCAGCCACAGTTTCAATGATTCCATTCTGTTTATAGTGATAATTGTTTTGTAGTCCAACTGCACTTTAATCCTCTTTTGTGGCGTTTTGCTAATTTTTCTTTTCGGCTTGGTCATAATGTAATTTTTAAATGATGTTGTAACATTAACAATAATCCTGCCCGAAAGTTCAAGGAGGGTGTTAAAATTTGCTAACAATTAGGGTGTTAATCGTTTAAATGACGAGAATCGGGTATAAACGACAAGAAGACTTAATAATTATAAGAGCGATTCTATCGCTTGTAATAAAGCCTCCACATCTTTTTTATGAAGCTGGCCAATGTTACCAATGCGGAAAGCATCTGCCTGAGTTAGCTTGCCGGGATAAATAACAAAACCTTTATCATTTAGTGAGTTATAGAACTCTTTGAAGTTGAAATTGCCCTCTGGATAGAGAAAAGAAGTAATAATATAGCCTTGTTTTTCGGGTTCAAGGTATTCTTTAAAGCCCAGTTTGCGCATTCCGGCAATAAGCGTTTGGTAATTTTCTTTGTAGCGTTTAGCACGGGCATCAACCCCACCTTCTACGTCTAATTCTTCCAGCGCTTTGTGAAAAGCAGCAAGACTATGAGTTGGCGGAGTAAAGCGGAATTGTCCGTCATTTTCCAAACCTTCCCATTGGGCAAAGACATCCAAAACAAGGCTTCTTGCCTGTCCTTTGCATTGCATAAGTTTTTCACGTTTAGCTATGATGAACGAAAACCCGGGAACACCTTCAATACACTTGTTGGAAGAGGATACCAGAAAGTCAATATTAAACTCAGCAATATTTACAGGAACAGCACCAAAACTGCTCATGGCATCAACAATATAAGTTTTGTTATACTTTAATGAAAGTGCACCAAACTCATTAATGGGGTTAAATATTCCCGTGGTTGTTTCGCTGTGAACGATTGCGATATGTGTTATACTGCTGTCATTTTTCAACGCAGCTTCTGTTTTTTCAATAGTCGGGATTTCATTTTCAGCAAAAACCAATGAAGTGTGCTTAATGCCATGCACGCTACAAATCTTTGCCATGCGATGACCATAAGCACCATTGATAACAATCAGCAAATGTCCATCGCGGGGAACAGAGGAGGAAATAGTTGCTTCGATTCCAAACGTGCCTGAGCCCTGGATAATAACTATTTCATATCCTTTTTCTTGTGAGACTCCTGCAAGCGTCAACAACTTTGCCCTCACCTCTTTCACCATGTTTACAAATTTGGAATCGCGCGAGCCGTAATCGTGAAGCATAGCTTCTTTAACGGTTTTACTGGTGGTTAAAGGTCCGGGTGTGAAGAGTAATTTGTCCATTTTAGAAAAAATTTTGCCAAAGGTATTTAAACCTATTTCAGCCTTGCATTAAATATTTGTGAAGAAATCTATTTTAAGATTTTTGCAATTTTTTCTGCCAATACCAATGAAATGCGCTGATTACTTTCAAATGTCCAGCCGGCAATGTGTGGCGAGAGAATTACCTTATCGCTTTCGTAAAGATATTTAAGCGCAGGTGGTAAATCTTTAGGTTCTAATTTTTCAAGTGATGAGGTTTCATACTCCAGAACATCCAAGCAAGCGCCTACTACTTTTCCAGATTTTATGTGCTTCACTAAATCTTCTGTATTCACAACTTTCCCGCGTGAAGTATTGATGAGGTATATTGGATTTTTAAAACGACTTAAAAATTCATCGTTTACTAAATACTTAGTTTCTTCTGTCAACGGAACATGCAGGCTTACAACTTCTGCTTCTTCAAAGATGGCATCCATGTTGGCTTCAATAATAAAATCATC
>CAMAVO010000157.1 GCA_945861685.1 Chitinophaga pinensis | reverse complement strand
CTATTCCTGAAGTAATTAAAGACAGTGTAAAACTTACTCCCGGAAAACATACTATCATTGCTATTGACGCTCCACAAGGCGATTTAGACTTGAAGGTGGGTGGAGCGAGTGATTATAAATCCTTAGAAGCTATTGTGCGAAAAAAAGGGGAAATGCAAACACTCAATATTCAGGAATTTAACGAGAAAGAAAAATACATTATCGGAAAATATGATTTGGAAATTTTGTGTCTTCCCCGCATGTATGTAAGCAATGTTGATATTTCGCAAAGCAAGACTACAACTGTTTCTATTCCGCAACCGGGAAGAGCCAATATCCTTAAAAACACTGCAGGCTACGGTGGTGTTTACCTTGAAGACAACAATAAACTAACCTTGGTTTACAACCTTAAAATTGAAAACATTCAGGAAAATCTTGTATTGCAGCCAGGAAAATACCGCGCAATATTTCGTTCAAAAAATTCAAAGGAATCAGAATACACTGTTGAAAAATCATTTACAATAATTTCCGGAAGTTCGGAAGTTGTAAAACTCTACTAACTAAGCGAAGCTTTCTCTTTGATACCTTTGAAAAACAAATTATAAGCATCAAAAACATGGAAAAAACACTTACTATGAGCATTGAAAAAGTATCAGAAGACAAAGACACACGCAGCGGATTTGGCGCGGGTTTGCTTGAACTCGGCAGAAAAAATAAAAACGTGGTTGCCCTTTGTGCCGACCTTACCGGCTCACTAAAAATGGATGCCTTCAAAAAAGAATTTCCTGATCGCTTTTTTCAGGTGGGAATTGCAGAAGCCAACATGATAGGCATTGCAGCAGGATTAACCATTGGCGGAAAAATTCCGTTCACCGGAACGTTTGCTAACTTCTCAACCGGAAGAGTGTATGACCAGATACGTCAGTCGGTTGCCTACTCAGGAAAGAACGTAAAAATCTGCGCATCACATGCTGGCTTAACATTGGGTGAAGACGGTGCAACACACCAGATACTGGAAGATATCGGCATGATGAAAATGCTTCCTGGAATGAGTGTGATAAATCCTTGTGATTACAACCAGACCAAAGCCGCAACCATTGCCATTGCTGATATTGAAGGCCCTGTTTACCTGCGTTTCGGCAGACCTAAAGTTGCAAATTTTACGGGTGATAACTTTCCGTTTGTATTTGGCAAAGCTTTAAAATTCTTTGACGGAACTGATGTTACTATTTTCGCAACAGGCCATTTAGTTTGGAAAGCATTGGAAGCAAAAAAGATTTTGGATGAAAAAGGAATCAGTGCCGAAATAATAAACATACACACGATTAAACCTTTGGATGTGGAGGCTGTCATAGCATCAGTCAGGAAAACAAAAAGTGTGGTAACAGCAGAAGAACATCAGATGAACGGAGGACTTGGCGACAGCATCGCTCAGGTTCTTGCGCAGCATTTTCCGGCTCCCATTGAAATGGTAGCGGTGAACGACAGTTTTGGCGAAAGCGGAACTCCGGAACAATTGCTCAAAAAATACGGACTCGATACTCCCAATATAGTGCAGGCGGCAGAAAAAGTAATAGCGAGAAAAAACGCGGGAAATTAGAATTCAGCAGTTCAGATGATGTGCTTATAGCAGACACTTTTGTTTCCTTCAACATAAATTGAAACAGCATGGAAACAGAAGACAAACAATTGCTCGAACAGTTTCGCAACGAGGGAACCCGCAACAGCGCATTTAATTCTATCCTCAGTAAATATCAGAAACGGCTTTACTGGCACATCCGCAAAATGGTCATCGACCATGATGATACGGATGACCTACTGCAAAACACCTTTATAAAAGCTTGGAAAAATCTGGAAGATTTCCGGGAAGATGCTCAGCTTTATACCTGGCTGTATCGTATTGCTACCAACGAATGCCTGACTTTTCTGAAGAAGAAAAAAAACAGCAACACCATTTCCATCAATGAAGTGGAATATGGTCTGCACGAAAAAATTGACAGCGAACGAAACTACACAGGCGAAGAAATTCAGCGCAAGCTGCAGAAGGCAATTTTAACACTTCCCGAGAAACAAAGGCTTGTATTTAACATGAAATACTTTGACGCCATGAAATACGATGAAATGAGCGTGGTACTTGATACCTCAGTGGGCGCCTTGAAAGCATCTTACCATCATGCCGTTAAAAAAATCGAACATTTTATAACCAAGGATTAAACCTTTTCAAACCAAATGAATCTTAGTAGCAAATGAGCACGAAAAACAACGATACAGAATTTGATGACGGGAAGTTGGAGTATGAAAGTCCATTACTTTCAAAACTAAAACAATCACCCATTGATTTTAAGGAGCCCGAAGGCTATTTTGAAGAGTTCAACCGCAAATTGAATGAGCGGATAAACTATGAACAGCCAGTTCTTACTCCGGTAAAAAAACGCGGTATTATCATCACGCTTTTACAACCGCGCTATGCCATTGCTGCAGCTTTAATAACAGCAATATGTATTATTGGCTTCAAGTTTATTAAAGAAGGAAAACCTTTAACTCAAAACGATATTGCAGAAGTAGTTTCATTCGAAAAAATTGAAAGTATGGATGAAGAAGTGTTGATAGAAGCTATTGAAATTGAAACACTGGACGAAAACGAAATGCTGAATGAAGAAGAAATTACTAACGATGTAATTATTGACTACTTAGTTGAAAACGATATTGATTTGGATTTAATAAACGAACTATAAATAATTAAAACATGAACACTTCAAAAATGAAAACCGCCTTACTGACATTAGTTACTATCATCGGCTTTACCGGAACTTCAATCGCTCAACCCGGACCAAAACACGAGGAGAAAAAAGAAAAAGTAGAAGCCATGAAAATTGGGTTCATCACGCAACAGATGAATCTTACACCTGAAGAAGCGCAGAAATTCTGGCCCGTTTATAATCAGATGAATAATGAAATTGAAAACCTTCGTAAAGAACGTCAGTTATCGCGCGAAAATGTCAAAGACAACTTTGAAACCATGACTGACCCTGAATTTGAGAAATTAATCAACGATGAGTTAGCAAGCCGTCAAAAGGAATTTGATATTCAGAAAAAATACGTGGCACAGTTTAAAGCTGTGGTATCTATAAAGAAAGTAGCGCAGTTCTACAGAGCAGAAGAACAGTTCAAGCGCAAACTGTTAGAGAAAATTCAGGAGAAGAAACAGGAGTAGCTATCTCTTTGTTCCGAAGTTCCCTTCGCTCGTAAAATTAAATTCAATCTTAGGATATTGTTCTTTCGCCATTTGCAAACCCCATGCTGAGTCGGCAAGGAAGACAGGATTGCCGTCTTTGTCTTCGCTTATATGATCGCCCTTGCGCTCCATAAAAGTTGCAAGCGCAACTTTGTCTTCACTGCTTATCCAGCAAGCTTTATGCAGGTTAATGGGTTGATAGCGACATGAAGCTGCATACTCATGCAACAAACGGAATTGAATTACTTCAAACTGAAGCGCACCAACTGTTCCGATAATTTTTCTGCCGTTCCATTTGCTGGTGAATAGTTGCGCCACACCTTCGTCCATTAGTTGTTCCAGGCCTTTTGCAAGCTGTTTGCTTTTCATCGGGTCGGCATTTTCAACGTAACGGAAAAGCTCGGGTGAGAAACTGGGGATGCCTTTGAAATGCAATTGTTCTCCTTCAGTCAATGTGTCACCGATCTTGAAGTTGCCGCTATCGGGCAGACCAACAATATCACCGGGAAATGCTTCGTCAATGATTTCTTTTTTATCAGCCATGAAGGAGGTGGGCGATGAAAAACGCAATTGTTTAGCCAATCTTACATGCAAATAGTTTTTGCTGCGCACAAACTTACCGGAACACACACGTACAAAGGCAATACGATTGCGGTGGTTCGGATCCATGTTGGCATGTATCTTAAAAATAAATCCGCTGAACTTTTCTTCATCAGGTGCAACGGCACGTTCTTCTGTTGTTCTGCCAACGGGTGATGGTGCTATTTCAATAAAGCAATCGAGCAACTCGCGTACGCCAAAGTTATTGATGGCGCTACCGAAAAAGACAGGTGAAATATCACCTGCTAAATAATCGCTGACCTTAAACTCAGGATAAACTCCCTCCACTAATTCTGAATCTTCGCGCAGCTTTGCAGCTGCTCTTTCGCCAATTTGGTTTTCTAACTCAGGACTATTGATATCAGTGATTCGGATAGTTTCTTCGTCTTTCTGTTTTCCGTGCGGATTGAAAAGATTAAGCGTTTTTTCCCAGATGGTGTAAACGCCTTTGAAATCCTGTCCCATGCCGATGGGCAAACTGAGCGGACGAACTTTGATGAATAGTTTTTTCTCAATATCGTCCATCAAATCAAAAGGGTCAATACCCTCACGGTCTAATTTATTGATGAAAACAATGATGGGTGTTTTGCGCATGCGGCAAACCTCAACGAGTTTGATTGTCTGAGGCTCTACTCCTTTTGCAGCATCAATAACAACGATAACGCTGTCAACAGCCGTAAGTGTCCGAAAGGTATCTTCCGCAAAATCCTGGTGACCGGGTGTATCAAGGATGTTTATCTTTTTGCCTTTGTAATCAAATGCCATTACCGAAGTAGCAACTGAAATTCCGCGCTGCTTCTCAATTTCCATCCAATCGCTGGTGGCAGTCTTTTTTATTTTGTTTGATTTCACTGCACCGGCAATCTGTATCGCACCACCGAATAACAATAATTTCTCTGTAAGCGTGGTCTTTCCGGCATCGGGGTGACTGACGATGGCAAAGGTGCGCCTGCGGTTTATTTCTTCTTTAAATGTCATTTTTATTTTTTACCACTAAGGACACGTAGAACACTAAGAAATAGTTAAGGAAAACTTAGTGAACTTGTGTTCTTAGTGGTGAATATTTATTCCATTAATCCTCTTCCTGATTTCTGAATTTTATCTTCTCGTTTGAAATCTGTCAGCAACTTATCTAAGATACCATTAATGAACAGTTTGCTTTGCGGTGTGCTGTAATCCTTTGAAATTTCAATGTACTCGTTCATGCTTACTTTGGTGGGTACCGAAGGAAAGTTCAGAAATTCAGAGATGGCCATTTTCATCAGGAGCACATCCATGAAGGCTACGCGTTCCATTTCCCAATTCTGCAATTTGGGTTTGATTAGCTCATCGTATTCTTTCTCGTGAATGATGGTTTTGTGAAAAAGGTCGAGCATAAATCTACGGTCGTCATCATCTTTTAGTAAAGGAAGCAGCGGTGTATTTTCATTTGCCTGCTCGTTGAGCAAACCAAGTGTTTTCACCACCATGCTATTGATGAATTCCAAATCATCAACCCAGTAAATGCTTTTGTCTTCAAAGAGTGAATGCAGGCGTTCTTCAGTAGCAACGTATTTTTTGAAAACGCTTTGAACAAACTTTTGCTCCACAACATAACTCTTGTCTTCATTGCTCATGTAGGCAGCAAATTCTTCGCTGTCCACAATGTTGTTGTAAATCTTTTTAATCAGTTCGGGTTCGTCTGCCCACGAAAGTTTGCGTACTTCGGCTTCTCTGCGAAGGGCGTTGTTGTTAGATAGTTTGGCAAGCAATGGGTTCTCTACAAATCTGGTATTGGGATTTAAATCCTCAGGATTGGGAATGCGCTTTTGTTTGCGCTCGTCAATGCGAGCTTTGCCGAATTCAATGAGTTCGGGCAGGAGCAGCAGTATGTAAATGTAGAGGTCATAAATCTTGTTGA
This sequence comes from Chitinophaga pinensis, assembly GCA_945861685.1. Taxonomy (GTDB): domain Bacteria; phylum Bacteroidota; class Bacteroidia; order SXHM01; family SXHM01; genus SXHM01. The sequence continues at coordinate 1,643 of CAMAVO010000157.1, read as the reverse complement.
CGCCTTTCATCAATTCTTTTTCGCCTTTGGCGAGGTCGTTATTATCGCCTTGAAGGAATGCATAAATAGCTTGCATTACCTTAATTCTCAGGTGTCGTCTGCTCAACATGATTTAAAGAACGGGGTGTTTATTTAGTTTAAAGTTTAAAAGTTCAATGTTTAAAGTTGTGTTCGTCATTGCTAGGATTTTTCACCCGAAGCAATCTACGTTTCCTTTTGAGATTGCTTCGCTGTGCTCGCAATGACGGCTAATTTTTTCTTGCTTCTTCAATTCGCGCCATTGCTATATTCAATGCTGCCTGTGCAGTGGTGATATTTTGCTGTTTTGCTGTGTTTAATATGTTTAAGGTGGTATCGTAAATTCTGGCGGTTTCTTCCATTGTCTTTTGCATGTTGTAGCCTTCTACTTCAGCATAAACGGAAATTATTCCACCGGCATTGATTAAAAAATCGGGAGCATAAACAATTCCTTTGTCTTTAAGCATTTGAGCGTGCAGCTTCTCGTCAAGCAACTGGTTGTTGGCTGCACCGCAAACGATGGCAGAACGCAACTGCGGAATGGTTTCACTGTTCAGGGTAGCACCTAAGGCGCAGGGTGCATAAATGTCCACTTCCTCAGCATAGATATTTCCGGTAACGGCTATGGCATTGTATTTTGCAACAATGGTTTTCACGCGCTCTTCGTTTATATCGTTTACAAAAACGATTGCTTTCTCTTTGGTCAGGTAATCAATAAGGGTTTCACCAACGTGTCCTGTTCCCTGCACTAATACTTTTTTTCCGGCAAGCGAATCAGTGCCCCACACAAATTTGGCGCTGGCTTTCATGCCCATATACACTCCGTAAGCGGTAACGGGTGAGGGATTTCCGTTGCCACCCATTTCAACGGGCAGGCCTGTAACGTGGTCGGTTTCTTTCTTTATGTAAACCATGTCCTGCGTTTCCATGCCCACATCTTCGGCTGTTATGTATTTACCACCCAGGGTTTGCACAAACTTTCCGAACCTGCGCATGAGGGCTTCGTTCTTCTGTGTTTTGGCATCGCCTATTATCACGGCTTTTCCGCCACCCAGCTTCAGGCCGGTTATGGCAGCTTTAAAAGTCATTCCGCGCGAAAGGCGCAACACATCATTGAGGGCTTCTTCTTCGGTAGCGTAGTTCCACATGCGGGTGCCGCCCAGGGCAGGGCCAAGCACGGTATTGTGTATGGCTATAATGGCTTTCAATCCTGTTTCTTTGTCGTGGCAAAAAAGTACCTGCTCGTGTTCCATTTCGGCCATTTGCGCCAATACGCCTTTGGCAATTGAAGCGGAAACGGTTGTTGTTTTGAACGACATGAATTTTGAATTTTAAGCGGGGGCAAAAGTAGTAAACCGAATGATAGAAAATAGCGAATTATAGAAAATAGCAAATAGATGATATGAAATAGAAAATTGAAGGCAGTTTGTCTATATTTTCTGTTTGCTATTTTCTATAATTTTTCACCTAACTGTTGTTTTTTTCAGATGAAGTATCTATTTTAGCCTGCGAAAACATACAAAAATGCATCTCTTTAACCACATAAAACATTCTGAAACACGCGCCAGCGTAGAGAGAGAGAGAGAGAGAGAGAGAGCTATCTAAACCTTCAGACATTTTTGCCA
>CAMAVO010000156.1 GCA_945861685.1 Chitinophaga pinensis | reverse complement strand
AGAAAATAGTTTAGCAGCCCAATCGTCAATTTTCTATTTGCTATTTGCTATCATCTATTTTCTATAATTTTTTAACCCCAACTGTTGTTTATCTCAGATGAAGTCCATACATTAGCTGCCCGAATGAATCCAACATCCAATCTCGCCTCAGGCGAGACCAACAGCCAACAGCCAATGTTAAGCAGGTAATACCTGCTTACGCTAATCTGCCAACCTTCCAGGATGCTGCCATTCTTTCACAAAACAGCCTAAAACCCACACCGGATAAGCCTTTTGGAAAAGGTAAGAGGTCACCCCGAGGGGGTAAGAGGTCTCCCGCAGGAGGGAAAGGCTCTGCCCGTGCAGGTAAGAACACACCCCAAGAGGGTAAACTAACCGCCTTAGCAGGTTACCGTTCAACAAAGCAAGGTATAAACACATCCGGGCAGGGTAAAAACCTGACCACAGCGGATAAAACATCCGTCCTACAAGGTATCAGAACCAACACACAAGGTAAAACTATAGCGGCAGGAGGAATGCATTCTCCCTTGCCGTTTTCACGGCTTTTCTCAAATCAACTAATGTCAAACAACTAAAAACTTAGAAAAAATGAGCACACCCGAAGCACTCACCCGTATTTACAAAGTATCAGACAACTTTATGATACAACACGCAAGAACTTTGCGCCTTAATCTTATGGAAGATCAGGCAGCCTTTATATTGCGCGACCCCGATTTTCAAACCCCTTATGAGTTAAACTGGAACATCGCCATTACTGCTGCCGAGTCGCACCCCACCGATGAACAGGTGGATGATATGATGACCGAAAAAACAGCCAATGTAGAAACCGCCATGGTAAACTGCCGCAACAAATGGATGGACACCAAACCCTTTGTAAAAAAAGCATTTCCCGATAATGATGCCGTTCAAAATAAATTCGGGTTCAACGATTATAAAAACGCAGACCACAGCCACAGCGGTATGCTAAAGTTTTTCAGGCTTTTGCATGGTGCAGCCACCGAATACAGCGCACAGCTTATAGCCAAAAACTACACAGCGGCTATGATTGCTGAAATAGAAACCCTGCATGCAGCCCTTTTAACAGCCGATACCGAACAGGAAAAATTTAAAACCGACATACCCGTTTATACCCGCGACCGCTCACAAAAACACAATGCCGTTTACGCCATTTGTCAAACCGTATGCGAAACCGGAAAGCTTATTTTCCGTGATGATTATGCAAAATTTCAAAAGTACCTGCTGCCTGCCAGTGACGAAGCTACTCCTATGATACTGAAAGGAAAAGTAACACAACCCGTAGTAGGTCCCGCAGGTACACCTGCCCTACCCGTACAAGGTGTTAGCATCAACATAATGGGACTACCCGCACTTACTACCCAAAGCGACAGCAACGGAAACTATGGCTTTGGCAGCATACCTGCGGGCACATATACTTTTAACTTTAACAAACCGGGCTATATGCCACAATCAATGCCCGGAGTGGTAATTACAGATATTGCTCATCCGGTAACATTGAATGTGGTGATGATGCCGATGCCGTAGAAAGAATTTAGTATCCCCTCTTCTTTTTTTTGATATTTAGAAGGAAGAGGGGATTTTTATTTATAATTACCAACCTTTAACAAACCAAAACCAAATGAAAAAACAATTACTTCAATTATCGGGAATACTCTTAATGACAGTTCAACTTTCCTTTGCACAAGGTTGGACAGAATTAACATCAGGAACAAATCAAAATCTGTATGGTGTGCAATTTCCATCAGCGGATATAGGTTTTGTTTATGGTGATGCCGGTTTATATAAAACATCTAATGCAGGTGATTCGTGGCAAGAAACAGGAAGTCTTACTGCACCCTACCCTTGTTATTTTTCAAGCATACAAACCGGATATACTATTACTGCAAATGGAGTAGAAAAATCAACAGATGGAGGAGCAAATTGGACACCTGGTTATGTTCCTTTAGATGTATTAGCTTGGGACATGTATTTTGTAAATGATAACCTTGGTTATGTATGTGGTTTTATGAACAGTAACAGTGAAGCCAGTTTTATGAAAACTACAGATGGAGGTGATAACTGGATTGAAAGCGGTATTTCAGGAGCAATGGACGGAATATCTGTTTTTTTTACAAGTGCTGATACTGGCTTTGTTTCAGGCGGGAGTGGGATTTTCAAAACAACCGATGGTGGTAATAGTTGGACAAACCATGTAACGGGTTCAAATAATTTTAGTGCAGCAGATATACACTTTCCAACATCTAACATCGGATATGCTTGTGGAAGTGGAGATAATGGAGAAACCATTTATAAAACAACTGATGCAGGAGCCAATTGGACATTATTGAGCAACCCCTTTATCTCCAATCCTCTTCTCGGTATTTTTTTTACAAGCGTTGATACTGGCTATGTAGTTGGAGGTAATGGTATAAACTCAGGAACATTAATTCAAACTGTGGATGGTGGTTCAACATGGACTATGTCATATAACACAAGTGTAACACTCAATGCAGTTTATTTTACAAGTCCACATACGGGTTATGCCGTGGGTGAAAATGGAACTATTTACAAGTATTCATCTTCTACTGGAATATCAGAAGTTTCCTCTTCTCCTTTAATTTCTATTTACCCCAACCCCGTAACTAATACCCTCACCATTGAAACTGCAACAGCCCAAGGCATTTACCAATTACAAGACATAACAGGTAAGGTATTGTTAAGCGGCAGCGTAACCGCAACCAAGTTAAATTTAGATATAAGCGCACTCAGCAAAGGCATTTATTTACTAAGCCTGATTGATGGCGAGCAGCAGGTGAATAGGAAGATTGTAAAAGAGTAAAGCAGCAAGAGCTAAAAACAAAAGCCCCGCGCCTAAGGCGTGGGGCTTTGTTTTTTATAAAAGGTTTATATTTGTAGCAACAAAAAACATAATTATGGAACAAGTCATTAAAATAACAGACAAAAAGGTGTACGAATCATTAGTTGGTTTTTTAAAAACACTGGGCGTTGATATTAATGGAAAAAAATCGGCTGCTAAAAAAGTAAAGACAGGAAAATATCCGCTTGAAGGCACCTTGCTAAAATATGAACACCCATTTGATTCTGCTGTAAACCCTAATCAGTGAGAAGCAAACAAATGATAATTATTGATACCCATATTTGGATTTGGTGGGTTACTAATTCCAATTCACTAAATAAAGAGCACCGCAGCTTTCTTGAAAAACAGAAAGATGATGAAATTGTGATTAACAGTATTTCGTGTTGGGAAGTGGCAAAACTCGTTGAACTTGGAAAATTAGAGTTGAATATATCCGTTGAACAATGGCTTAAAGAAGCCATAGATTATTACAATGTAACTGTCTTGCCGCTTGATATTCCTGTTATAGTTGAATCCACAAGACTTCCGGGCAATTTTCATAAAGACCCTGCCGACCAACTTATTGTTGCTACTGCAAGAGTATTAGATATCCCCTTACTTACAGCAGATTCTAAAATCTTGAAATACCCTTTTGTTAAACTGTTTAATAAAAAGTCAGGTAACGTTTAATTTAGATATAAGCACACTCAGTCCCGCCACAGGCAGGGACATTTATTTATTAAGTCCGCCTAAGGCGGACGAGCAGCAGGTGAACAGGAAGGTTGTAAAAGAGTAAGCTATTTAATAAGTAATATTTAAGAGGTAATATTTATTGGCAGCCTGCCGGTAAATATTACCTCTTACTTTTTTATAAAGGCGTATATTTGCAGAAATAAAGAAATGCACCATGACTACATTAACAGTAAAAATAAACGAACGAAGCAGTTTAGGCAAAGCGATTATGGAATTGTTACGCTCTTCGGCAAAGGAAAGTAAAGCTGTGGAGCTTGTTGAAACGGATGAAAAAAAAGCTTACAGTAAAAGTTTTGTAAATAAAGTTCTGTCGTCCGATAAAAACGACAAACGCATAAAAATCAAAACCCAACAGCTATGGGAAAGTATATAATTGAATATACTGAAACCGCTATAAAGGATTTACAGAAACACAAAAAAGCCGGAAATAAGGCTACATTGAATAAGATAACGAAAATCATCAGCGAGTTAGAAGTGCATCCGTTTACCGGAACAGGGCAGCCTGAAGCATTGAAACATCAACTGCAAGGCTTTTGGTCCCGGAGAATTAATTTAAAAGACAGGCTGATATACAAGGTTAATGAAAACAAAGTAACCGTTGAGGTTATTTCAGCTATGGGACACTATTACGACAAATAGGCCCTAAGCGCACTCAGCAAAGGCATTTATTTACTAAGTCCGCCTCAGGCGGACGAGCAGCAGGTAAACAGGAAGGTTGTAAAAGAGTAAGCTATTTAAGATTTAATAAGTAAGAGGTAATATTTGTTGGCAGGCTGCCGGTAAATATTACCTCTTAAATATTACTTATTACCTTTTTAGAAAGGCTTATATTTGTAGCAAACATTAAAACATGAGCACAGTAGAATTAAAAACCAACATCACTAAAATGCTTGGCGCTGTAAATGACGAGCGTTTTTTAAAAAGTGTCTTTGTAATGGTAAAAGAATTCAGCAATAGTGAATTGGGTTTATCAGCAAAACAGTTAGCTGAACTTGATAAACGGGTCCAAAACCATAAAGCAGGTAAAACCGAAAACTACCCCTGGAAAGCCTCACTAAAAGCCATCAGAAAAGAATTGGGTAAATGAAGTTTACCGTTTACAACAAACCCGAAGCCAATCAGGATATTTACGAGGCATCGCAATGGCACGAAGAGCAAAAGCAGGGCTTAGGTTATGAATTTATTGATGATGTTGAAGAACTGCTTTCTTACTTAGAATCAAATCCTGCAATCTTTCAGAAAAAGCACGGTGAAATAAGAGAAGCCCCACTGAAAAAGTTCTCTTACGTTATTCTTTACCAGATTGAAGATAAAAATACAGTAATTGTTTTTGCTGTTTTTCATACCAGCCAACATCCGAAAAAGAAAAAGAAAAGAATACGTTCGCGGTAATTATTGGGGTTTTGTTTTTTTATAAATACATATAGAAACCTTTTCAATTATTACTACATTTGCATACACCTCTGCTATGCAGAAATGGTTGAATTAATCTATCTGTAAAATAAACGTGCGCTATCGTTGCATTGTCCGGTTTGTTCTCTTTCTAGTTGCGGCAACAGCACTATTAGTTCCCGCATTAGTATCAGCACAAATTACCGCCCCACTGGCAAGCAATAATATAAGTACCACCTATACCAATTATAATCCCAACGACCAGATTTATATTTTTTGCTCGCCCGATGCTGCTGATAATCCGGTGTCTGGCTCGTTAACAGCAACGCCTTCAGGAGGAACACCGGGATGGAATTTTGCCTGGGGACAATACAACTCTGCCACACAATCGTATGATCCGTTTCAAACCAACAACGGTGTTCCGTCATCTACAATTTCCGGTCTGGCATCAGGCGGATATAAAGTAACAATTACTGACGGAAACGGAAATACCAGTTGTTACCAAACCTGGGTTTGGGTAATACAAGAAGATGTAACCGTAGATACAATTATACCGGGCTGCGATTCGGTTCCGTTATCAGCAGTAGTTAACGGAAATTCAAGTTTTACTTATTATGATCCTCCGCCATCAGCTTTTTTAATTGGACCCACTACGGATGTAACTGTTTGTTTTAGCGCAACTCACACCTTTGTATCCGATTTAGGGTTTTACCTGGTAGGTCCTGCAAGCTGCGGATCGCCCGTAATGCAATTAGAGCAGGCAATTGCTGTGCAGGCAGGTTCTAACTGTAATAGTGGAAACAACATCAATAATCTTTGCTTTACAACCACAAGCGGAAATCCTTTTAATGGCTGTGCACAGCCCGTTCCGCTTTCGGGAACGTTTGAATTAAATGAAGGGAATGGTGCAGCCGGCATTTATGGCTGCGATGCAAGTGCCGGTGGCTGGCAGGTGCAAATATGGGACTGCATTGGAGCTGACGTAGGTTTTCTTACTAATTCTACTATAACATTTACAGGTAACAGCACCTGCGGACCTTCAACCATTACCTATGCATCAGGTCCAATTAATCAGGTTATCAATGATAATTCGTGCAGTTACGCCTCCGCAGCAACGTATACTGTACCGTTTCCTCCTGCTGCTGTGCATAACTTAAATAGTACATCAACCTTTCAATGGACGGCAAATCCTGCTGTAGCAATTCCCAATGCCACCACCAGTTTAAATACACTTGTAGACCCGGCACCGCAGCAGGACACCTGGTTTTATCTTACCATAACAGATACCTATGGTTGCCAGCATACCGACTCCATGTGGTTTGATTACACCCCCGCAGGAGACCCCTCTGTAAATCCTGCGGGGCCATTTTGCGTTTCAGGAAATCCTGTGAATTTAACTTCGGTTGAACCGGGCGGAACATGGAGCGGACCGGGAGTTAGCCCGGCAGGTTTATTTAGTCCGTCAGTTGCAGGTGCAGGTAACCACAACATTGTATATACGTTGCCGGGAAATTGCGGGTCAGCCGATTCAATGATAGTTATCGTTGATAGCCTTTCTTTTACTTCTGTAATAATTGATGCAACCTGCAATGGATTTAGTGATGGATCAATTGACATAACAAACCCAACAGGAGGAGTTGCTCCTTATCAATACAGCATTGATAACGGAAATACTTTTCAGGCATCCAATACATTTAACGCTCTTTCGGCAGGGAATTATGATTTAGTGATAAGGGACAATAACAATTGCGAATCGCAACCGGTTACTGTTGCCGTTTCAGAATTTCCATTGGTTACTTTTACCTCTGCAACTACAACCGCTAATTGCGGAAACCCTGATGGTTCACTTACCCTCACCGGGGCTGATGGTGATGGCGGACCATATCAATACAGCATTGACAATGGAGCAAGTTTTCAGGCAAGCGGAACATTTAACGGACTTCTTCCTGTAACCTATAATGTAGTTGTTCAGGATAACAGCGGATGCACGGTCTCAGGAACAGTAGCAGTTCCAAACAGCGCAGGATTTACAGTAAACGTAACTGCGTCAACTAATGCTACCTGCAACGGAACCTGTGACGGAACAGCTGACATGGTTGCAAGTCCCGGATTTATTGGAGTGCTTAGTTATGATTGGATTGACTTGACCACGAATATATCTTTGGGTCAATTAACTGCCAATGCAACCGGATTATGTGCCGCTACTTATATTGCTGCAGCTACTGATGCTGTTGGTTGTATAGCAAGAGATACTATAATTATTACAGAACCAACAGCTGTTGCAATTCTAACTTCAACAGATGTTACCATTTGCATTAGCTCAACCACTAATCTGTTAGCAACACCTCAGGGCGGAACACCCGGTTACACCTATTCATGGACAGCCGCTCCTGCCGACCCAACATTGCTTACTCCAACTATTGCAAACCCAACCGTTGCACCAATTGTAACAACCATTTACACTATTAACGTGGATGATAATAACAATTGCCCTGCTCCTGCCGAAACAGTTACAATCACTGTAAATCCTCCGCTGGCTTTAAACATGCTGCCTCCCGGCCCAATTG
>CAMAVO010000155.1 GCA_945861685.1 Chitinophaga pinensis | reverse complement strand
AAACGGAAGACCGCTTCCCATGCCTTATCAACGAAGCTTAGCAACGTATGACGGAATAATCGGTGTTAAGTTCATGTACAAAACCTGGAATTTTTCTGCGGGTTATCAACGTGTGTTAGCCAACAAAAATGAAAATGGTTTTCTTGCTTCACGCTGGACAGGTGATGCAGATGCACAAAAGTATTTTGTATCCAATAAATTAAACCGCGGTGACGATATGTTACTGCGTGCCGAGAAAATTTTTATCCTTAAAAAAATAAATCTCTCTGCAGGATTACTTGGAATCTACAGATTGAATAAAGATAAATACACCGATGCTACCGGAGTAGAAACAGAATTGGCAGGTTCAAGTGGTGTGACTTTAAATATTACCGGTTCGGCAACATATATTTTCACACCAAGATCAAGTTTCGGATTAAACTTCGGCTTCCCTGTTTTAGTGCGCGAAACCCGTGCTGACGGGCTTACCCGTTCCATGGTAGTAAGTCTTGCTTATCAAATCAATTTTAATTTTAAAAAATAAATGTTGCGTTCTACCTCCGCTGAAATAATTACGCAAGTAATAACCGTTACTGAAAAACTCAGCAATGAAGAATTTGCCCGTCCGCTTGCTATACTTAACGGAAGCAGCATAGGCAAAAACATCCGCCACATCATTGAATTTTATGATTGTCTGTTGCGTGGCTATAAAAACGGAACGGTAAACTACGATGCCCGTGAACATAACACGTTACTGGAGAATGATAAATTTCTGGCTACCGAAACGCTTGAAATCATAAAAGAAAAAATAATGAACTCATCTGATAAGCAACTTACACTGCTTGTTAATTTTTCAAATGATGAAGCAGCAGTCAACAGCATAGCCACCACAGTTTACCGTGAGCTTATTTATAACATTGAACATGTGGTGCATCATGCCGCCATTATTAAAATAGCTCTTAAAAATTCTTTTCCTGAAGTAGCCGTTCCCGAAAATTTCGGAATAGCCTATTCTACGGTAAAGTATGCTAAACAGCAACAGGAAGAAGAAAAACTGCACGTTCAGTAAATGAAAAATCGTTTGCCACTCTGGCTGGCAAAAATCATTTATTATGAATACTGGCCGGTAACCTGTTTTTATTTCCCGTTTACACTTTACTGGTTGTTTTTATCGCTGCGTGCACGTTCACTCACTTATTACACAGCAGTAAACCCTGCCATTGAACATTCTGGTTTCTGGGGAAATTCAAAAGGCGATGTGCTCAAACTTATCTCTGCTGAATATCTTCCGCTTACACTTTACTTTTCTTCTGCCGATAAAACGGAAACAATACTTACTGCAATGCAAGATGCAGAGCTTGACTTTCCTGTTATCTGCAAGCCCGACAAAGGCGAGCGCGGTTTTCGCGTTGAAAAAATAAATACTGCAGAAGAACTTGAAAACTATGTAACTACTAGCGTTGGATAATTTATTCTGCAGGAATTTATAACCTTTCCTATTGAGTTGGGAATACTTTATTACCGCCTGCCCGATGGAACAAAAAGCGAAATTACTTCGGTAACTAAAAAAGAGTTTATGTCTGTTACAGGTGATGGTGTTTCAACAGTAAAAGAATTAATGAATGCATCATTGCGTTCTCGCTTTCAGTTAGAAAACACTGCTATAAAACTAGGCGAACAAATGAAGCATGTTTTGAAAAAAGGAGAAACACTCTTGATTGAACCCATAGGAAACCATTGCCGCGGAACGGAATTTATAAATGCCAATGATCTAATCAATGAGCAACTGCTGACAGTATTTGATAAGCTTGCCTCAGAAATGCCCGGCTTTTATTACGGTCGTTTTGATTTAAAAGTAAAAAGCCTTGAAGATTTATATGCCGGTAAAAACATAAAAATAATGGAGCTTAATGGCATTGCTTCAGAACCTGCTCATATTTACGGTAAGGATATGAACCTGCTGAAAGCCTTGCAATCTGTGCTTTTCCATAGCAACATTATTTTCAGAATTGCCATGCAGAATAAAAAACGGGGCATACAATTTACTCCCTTGTTTACTTTTATAAAATACCTGCGCGAACATAAGCAGTCATTGCAAGCCTGACATACCTTCCTTGTGAATCATTTTCATTAGTAACTTAGCATTGAATTTCATCAATGCAAATCGAAAACAAATATTGGCACCTGCGCAACCACAAACTTTTTTCTGTGTTAAAAAACTCACAGATAGAAGAGTTGTGCGTTATAATCAATTACAAAAAAGTAAAGAAGAACGATGTTATTTATTTTGCCAATGATGAACTGAAACGTATTTTTTTCCTTAAACGCGGGCGCATAAAAATTGCAGAGATGGATGAAAGCGGCAATGAAATCATAATTGATATTCTGCAGTCGGGCGACTTGTTTGGCGAACTTTCATTAGACAGTGAAAATAAAAATACGGAGTATGCACAAGCTATGTCAGATGTAACTATCTGTAGCTTCCGGCTTGAAGATTTTGAATCATTAATGGAGCACTACCCTTCTGTAGCGTTGAAGTTTACCAAGTTTGTGGGCTTCCGTTTTAAGCGTCTTGAAAACCGTTATTCCAACCTTGTCTTTAAAGATGTAAAAACACGCCTGATTGGTTTTATTAAAGATTGGGCATTGCGCGAAGGCAAACGTGAAGGCAATAAAATAACTCTTGAAAACTATCTTACCCATCAGGATATTGCTAACCTCATTTGCTCCACCCGACAAACCGTTACACAACTGCTCAATGATCTTGAACATGCAGGATTACTTTCCTACGAACGGAAAGAAATTGTAGTAAAAGATGTGAACAAGCTGAATTAAAGCAACGAGATAATCATCTCCGGAAATAACCCCAGCGCAACCGCCAGCACCGCAGTAATAATCATCACCGCTTTCTGCACTGTGCCTAATTCAATTGGAGTTGAATCGGTACCAGAAGAATAAACCGCAGTAATAACGCGGAAGTAATAATAGATAGCAATGCAGGAATTAAGCACCGCAATAATGGTAAGCCACAGATGCCCTGCTTTTACAGCACCCGAGAACAAATAAAACTTGGCAAAGAAACCCGCAGTAGGCGGAATACCTGCCAATGAAATAAATGCAACGGTAGTAATCAAAGCAAGAAAAGGACTACGCTTTGATAAACCTTTAAAGCCATCTACTTCTTCGCTGCCGGTAGTATGTTGTATTACCATCAGCACTGCAAAAGCACAAACAGTAGAAACAGCATACGCAATCAGGTAATATAACACCGAACTCTCGGGATTGCTGCTGATGGAAACAAATGCAATCAACAAATAACCTGCGTGTGCAATACCTGAATATGCCAGCATTCGTTTTACACTGCTCTGGAAAACTGCAGTAACGTTACCAACCGTCATAGTCAAGGCTGCCAGCACCGAAATAGTTGGTATCCACTCGGCAGTAATGGCAGGAAAAGCGTAAGCAAACAAACGGTAGAAGGCGGCAATACCTGCAGTCTTAACAACCGTTGACATAAACGTAGTAACGATTGTTGGCGAACCCTGATACACATCGGGTGTCCAGAAATGGAAAGGAGCAGCAGATATTTTAAAGCCTAGTCCTCCAATAAGCATGAACATACCGGCTACTAAAAGTGCAGGCGGTTGTCCGTTGGCATTCTTTATATAAGCAGCAATTGTTTCAATATGAAACGATGCTGTAACACCGTAAATCAAAACAATACCAAACAATAAAAAGGCAGAGGCAAATGCGCCCAGTAAAAAATATTTTATCGCAGCTTCGTTAGAAGTAAGCGTGTGTCTTTTGCTTCCTGCCAAAATATAAAGCGGAATGGAAAGTATTTCAATGCCTAAGAAAAGCATCAGCAAATTAGAATACGAAACAAGCATTACTCCGCCTGCCAATGAGAAAAATAACAAAGCAAAAATCTCTGCATTCGGCACTTCAACGCTCTCTTTATAATCAACAAACAGGGCAACTATCAGCAACATGGTAAGCGCCATTACTCCCGTAAATGCGATGGCATAATTATCAACAAAAATCATGTCGTTGTAATAACGCACTGCTGTGTTCCAATCCAGAACATTAACCGTAAAAGCAACCGCCAAACCAAGCAACGAAACAATAACTGCCAGTTTCTTATTGTGCGAGAAACCTGAGAAGAGAGCAGCTAATCCGGCAATAGATAATACAAGCAGCGCGTTCATTTCTCTTTAGTTTATTACTGTTTGTGTTACAGGTGAAAGAATGTTTTCAATAGCAGGTTTTGCAATGTCTATAAAAACAGAAGGTTGCACACCCATCCAGAAAATAACTACCACAATCACCGATAAAATAATTCCTTCCTGCAATGTTACATCGGTAAAGCTTTGTGTAACCGCACTTGTTTTTCCAAGCATACTTGCCTGATACATGCGCAGCATATACACAGCGCCCAATACAATTGTCAATGTGCTGATGGTTCCTAACACCATGCTGTATTTGTAAACACCAAGCAGCAATAAAAATTCACCCCAGAAACCATTGGTCAATGGCATAGCAATGGTGCTGAGAATAAAAATTAAAAAAATAGTAGCAAACACAGGCGCTTTACTTGTTATTCCTCCAAGCGAAGCAATTTCCATGGTTCCTGTTTTCTCGTAAATCATTTCAATCACATAGAACAAAGCAACCGCTCCAATTCCATGACTCAGCATCTGAAACATTGTGCCCTGCAAGCCTTCTGCGTTCATTGAAAACACACCTGCCGACATCAATCCAACGTGAGCGATAGAAGCATAAGCAACTAATCTTCTCAGGTTTTTCTGAACAATAGCAATGCACGAAGCATAAATAATTCCTGTAACTGAAAGTATTATAACAACATTCCCCCAGTCTTCAACAGCAAGTGGAGTAACAGGCAATATCCAGCGGAACACACCGTAAACAGCCATCTTCACCATCAATGCAGAAAGCAGCATGGTAACCGAAACCGGAGACTCGGCATACATATCAGGCTGCCAGGTATGAAAAGGAAACACCGGCATTTTAATAGCAAACGCAATAAAGAACGCCCAGAAAACCCAGCCTTGTGCCTCACGGTCTAACTGCACTGACTGCAATGCAGCCATATCAAACGAACCTCCCGGAGTTTGCAAGTACAAATAGATAAACCCAAGCAGCATAAAAAAACTACCCAGCACCGTATAGATGAAAAACTTAAACGTAACAGCAACTCTTCTTTCGCCTCCCCATAAGATGGCAAGGAAGTAAACAGGAATTAAAACTGCCTCCCAGAAGAAGTAAAACAAGAAACCATTGAGCGAAGTAAATACGCCAATCAATCCGCTTTGTGCCAGTAACAGCAAGGCATAAAAGGCCCATTCTTTATCGTAGTTTTTCTTAAACGAAACATGAACAATAAACGGCATCAGGAAAGCAGTAAGCAAAACCAGCAATAAACTGATACCATCCATTCCCACTTTAAAATCAATACCTAAAGAAGGTATCCACGAGTAGTTGGCAAGAAACTGAACCGATGAATTCTGAACAAACTGAACAGCGGCAACAACTGCAATTACCAATTCGGCAATCGTTGCAACCAAGGCAATTTGTTTGGCCATTGCGCTGCGCGAAATAAGCAGAAAAATCGCTGCAAGTAGTGGTAAACAAAGTAGTGATATCGTTATCATCCCGCGCTAAAACATAAAATTAAAAAACAACATAGCCGTAATTCCTGCTACCATTATAAAGAGGTAAAACCCAAGTTTACCGGTTTGCAGCAAACGTGCAACACCACTTCCAACTACCACTAATTCACCCACAGAATTTACAATGCGGTCAAAAATGTTTTTGTCAAACACATCATTCAATACCGATGAAATCCAATCCAGCGGCTTACGGATAATCATATCGTAGAATTCATCAATATATCCTTTGCGGCTTGAAAGACGATACAGAAATGATTGCTCTTTTTCTGAAGCAGCAGGCACATGCGACTTAGTTAAGTATCGCGAATAAGCCACAGCAAACATCACTAATGTTCCTGCAATAGCAATTGCCATCAACATATATTCAGTGGCATGTGAAGGCTCTTCACTAAAGATAATTGCCAATGACGGACGCAACACAGGCTCCAGGAAATTCGCCAGTGCATGATGCCCGAACAATGTTTCAGGAACATTGATAAAACCACCTGCAACAGCAAGAACAGCTAAAACAATCAAAGGCACAGTCATCACCGCAGGTGATTCATGTAAATGCGATTTTTGTTTTTCGCTTCCTCTGAAACCTCCAAAGAAAACAAGAAAGAACATTCGGAAAATATAGAAGGCAGTCATCATAAACGTGATGACCATTACCACCGCAAGCACCGTTGAATGTTCAAATACTTTAGCAAGAATTTCGTCTTTCGAAAAGAAACCGGAGAAAGGCGGCAAACCAACAATAGCCAAAACTCCGGCAAGAAAGGTAAGATACGTTACAGGTAAATCTTTTTTCAATCCCCCCATTTTACGAATGTCCTGCTCACCGCTCATTGCGTGAATAACACTTCCTGCACCTAAGAAGAGAAGTGCTTTAAAAAATGCGTGTGTAATCAAGTGGAACATTCCGGTTGAGTATGCTCCTACTCCAACCGCAACAAACATATAACCCAACTGACTAACAGTAGAATAAGCCAGCACCTTTTTAATATCGTTTTGTGTGATGGCAACAAATGCTCCGAGCAATGCAGTAGCCACACCAACATACGTGATAACCTCCATCGTGATCGGTGCAAGTGTGAACAGAATGTTGGAACGCACGATCATGTAAATACCAGCAGTTACCATCGTTGCAGCGTGTATCAACGCTGAAACAGGAGTTGGTCCCGCCATTGCATCAGGCAGCCAGGTGAACAAAGGAATTTGTGCGCTCTTTCCGGTTGCACCAATAAAAAGGAGCAGCGTAATAGTAGTAATAACAGCTAATCCCGCAGGCATAGCAGCCGCGCTGCTGAATACCTGGGCATATTCAATACTTCCGAAGGTGATAAAAATTAAAAAAATTCCTGTCAGAAAACCAACATCACCAATGCGATTCATCACGAATGCTTTTTTTGCAGCATCGTTATTTGCATTATCGCCAAACCAAAAACCGATAAGTAAATAAGAACAGAAACCTACGCCTTCCCAACCAACAAACATCAGGATATAATTAGCTCCCAACACCAGCATCAGCATCGAGAACACAAACAAATTCAGGTAAGAGAAATAACGCGCAAAGCCTTCGTCATGGCTCATGTAGCCAACAGAATAAACATGGATAAAGAAACCAATGCCTGTGATAATTAAGGTCATCAGGACAGAAAGCGGATCAATCAAAAGAGAAAGCGAAACCGAGAATCCACCGGCATTCATTAGTTCTCCGAGACTTAAAGTCTGAGCACTTGCGCCACCCATTAACTCAATAAAAATTCCCGTAGCTATTACAAACGAACCAAGAACACTTCCGCATGCAACAAGTGAAACTATATTTTTTGATAGCCATTTTTTTCCAAGCGCGTTGATCAGAAAACCAACTAAAGGCAATAAAGGAATAAGCCAGGCTGCGTTTATCATTACCACTTCAATTTGCTCAGTTCGTTT
>CAMAVO010000154.1 GCA_945861685.1 Chitinophaga pinensis | reverse complement strand
GACAATGGTATGGGTGATTTACTGGTAAATCAGGATGCTGCTTATGATGGTTTATTCAAAGTGCCTTCACTGCGCAATGTGGCGGTAACAGCGCCTTACATGCACGATGGCCGTTTTATTTCGTTGGAAGATGTAATAGAGCACTACAACACAGGCGTTAAAAAACACCGCAACCTTGATTACCGCTTAACCGAAGGTGGTGGTTTTTTCTTCCTTGAAGGTGATGGTGGTGGAAACGGTATCCCTGTTATTGATCCTTTACCTGGTGGTGGCTCTGATTTTGGCAACCCAAGAAAACTAAACCTTACCGAAGTTCAGAAACGATCATTGGTAGCATTTCTGCAAACATTAACAGACTATGAGTTAATGCGCGATCCTAAGTTTTCGAATCCGTTTGCGGCTAATTAAGGCTTCGACAGGCTCAGCCTGACAATGTCACACTGAGCTTGTCGAAGTGTTGTCGAAGAGCTAATCTCCTGCCAGCCTCAAACTAAACCTGAAGCCTAACAACCCTATTCTAAAGGTAAGCTCATTCCATTTTATCTTCAGCAAAAAAACAAGAATGGAGAATCTTCCAAACTGTCTGAAATTATTGCTCAGGTAATCGCACTGTAACCATAACCGCAGAAAAGGAAGAAGAATGGCAAACTCACCTTTGTAACTGTCAAACCCGGTTCTGAAGAATGTTCCTGCTCTATAATCAGTGATATGCTGAATGCCATAGGCATTCTTGTTTTCAGTGCTTTTGATGGAAGAAGCACGCGCTACAAACCTGATGATAAAAGGAATATTAAGATTAGTATAAACCTTATCATTATGCAACTCAAAACCCAACCGCAAAGGCATTTCAGCAGTAACCCTTCTTTTCTCAAAAAGACTTAAATGATAAACTGTACTACTTGCTTTGCGAACTTTGCGCATTCTTTGCGAACTTTGCGGTAAAAGTAACAAATGAAAATCCTGTCCACTTCCCAAATCCGCGAAGCCGATGCTTATACCATAAAGCACGAACCCATTGCTTCTATTGATTTAATGGAGCGGGCAGCAAACTCATGCACCGAATGGATTGCAGACCGATATTCAGACGGTGCTTCATTTTACATCTTTTGCGGAACAGGCAACAATGGCGGTGACGGCTTAGCCATTGCACGCATTCTTAACACCGCGAAACAGTATGAAATCAAAGTATTTATTATCCGCCACAACGATAAAACAACACCGGATTTCTCCACCAATCTGTCAAGATTAGATAAAAGCAAAAATATTGACATCGTTGATATTTCAGAAACATCACAATTACCTGAAATAGCTGAAACTGCTGTTATTATTGATGCCTTACTTGGCAGTGGTTTATCAAAACCAATAACAGGCTTGCTTGCCGATGTTGTGGAGCACATCAATAAATCCAGGGTAGCAACCATTATTTCAATAGACATCCCAACCGGACTTTTTGCAGAAGATAATTCTGCTAATACAGGCAAAGTGGTCTGCGCAGATTATACACTCACGTTTGAGTTACCGAAACTTGCTTTCCTCTTTCCTGAAAATGCTCCCTTTGTTGGCGAATGGCAGGTGTTGCCCATTGGTTTAGGCAAAGATTTTATTGCACAGACAACAACTGATTATCACTACATCACCGAAGAAAATATTTTACCCTTACTGAAAAAGCGTGAGAAGTTTTCGCACAAAGGAACCTACGGTCATGCCCTGATTGTTGCAGGCAGCAAAGGCAAAATGGGTTCTGCTGTAATGGCTGCTAAGAGTGCGCTACGAGCAGGCGCGGGATTAGTCAGTGCTCATATACCCAATTGCGGTTACACGGTGTTACAATCTACTGTTCCCGAAGCCATGTGCGAAACCGATGAGAACGAAACACATATCTCCGGACGGATAAAAACAGGAAACTGCAATGCAGTTGCTGTTGGTCCCGGCATCGGCAATGACCCTGACACAGCAAGAGCATTAAAACTATTGATTCAGGATACCACCATAAACATGGTGTATGATGCCGATGCACTCAACATGATTGCTGAAAATAAAACATGGTTTCATTTCATGCGTGGCGGAAGTATTTTAACACCACACCCAAAAGAGTTTGAACGATTATTTGGCAAAAGCGACAACAGCTTTGAACGTTTAAAACTGCAACGCGAAATGGCGAAGAAGTATGGCTTTTACATTATTTTAAAAGGTGCGCATACTGCAATTGCATTCCCTGACGGAACGGTTTATTTCAACTCAACCGGTAATCCCGGAATGGCAACCGGTGGCAGCGGTGATGTGCTTACCGGGATTATTTGTGGTCTGCTGGCTCAAGGCTACAAACCGCATGAAGCAAGTGTGTTGGGTGTTTACTTGCACGGTGTTGCCGGTGATATTGCCGCAGAGAAAATGAGTGAACATGGAATGACGGCAATGGATATTATTGATGGGATGGGAGAAGCGTGGAAGAGGGTGGGCAGCCTGTCACACTGAGCCTGTCGAAGTGTTTAAATAAAACATCAACATCGTCACACTGAGCCTGTCGAAGTGCTATTAATTATGAAACAAATGTTTGTTTACATCCTTGAATGTTCTGACAAATCCTATTACACAGGAGTTACAAATGATGTTGAAAGGAGAGTTGCTGAACACAATGAGGGAATAGATATTGAAAGTTACACATTTAAAAGGCGACCTGTAAAACTTGTATTTCATACTGTTTTTAATGACCCGATACAAGCAATCCATTTTGAAAAACAATTAAAAGGTTGGTCAAGGAAAAAGAAAGAAGCAATTATTAATGGTAACTGGGATTTATTACCTGACCTCTCAAAATCTAAAACTCCGATTAATAAAGACCCTTCGACAAGCTCAGGGTGACGTGGTCAGGCTGAGCCTGTCGAAGCCAGTTCCTCTAAGCATTCAGCAAAGCAACAAACTCCTTCGCCTTTTCGTTCCCAAATGTTTTGCCTTCACAACTCTTCACCCAGCGAATACCGCGCGAAGCACTGGTGAGCCAAAGTTCATCAGCAGTTTTAAGAAAACTTTCTTCTAGAGTTGTTTCTTTAAGTTCTATGCCTGCGCGTTTGGCAACAGATAGCATCACCATACGCATCACGCCATCTAAGCATGCCTCAGAAAGCAAAGGTGTATAAATCACATTATCCTTCACCACAAAAACATTGGCGTTGCTGCCTTCCGCGATTCGTCCGGCAACATTCAATAAAATGCAATCATCCAGTTTTTGCTCCTTAGTAAACTCCGAAGCCAAAACATACAACAAAGCATTACCGCTCTTCAGTTCTGAAAGTTTATTGAAGGGTTTCTTTATCTCACGGAAAATGCCAACACTTATTCCTTCTTCGTTCAAAACATATTCAGTATCAAAAATAGCTTCCGCCTCTAAAATCCATGAAGCAGCATTGCTTTCACTTTGATAAAACCCTGAACCATCACGATAAAATGTAAGTCTGGCTCTTCCACCCTGCTCTATTCCGTTTTCGTTTGCCAGTTGCTCCACTGCGGAAGAAAAGTAGTCAGCAGTAAAATGCTCAGGCTTCTGCATCTTCAATGCAGCTAGGGTTTTATCTAAACGTTTGCAGTGTTCTTCAACAAATAGAGCTTTGCCGTTTTTAATGCGAATAGATTCAAAGAATGAATCGCCATAACGGAACGCACGGTGAGCATGACTGAACAATAAAGTTCCCGTTGGCAAGAGGTTTCCGTTATGTAAAATATAACTCATCTGCTGCAATAATACGGCTTTTGAATTTTACCTATTTTCGCAACCACTAAACAACACAAAATGAACTACGATTTAATAGTGATTGGAAGCGGACCCGGTGGATATGTGGCTGCAATACGTGCTGCTCAACTTGGTTTAAAAACCGCAATAGTTGAAAAATCTGAATTGGGTGGCGTTTGCCTCAATTGGGGTTGCATACCTACAAAGGCTTTATTAAAAAGCGCTCAGGTTTTTGAATACCTGAACCATGCCGCTGATTATGGAATTAAAGTCAATGGAGCAGAAGCAGATTTAACTGCAATGGTAACGCGCAGTCGCGGTGTTGCAGACGGAATGAGTAAAGGCGTTCAATTTCTTTTAAAGAAAAATAAGATTGATGTTATTCAGGGCTTCGGAAAAATAAAGGCAGCAAAAAAAGTAGAAGTAAGAGCTGCGGATGGAACAACTTCTATTTATGAAGCAACCAGCATTATTCTTGCAGTTGGCGCACGTTCACGCGAGTTACCCAACTTAAAACAGGATGGCAAAAAAATAATCGGTTATCGAGAAGCAATGGTTTTGGACAAGAAACCAAATTCAATGGTGGTAGTAGGTTCAGGGGCAATTGGTGTTGAGTTTGCTTATTTCTATAAAGCAATCGGTGTGGATGTAACCGTTGTTGAGTTTCTTCCCAATATAGTTCCTGTAGAGGATGAAGAAGTTTCAAAACAATTAACTCGTTCATTCAAAAAAGCAGGAATAAAAATAATGACCGATTCATCTGTTGAATCAGTTGACACCACCGGAAAGACCTGCAAAGTGAAAGTGAAAACCAAGAAAGGTGTTGAAGAACTGGAAGCGGATATTGTGCTCAGTGCAGTCGGTATTGCCGCTAACCTTGAAGGCATCGGACTGGAAGATGTTGGCATTGCTACCGACAAGGGAAAAATCCTTGTCAACAAATACTATCAGACTACTATCCCCGGTATTTATGCCATTGGTGATTGTGTGCCCGGACAGGCTTTGGCGCACGTTGCCAGCGCAGAAGGAATTATTTGTGTTGAAAAAATTGCAGGGCTTAATCCTGAGCCATTGGATTATAACAACATTCCTGGTTGTACCTATTGTCAACCCGAAATTGCATCCGTTGGCTACACCGAAAAAGCAGCAACAGAAGCCGGTTACGAATTAAAGATTGGCAAATTCCCTTTCACTGCTTCAGGCAAAGCCAAAGCAGGAGGCAATGCCGATGGTTTTGTGAAATTGATTTTTGATGCAAAATACGGTGAATTGTTAGGTGCGCATCTGATTGGTGCAAACGTTACTGAAATGATTGCCGAGCTTGTTCATGCACGCAAACTGGAAACCACAGGACATGAACTGATAAAAACTGTTCACCCACACCCTACCATGAGCGAGGCGATTATGGAAGCTGCTGCTGCTGCTTACGGAGAAGTGATACATCTCTAAATGTGCGGAATTACAGGCGTAATCGCGTTTACTGAAAAAGGAAAAGAAAGCTTTTCTCTTCTTGGCGATTCGCTGAAAACACTTGCCCTGCGCGGACCTGACGGTGAAGGAAAATACATTCACAACAATGTTGCATTAGGTCACAGAAGACTTGCTATCATTGACACAAGTGCTGTCGCCAATCAACCGTTTACAGATGCATCAGGAAGATACACTATCGTTTTCAACGGTGAGTTTTTTAACTTTAAAGAACACCGTGATAAAGTAAAAGACTATCCGCTGCGCTCTACCAGCGACACAGAAGTTTTACTTTATCTCTACATCAAATACGGTGCTGCCTGTCTGGAATTTATAAATGGTTTTTTTGCCCTTGCGATTTATGATAACGTAGAAGAAAAAACCTTTATTGCCCGCGACAGAATGGGAATAAAACCCTTGCTGATTTACAAAGACGAAAACAAGCTGCTGTTTGCTTCTGAAATAAAAGCTTTGCTGGCATTTGGAATACCTCGCGAAATGGATGAAACTTCGCTCTGGCAGTACATTCAGTTCAATTATATTCCTTCGCCAAACTCCATTTTCAGAAATGTAAAAAAGATGGAAGCGGGAACTTTTATGGAAATACATAATGGTGAAATACGGACAAAAAGATATTACACTATTCCTGAACAACCACCTGTAAACCCTGAAAAAGATTACGAAAAAGCAAAACAAAAACTGGAAGAATTATTGGATAATTCTGTTCAGAAAAGATTGATTTCTGATGTTCCGTTGGGCGCTTTTCTTAGTGGCGGAATTGATTCATCAGTGATTGTTGCATTAGCCTCAAGGCACACGAAACATCTGAACACCTTTTCCATTGGCTATAAAGACGAGCCGCTCTTTGACGAAACAAAATATGCTGAACTCGTGGCGAAAAAATTCAACACCAATCACACTGTTTTTAAACTCAGCAATGACGATTTGTTTGAAAATCTTAATAACGTTCTTAATTATATTGACGAACCTTTTGCTGATTCATCAGCACTGGCAGTTAATATCCTGAGTATGCAGACGCGCAAACATGTAACCGTTGCGCTTTCAGGTGATGGTGCTGACGAGATGTTTGGCGGCTACAACAAACATGCGGCAGAACTCAGGGTGAGAAAAAAAGGGTTAGCAGAAACTGCAGTTAAAACATTAAATCCTTTATGGAATTCTCTTCCGAAATCGCGTAACTCTGCATTTGGAAATAAAGTTCGTCAACTTCAAAAATTCGGTGAAGGATTAAACCTCTCAGAAAAAGAACGTTACTGGAAATGGGCTTCGTGGTATGATGCTGATGGCTCAGAAGCATTGCTCGCAAAGGCGCAGAGGCGCGAAGAGTATGAAAACAGAAAGAATGAAATACTAAAAGGCATTAAAGCCAATGGTGATTTCAATGAAGTTCTTTATACAGACATGCACTTGGTTTTACAAGGCGATATGCTCACGAAAGTTGATTTAATGAGCATGGCAAACAGCCTTGAAGTGCGTGTTCCGTTTCTGGATTACACAGTTGTTGATTTTGCTTTTTCATTACCTTCTGAATTCAAGATAAATTCACAAACAGGCAAACGAATTCTGAAAGAAACATTCAGAAAAGATTTGCCTGAAGAGCTTTTCAATCGCGGGAAACAAGGCTTTGAAGTTCCATTACTAAAATGGTTCAGAACCGGACTAAAATCAATGATTGTGGATGACCTGTTGAGCAAAGATTTTATACAAGAGCAGGGGATTTTCAATCCTGCTGAAATTGAAAATCTGAAACAAAAACTTTTTTCAACCGACTCCGGAGATGCTGCCACACTTACCTGGAACATTTTGGTTTTTCAGCATTGGTGGAAAAAATATATGGCTTAGATTTTTTAATTATCCTTACATTTAAGCCTCTGTGAACTAAGATATATGCCGAAAATTCTACGCATTGCCAACCGTTTCAATCTTGGCGGACCTACTTATAATGTTGCGTACCTGACCAAATACATTTCTCCTGAATTCGAAACGCTTTTGGTTGGAGGAGAAAAAGACGATAGCGAAGAAGGCTCGGAACATATTTTGGAAGATTTAGGAATAAAACCTCTGATTATTCCCGAAATGAAACGCGAAATAGATGTGAAAGAAGACCGTGCAGCATACCTGAAGTTAAAACAAATCATCAAAGAGTTCAAGCCTGATATTGTTCACACACATGCTTCAAAAGCAGGAACTTTGGGACGGTTGGCAGCTTTCAGTATGAATGTTCCGGTGGTAGTGCATACATTTCACGGGCATGTTTTTCATTCTTATTTCGGAAAACTGAAAACTGAATTTTATAAAAATGTGGAGCGCTATCTTGCGCTGAGAAGTTCTAAAATTATTGCCATAAGCGAAAAGCAAAAAGAAGAACTTGCACTAATCCATAAAATATGTCCTTCAAAAAAAA
>CAMAVO010000153.1 GCA_945861685.1 Chitinophaga pinensis | reverse complement strand
ACATTTCGTGAAATGGCTTTGAACGGATTGATCCCGGGAATAACCAAAGCAAGCTGGTAAAAAAATTAATTTAACAATAACGATTAACAAAAAATACAATGACTGATCCAATAGCAGACTACTTAACCAGGTTGAGAAACGCAATCCAGGCAAAACACAGAGTAGTGGAAGTTCCTGCATCGAAGCTGAAAAAAGAAATGACTAAAATTCTTTTTGAAAAAGGCTATATCCTGAACTACAAATTCGAAGACGAAGGTGTTTTTAAAACCATCAAAATTGCTTTGAAATACAATCCGATTACTAAAATTTCGGCTATTAAATCGCTGGAAAGAGCAAGTTCACCAGGTTTGAGACAGTATGCTGACCACAAACACCTGCCGCGCGTAATGAATGGTTTAGGTATCGCTATTATCTCTACTTCACAAGGTGTAATGACTGATAAAGAAGCAAAGACAAAGAATGTGGGCGGTGAAGTTTTATGCTACATCCAATAAGTCAACAAGAAATTAGATAAGAATTTGCGAATAACATAAACGCAATAAACAAAAAATAAAATGTCAAGAATAGGAAAAGCCATTATAAATGTTCCGCAGGGTGTTGAAGTGAAAGTTGCCGGACAAACCGTTACCGTTAAAGGTAAATTAGGTGAGTTGCAACAGCAGATTAACAACGGAATTGAAGTTAAAGTTGATGCTGGAGTTGTTTCATTAACCCGCAACAGCGAAGAAAAAGCATTGAAAGCACAACACGGATTATACCGTGCCCTTATCGCTAACATGGTTGAAGGTGTTTCTAAAGGATACACCATTGATCAGGAGTTGGTAGGTGTGGGTTACAAAGCCGAAGCAAAAGGACAATTATTGGAACTTACTCTTGGCTATTCTCACAACGTAACATTTGAACTTCCAAAAGAAGTGAAAGTGGTAACTCTTACAGAAAGAGGGAAAAACCCAATGATTAAACTTACTTCACACGATAAACAACTTATTGGTGCGGTAGCCGCAAAAATCCGTTCACTGCGTAAACCTGAGCCATTTAAAGGAAAAGGTATCAAGTATGTAGGTGAGATATTGAGGAAGAAAGCCGGTAAGTCAGCAGCAAAAGCAGCATAATTTTTAAATAGCTAAAAGAATAAAACAATGTCTACAGTAAAAGTATTAAGAAGAGAAAGCATCCGCAGAAGGATACGCAAAATAGTTAAAGGCACTGCGCAACGTCCACGCCTGGCTGTTTTCCGCAGCAATAAACAAATTTATGCACAGTTGATTGATGACTTGAGCGGAAAAACACTTCTTGCAGCTTCATCAAGCGATAAAGGTGCTGAAGTAAAAGGTCCGAAAATCGAGCAAGCTAAAAACGTTGGAAAACTGTTGGCTGAAAAAGCTGTTGCAGCAGGTGTAACTGAAGTAGTTTTTGACCGTGGCGGTTACCTGTATCACGGAAGA
Source organism: Chitinophaga pinensis (assembly GCA_945861685.1). Taxonomy (GTDB): domain Bacteria; phylum Bacteroidota; class Bacteroidia; order SXHM01; family SXHM01; genus SXHM01. The sequence goes on along the minus strand of CAMAVO010000153.1, from coordinate 6,200 downwards.
GTGAAATCACTTGCTGACGGAGCAAGAGAAGGTGGACTTAAATTTTAATCATATTTTCAAAACAAGATAATGTCAAACGCAAACGTAAAAAAAGTAAAATCCAGCGATACTGAACTGAAGGACAGATTGGTGAGCATTCAACGTGTTACCAAAGTAACCAAAGGTGGAAGAGCATTCACGTTTTCAGCTATCGTAGTTGTTGGTAACGAAAAAGGTGTTGTTGGTTACGGGCTGGGAAAAGCAAAAGAGGTAACTGAAGCTATCACTAAAGGAATTGATGATGCAAAGAAAAACCTTATTAAAGTTCCGGTTCATAAAGGAACTGTTCCTCATTCACAACACGGAAAATACAGCGGTTCTTATGTATTCTTAAAACCGGCTTCACACGGAACAGGTGTAATTGCTGGTGGTGCGATGCGTGCCGTATTGGAGAGTGCTGGTGTAACAGACGTTTTGGCAAAATCAAAAGGTTCGTCAAACCCGCACAACGTAGTAAAAGCTACTATGGATGCATTGACACAAATGCGTGATGCTGCAACTGTTGCAGCACAACGCGGAATAAGCTTAGATAAAGTATTCAACGGATAAACTATAAAACGATGTCATTAATAAAAGTAAAACAGGTAAAGAGCGGGATTGACCGCACTGAGCGTCAGAAAAGAACACTTCGCGCACTCGGATTTACAAAATTGGGACAAACTGTGGAAGTTGAAGCAACTCCGCAAATCCTTGGAATGGTAAAGAAAGTAGAACATTTAGTTACAGTTGTAGCATAATTCTCATATCTCAAATAAAATGGATTTAAGTAAACTAGCACCGGCAGCAGGTTCGGTAAAAAATAATAAAAGATTAGGACGCGGTCAAGGATCAGGAGGTGGTGGAACTGCAACTCGTGGACATAAAGGAGCGCAATCACGTTCTGGTTACAGCCGCAAAAGAGGTTTTGAGGGCGGGCAAATGCCATTACAAAGAAGGATTCCTAAATTTGGTTTTAAAAATATTAACCGCAAAGAGTTTCACGGTATCAACCTTGATACATTAGAAATGCTTGCTGTTGAGAAAAAACTTACAGTAATTGACAAAGCTACGTTGGTTGCCAACGGTCTTGCTGCCAAAAATGATTTAATCAAAATTTTGGGAAGAGGCGAACTGAATGCAAAAGTAGATGTGAAAGCAAACGCTTTTTCAAAAACAGCAATAGCAGCAATCGAAGCAAAACAAGGCACAGCCACAGTTATCTAAGAAATTTAATGAAGGATTTTTTCAATACTCTAAGGAATATCTATAAGATAGAAGACCTGCGTTTCAGAATACTGAATACGTTGGGTTTTGTTCTTATTTACCGTCTAGGTTCGTTTGTAGTGCTGCCGGGAATTGACCCAGCTCAACTAGATGCACTTCAGGCGCAAACATCAAGCGGTATCCTCGGAATTATTAACATGTTTTCGGGAGGTGCTTTCTCCAATGCATCTGTTTTTGCTTTGGGAATTATGCCTTACATCTCTGCATCTATTGTAGTGCAGTTGTTGGGTATGGCCGTTCCTGCTGTTCAGAAAATGCAGAAAGAGGGTGAAAGCGGTCGTAAAAAATTGAATCAGTATACACGTTACCTCACAGTGCTGATCACTATGGGACAAGCGCCAAGCTACATTGCTAATTTGAAAATGCAATTACCTGCCGAAGCATTTTTAACCAATCCTACTTTCTTCTGGATTTCATCCATTATCATCTTGGTTTCAGGAACCATGTTTGTAATGTGGTTAGGTGAAAAAATTACCGACAAAGGAATTGGAAATGGTATTTCCATGCTTATTATGATTGGTATCATTGCCCGACTGCCATTTGCATTTTTAGCAGAACTTGGTTCACGCCTGTCAGACGCGGGTGGTGGACTTGTAGTAATGTTGATTGAATTAGTTGTTCTGTTACTTATTATTGTTGCCAACATTATGCTGGTGCAGGGAACACGAAGAATTCCGGTGCAGGTTGCAAGAGCAGCTGTTTCGGGAAGAACAGGATTGCCACAGGCAACTCAGGCTCGTCAGTACATTCCTTTGAAAGTGAATGCTGCCGGTGTTATGCCAATTATTTTTGCACAGGCAATTATGTTTATTCCATCACTAACGTTCGGATTAGTTTCTGATGAACCCAATGCAGTAATTCAAGCGCTGTCTGATTTTCAGGGCTTTTGGTACAACTTTACATTTGCTGTTTTGATTATTGTTTTCACCTATTTCTACACTGCAATTACTGTGAATTCTAATCAAATGGCTGAAGATATGAAACGCAATGGAAGCTTTATTCCGGGTGTAAAACCTGGCAAAGCTACAGGACTTTATATTGACGCTGTTCTTTCAAGAATTACATTACCCGGTTCAATCTTTTTAGCATTAGTAGCTATTTTGCCTGCTATTGCAATGATGGCTGGAGTTAATCAACAGTTTTCGCAATTTTTTGGTGGCACATCGTTGCTGATTATGGTAGGTGTTATTTTGGACACACTTCAGCAAATTGAAAGCCATTTGTTAATGAGGCATTATGACGGATTGATGAAATCCGGAAGAATAAAAGGTCGCAGCTCTATGAGCATGGCGAGCTAAGAGGTTTTATAGTTCTTTGAATGATATATTGTAAGACGGATGAGGAGATTGAACTGATACGTGAAAGCTGCATCCTGGTTGGGAAAGCTCATGCTGAAGTAGCAAAACTACTGAAGCCCGGAGTAAACACCAAACTACTGGATGAAACAGCTGAAGCATTTATCAGAGACAATGCTGCCGTTCCTGCTTTCAAAGGATATCGTGGTTTTCCGTGGACACTTTGTGTCTCGGTAAATTCAGTGGTAGTACATGGGTTTCCATCTACTAAAACTGAGTTGAAAGAAGGCGATATTATTTCCATTGACTGCGGAGTGCAGAAAAGCGGATGGTTTGGCGACTCAGCATATACATATGCGATTGGCGAAATCAGTGCTGAAAAGCAACGTTTACTGGATGTAACTGTTGAGTGCCTGTACAAAGGAATTGAACAGGCTATTCATGGTAAAAGAGTAGGAGATATAGGTTGGGCAGTGCAGGAACACGCAGAGCGCAACAAATATGGAGTGGTTCGCGAATTAGTAGGACACGGAGTTGGAAAGAAATTGCATGAAGATCCTGAAGTTCCTAATTACGGAAAAAAAGGAAACGGGCCGGTGTTGAGAGAAGGAACAGTGATTGCGATTGAACCAATGATAAACATGGGAAAGCGCAATGTGGTTCAGGAAGATGATGGTTGGACAGTGAAAACAGAAGACGGTAAACCATCAGCACATTTTGAACATACAGTGGTAGTGAGAAAAGATAAAGCCGAGATACTTACAACATTTGAATTCATTGAGGAAGTAATTGGCAAGAAGACATTAATTTAAAAAGAAAGAATATAGAATAACTGAATGGCGAAACAAGGTTCGATAGAATTAGACGGGACGATAAAAGAAGCATTGTCAAATGCAATGTTCAGGGTGGAGTTGGAAAACGGACATGTGATTACAGCGCATATTTCAGGGAAAATGAGGATGCACTATATAAAAATATTACCTGGCGATAAGGTTAAAATTGAAATGTCGCCATATGATTTAACAAAAGGAAGAATTACGTACAGATATAAATAAACAGAAATAATGAAAGTAAGAGCATCAATTAAAAAAAGAAGCGCTGAATGCAAAATCGTTCGCAGAAAAGGGCGCTTGTATGTTATTAACAAAAAGAACCCTAAGTTCAAGCAAAGACAAGGGTAATCTTGTAAATTAAAAATCACAAATCAAAAAATAATATGGCTAGGATTGCAGGTATAGATTTACCAAAGAACAAAAGAGGCGAAATCGGACTCACTTATATCTACGGAATAGGAAGAGTTACAGCTCAGAACATTTTAACCAATGCCGGTGTGGACTGGGATAAAAAAGTTCAGGATTGGAACGATGAAGAACTGAACTTAATCAGAACAGCTATCACTCTGTTGAAAACAGAAGGAGCTCTGCGTTCTGAAACTCAGTTGAATATCAAACGTCTGATGGATATTGGTGCATACCGTGGCGTGCGTCACAGACTTGGCCTTCCTGTTCGCGGACAAGGAACTAAAAACAACTCACGTACCCGCAAAGGCAGAAGAAAAACTATTGCTAACAAGAAAAAAGTAACTAAATAATAATATCAGCTAACAGCTAATAGCCAACAGCTATCAGCAAAATAAAATCAACAATGGCAAAACAAAAAGCAGAATCAGCCTCAGGAGCAGCAGATAAAGCAGCTAAAGCCCGCAAACGTGTGGTTAAAGTTGAATCAGTAGGAGAGGCTCACATCAATGCAACTTTTAACAACATCATTATTTCTTTGACCAATAAAAACGGTGAAGTTATTTCATGGAGTTCAGCAGGTAAAATGGGTTTCCGTGGTTCAAAAAAGAACACACCTTATGCAGCTCAGCTTGCCTCAGCAGATTGCGCGAAAGTAGCTTTCGACAATGGCTTGAGAAAAGTGAAAGTATTTGTTAAAGGCCCGGGCGGAGGAAGAGAGTCTGCTATCCGCAGTCTTACCACTTCAGGTATTGAAGTAACTGAAATTGTTGACGTAACACCGGTTCCGCACAACGGTTGTCGCCCACCAAAAAGAAGAAGAATTTAATTAAAGGGTTTGTAGTTCGTGGTTTAAACCATTCGAGCCACACAAATCACAAACAATAAAAACAACAATAAACAAGAATAAAACATGGCACGTTACACAGGTCCAAAAAGCAGAATAGCACGTAAATTCGGAGAGCCAATCTTCGGACCGGATAAAGCTTTTGAGAAAAAGAATTATCCACCGGGGATGCACGGACAGACTAAGAAAAGAAAGAAAGTAAGCGAGTATGGAACTCAGCTATCTGAGAAACAGAAAGCAAAATATACTTACGGTATTCTGGAAAGACAATTTGCTAAGACATTTGTCTCTGCACAGCGTATGCACGGTGTAACAGGTGAAAACCTTTTGCAGTTGGTTGAAGCGCGTTTAGATAACGTAGTTTATCGTTTAGGAATTGCTCCTACACGCAGAGGCGCTAAACAATTGGTAGCTCACCGTCACATTACTGTGAATGGTCAGGTGCTTAACATTTGCTCTTATTCACTGAAACCCGGTGATAAAGTAGGAGTTCGTGAGCGTTCAAAAACATTAGAAGTTATATCAACTTCAGTAGGAAAAAGAAATTCAGAATTTCCTTGGTTGGAGTGGAATTTCGAAACACTTACTGGAACATTTGTTTCTTATCCTGAACGCTCTGCTATTCCTGAAAATATTAAAGAACAACTGATTGTCGAGTTGTACTCTAAATAGTAATTAGCTTCAGTAGGCGATACAAAAATCAAAAAAGTAAATCACTAATTCACAAATATAAAACATGTCAATACTAAACTTTCAAAAACCAGATAAAGTTGTAATGCTTACCTCTACCGACAAAGTTGGAGAGTTTGAATTTCGCCCGCTGGAACCCGGTTACGGAATTACAATCGGAAATTCGTTGAGAAGAATATTGCTGAATTCATTGGAAGGATATGCTATCACTTCAATAAAAATTGATAAAGTTGACCACGAGTTTTCTACCATCAAAGGTGTTGTGGAAGACGTTACCGAAATTATTCTGAACCTTAAACAGGTTCGTTTCAAAAAGCAGATTGATAATGTAAGCGATGAGCGCGTAACGGTTAAATACAGTGGAAAAAATGCTTTCACTGCTGGCGATATCGGAAAAAGCCTTTCAAGTTTCCAGGTTCTAAATCCTGATTTGGTTATTTGCCATACTGAGCCTAACGTTGAAATCAAAATGGAACTGATTATTGATAAAGGTCGTGGTTATGTTCCAGCAGAAGAAAATAAAGCTGTTAATGCTGCAGCAGGAACTATTGCAATTGATGCAATCTTTACACCAATTAAAAACGTAAAATATAACGTTGAAAACTACCGTGTGGAGCAAAAAACTGACTATGAAAAATTAGTGATGGAAATTGAAACCGATGGTTCAATTCATCCTAAAGATTCGTTGAAAGAAGCTGCACGTATTCTTATTCAACACTTCATCCTTTTCTCTGATGAGAAAATGACTTTTGATGTGGAAGAAAAATCTTCTACAGAAGAGTTTGATGAAAATTCACTGCACATGCGTCAGCTTTTGAAAACCAAATT
>CAMAVO010000152.1 GCA_945861685.1 Chitinophaga pinensis | reverse complement strand
ATAAACAGGAAGTTTACCGTCCCATTTATCAATAAACTGTTGCTGAACCAGCAGTGGTGTTAAAGATGCTTGCCTTACTTTGTTTGCATAGGCATCCGCATCTGCCTGTATTTTTAATGCATCAGCCTGGCCTTGTGTTTGCGCCACTTTTATTTTTGCCTGAGCCTCTGCTGTTTTTACTTCGTTATCGGCTTGCAATGCTTTTTGTACTGCTGCATTTTTTGCTTCAATACTTGCTTTAAATGTTTCGGGATAAGAAAGGTTACTGGTAAACTGCTGGATAACAAAACCATCTTTATCCATTTGTTCAGTAAGTACTTTTTTGATTTTTATTTCAAACATTTCTCTGCTGCTGATAAGGCTATCGGCAGTATAGGAATTGGCTACCATACGAAAAGCATCGTAAACGGCAGTCTTTAAAAAACCGTCTTCAATTTCAGAAAGATTTCTTCTGTACTTTACAAATATTTCAGGCACTTCTTCACTCTTCACATTGTAGTTAATGATAGGTGAAACTTTAAATTCTGATCCGTCTCTGCTGTTTACAACAAAAGAGTTTTCGCCCGAATATTCTTTGTGCTGAATAAAGGTTGGGAACTCATAAATAGCAGTTGTAATAGGATTAAAGAAAACCCATCCTGTAACTTCTGTAACATCCTGAACGCCTTTACCTGTTCCGTAAAGATTTACCTTAATACCAACATGCCCAGCATCAATGCGAGTGCAGGAGGCAAATAATATGGCAATAAGTCCAAGTGATAAAACAACTCCTATAATTTTTGAAACGGTAAGGGATTTAAACATTTTTTTTAGATTTTTATTACTTAGTAAAAGAACACAATTAAATATGTTAAGGAAACCTGAGCTAACCCGCCTTCTTAACGAACTTGGTCAATATTACAATCGTCTGACCATTCACTCTGCCTTCAATCTGCTCAGCATTATCCCAAACCAGATTAATGTTGCGTACGGATGTTCCTCGCTTGGCTGCAAATATTGAACCTTTGATATCTAAATCTTTTATGATTACAACGGTATCACCATTTTGCAACACTGAACCATTGCTGTCAATGTGTTTTACTTTATCATCGTTGTTAGCAGATTCATCCTGTCCGGCATGTGCCCATTTCAGAGTTTCTTCGTCAAGGTACATTGTGTCTAGTAAATCTTGAGTCCAGCCTTGTGAGCGCAGACGATTAAGCATTCGCCATGCCATTACCTGCACTGCAGGAACTGTGCTCCACATACTATCATTTAGGCAACGCCAGTGATTAGCTTCTTCTGTTCCGGGATTATTAATTTGTGATGTACAGGTTTCGCATATCAATATGCTTTTATCTGCACTTCCGTCTGAGGGAGTAACAGCAAATATCGCTAAACCACTTGTGTTTCCGCACAATTCACAGCTTGATGCACTGCGTTCTTTCAATTCATTTTCTACGCTCATTATTTCTTTTTACTTAAAACTTATTTCACTCAATTCAATTGTTTTTTCAATCCGTTGCTCGTCATTAATATCCCATATTTCCATTTTTATTTTGGGAGTTAATTCTTTCCAGTCAATGGTGATTAACCCAAAATGATTTTCCATAATTGGCCCTTCAATTCTGTTATTATTAGGACAAGCAAATTTCCAGGTTGATGACAAGCCGCTGGAAGTAACATCGTAAATCGGATACAAATCAGGTTCAACAAGTTTTGAGATTTCGGCATAATGAACATCACCTGTTATAAATACAACACCGTTCGCACGTGTCTTTTTAACTAGGTTAAGAAAACGCTTTTGTTCATGTGGCATGTTTGCCCATGCTTCGTAGCCATTAAATTCAATACCGAACTGTGTACCTGAACCAATGATACGCACATCAGCAGGTTTGCTTAGTTCACCTTCCAGCCATTTCCATTGCTCTTCGCCCAAAAAAGTTTTGGTGGTATCGGTGTGTGGTGCATAATCCAGATTATAGAAATAACGTTTATCGCGACTGAATTGTCCGGTATATGGTTTTAAATCATCGCGAAAAGTGCGGTTGTCAACCAAAATAATTTGCAGTTTTTTGCCGTTGGTTTCATACATGTAAGAAGTATAAATCCCTTCGTGTTTGCGCCTTTCTGAATCCTTAGGCTCATTAAAAAAATTGAGGAAGATTTCTTTTGACTCGGCTTTGAACGGATAATGGCGGCCTGCATCATTTTTGCCGTAATCATGATCATCCCATGTTGCGATTATAGGCACATTCTTTTTCAGATTTTGAAAGGTTGGTTTTGCGCCAAGTGTAGCATAATCTTCTTTAAGATCCTCCATATTTCTGGTGTCGCCATACAGATTATCGCCAAGGAAAATAAATAAATCGGGTTGATGTTTTAGCACCACATCAAAAATGGGTAACGGACTATCCTGACTACCACAAGAGCCAAAAGCAATTTTTGAAATGTTGTTTTGCGAAAAGCAGTGAACTGAAAATCCTAAAGCTATAAAAAGACTAAAATACTTGCCAAACATTGTGGAGCCTACTTTGTTTTTTTAACCTTAACGGCATTCATTCCTTTTATGCCGCGCTCCAGTTCAAAGCTCACATGATCATCGGCAACAATTTCTTCGGTTACTCCTGTTATGTGTACAAAAAACTTCTCTCCGGTACCGATCTCATTAATAAATCCGTAGCCTTTGCTTGCGTCAAAGAAAGCTACTTTACCCTGGCGTTCAGCAGGAACTTCATCTCCTTCCTGTTTGCGTGGAATACCAATTTCAATGCTGGAAGCATCTACCTTTTGTTTGCGGGCAGGATCCGGAGGAGTATCAGTTATCCTTCCGTATTCATCCACATAAGCAATCATGCTTTCAAAGCCACCACTTCCAGCGTTTGCTTTGCGTTCTTCTTTTTTCTGTTCTTTTTCCTGACGTTTTTTCAAACGTTTGGTTTCTTTTTCTTTTTTAGCGTAGGTAGCTTGTGATTTTGCCATTGATTATTTAGTGATTGTTTAGTTTAATTATTCTTTTACCATTTTAAGTACTTCATTAACCATAACATGAAAATCAGGTGAATGATTATCATCTTCTGGTGGGATTCGCTGATGCCCCAATCTTACAATTACAGTATTAAATTCGGGAATGCTGATTATGTATTGACCTAAAATTCCTCGTTGATAAAATACTTTTGTGCCGTGCGATTCATCTAACCAAAAAGAGTAGCCGTAATATGGAACCAATGCACCTGTTGTTGCCAATTGTACAAAAGCAGTATCAAGAATTTGTGTGCCGTTCCAATTGCCTTGATGCAACATCATTTTTCCGAAGCGGGCAAAATCGCGGGCGTTAGAATTGAAGCAGCAATAAGCAAGGTCAGTACCCACTTCATCGGTGTGCCACTTAGCTGCATTCTTTGCCTGCATCGGTTTCCACAACCATTCAGATGCCAGTTCAGCCAATGTTTTTCCTGTAGCCTGCATAACGCAAAGACCAAGTAATTGCGTAGAACCACTTTGATAGTTATACTTTTTTCCTGGCTCATCAACAATGGGAAGTGAAAGCATCAGTTCTTTTACATCATCGCCATAATATGCTTTAGCTGTAACGCTGAAAGGGTCTTTGTATTTTTCGTCCCACTCCAATCCGGAACTCATGGTGCTTAGATGCCATAGTTCCAGTTCATCGGCATGTGCGCCTTTAATTTCGGGAAGAATAGTTTTTATTTTTTGGTTCCAGCCTTGCAGCATTCCCTTCTGAATGGCTATTTGTGCTAGCATAGTGGTTATGCTTTTTGCCATTGAAAAAGAATTGGTCTGTGAATTTTCAGAATAATTATCCCAATAATTTTCACTGAGAATGCTGTCGTTTTGAATAACCAGAAAACTAACGGTCTGAATTTGTTCCAGTGTTGTTTTAAGTTCAGGACTTAAAGGCGCTTTGTTATAGTTGCGGTGCAAATCCCATTCTTTGGGTTGTGGGGAAGCTTCAACAACATGAACATCAAAAAACTTAGCATCATCAATTGTTGCCGAACTGTTACCGTGCAGATAACTTGCCCACAAGCCTTTTACAAGATAGCCATTGCCGCTCAATTTTGCTATTGCAACAAGCAGCACAAAAAACAATACAATACCTGCAAGTATTTTTAAAAGCCTTTTCATTCGGGATTATTTTTTTGAGAAGAGGCGAAGGTAGGTAAAATAAGTTGGTGTTTTATGTCTTCCTTGCTTTTGTTTGAAGAGCAATTTCTTTTACACTAAACTTTACAATGTTTGCAATTAGGGTAAATAATATTTGGCTGGCAAATGGGGGAATTATTGCTTTATGAATTTCATTTGCTGAAATTCATTACCCGCCCTTATTTGAAAAAAGTAAATGCCACTGGTTAGCGAAGCAACATCAATTCTTGCAGTATTAATATTGTTGATCTTTGAAGATAAAACTATTTCGCCAAGTAAATTGATAATGGTTAGTTCTGCCGAAGAAATCTGATTTTCAAACTTTATTGAAATGAAATTTTGAGCAGGATTAGGATAAATAATAAACTTGGTTTTCTCTACTGTAGAGATTCCTGCTGAAGTTGTATCTATTACTGTAAAACTTCCCATCATTCCATCATCTTCGTGGTGCAATAAATGGCAGTGATACATATAGGGAATCATATCGTCTGCAAAATCTTCAAACTTTGTTATAAACTCAACATATTGCATGGGCATAACCAACACCACATCTTTTTTACCCTGCTCATAATCAGGAACCGCACCTCCGTTAATATTCAACAGATAAAAGTGCATATCGTGAATATGAAACGGATGTGCAATGCCTGTGTTATTGCTTATTTTCCACTTTTCGGTAGTGTTGAGGTAAGTAGAAAAATTGATTGTGTTCATATCAAAATGAACTCCGTTGATGTTGAAAGGACCTGCTACTTGTCCCAATGGACTCATCATGGTATCGGGTTGAAGGTTAAAGTTTCTTGCAACGGTGTAAGAAGTCCATGGTGCATTTGTTATAAGTGAACCCGGCATAGTTGTAACCGGATTAACTGTTGGTGCAACAACATTAAGCTGTAACACCCCGAAATCAGCACCATTCAAAGGATTTAAGTTATAGTTTGGAATGGTTCCTCCCATCATTCCGCTTACCGTTGCTGCACCATAAATTCCGTTTGGCATTTCAGAACTAAAACTGATGAGGTTAATTGTCTGCCCGGTCATGCCCTGAAGATCAAGTACTATTTCTGCACGCTCACCGGGGCTTAATAAGATGCGTGTTAATGAAACTGCATTATCTAAAAGGCCTGCATCACCTGCAATCATTTTAAATGATTTATTATCAGTAAAACCAAAATTATAGCTGCGCGATGATGAGCCATTGAGTAATCGCAAACGAATAACCTGTGCCTGGGCATTTAAGTACGGACGTATTGTTCCATTCACACAAACGGCAGTATCCAGTTCAGTAGAAATGGCAATCTGATTTAAAATGTCAAATGCTTTGGTTTGAACAATAACCGGAAAATCATCTACGCCATAGGTTCGTGGGAGCGTTAATTCTGCTTCGGCACTATCCTTTACAATCAGCATACCGGCAATGCCTTTTGAAACATGTCGGTCGGTTTTATTATCGCCATGCGGATGATACCAGAATGTTCCTGCAGAATTTAGAATTTGAAAATCAGGACTCCAGGTTGTGCCCTGTTCTATAATCTGATGGGGGCCTCCGTCATCCATTGCAGGAACATGCAAACCGTGCCAGTGAATTGTAGTTGAATTACCCGCACCGGTTAGATTATTGGTAACATTCATTGTTACCCAATCTCCTTTATTTACAATTAAAGTAGGGCCCAGTAATGCACCGTTTATTCCGTAGGTAGGTGTATTAATACCCGGATAAAACTGGGTTGTTCCATTCTGAATATTCAGGTCAAATGATGTGCCCGATAATGTTGGCGGAATAAATAACGGATTTTGCGCAACAGAAAAATCAACAGTCAAAAATAATAATACTGCTGAAAAAACTATTTGCCGGACTGCATTCATTGTTTAATGCGAAACAGTAAACTTTTGGGTTGCGGTATTTTCGTTTGTCAGAATACGGGCAATATAATTACCGTTAGGCAAAGTAGCAGTGTTTATTTGCTTTGTTATTAGTCCTTTTTGCTTTTCATCTGAAATAAGAGCAACCTGTTTTCCGGTTATGTCGGTAATACTAATGGTGTAATCTGAAGTTTCAGTTAAAGTAAATGTAACGCTAACATTATCGTTTGCCGGATTAGGAAATACGTTGAATGAATTTACTCCTCCCTGCAAATTCTGAATACCATTTGCTGTGTTAAATAAAGCCAGAATACTATCTCTCATAATAGTAGTATCACTTGACGAGAAACTCTGTGTTGAAAACAAAACTCTGTGGTCGGCACCGCCCAATAAAACAACAGTTGGCATACCAAAACCACCGTAATGGGCTACCTGCGCTTCACCGTTATCCATAGGTGTATAAAGAGTTGCTACATTGCTTGTAGCTACCCAGTTTGCTGATACGATGCAACTACTTGAATTTTCAAAGGGGAAAGCATATCCTTTTACTTTATCAGGGAATACAGCATTTATTTTATTTGCCATTTTTTGAATGCGTTGTGCCGGAGGCGGACAAGAACCGCAGTTAGGCATAAAGAAATGAAGCAAAACTGCTTTGCCTGCATCCAGATCGGCAAAAAGGTCAACCGCATCGCCACTGCAACTGTTGCCGCTGAACTGCATTGCAGTTTGTGCCTGTGAAAAGTTTATTATAAATATTAAGGCAATGGATAAGAGAACAGATTTTGTCATTTTTTTTATTATTTAGTTTTTTAACTCAATGCAAAAGTAGCAATTAGAATGATGTTGATTACTACTCACCATCAAACTGCTCCTGCAGTTCGTTTTCTTCTAATTCAATTTTATGAAAAGTTGCAAATTGCTTCTGCGCCTCCTGAAATTTAGTATCTACAATAGCTTCGCCATCCTGAACTTTCAGAAGAACTGCATTCAGCTTTTCCATGTCAGGTGCCGGTTTATACAATTCATCAATAAGCTGAGGATAGTCGTCACTCATGGTGGTTTTATAAAATTCAAATAAATTTTGCGAATTAGCACGCAGGTTAAATTCATTTGCAATGGGTTTTATTGATTTTACTGCTGCAATAGCATTATCACATTCTGCTATAACTTTTTTCAATTGCGCGGTAACAAGAGTTCTGTCTTCGGGCAGGTTATCAAACATACCTATGAGTTTAAGTAACTCGTCACCTATTTTATTCTGATTGTTTACAAAGTAATCGTTGTATTCTACCGGGTCGGTTATGGTTTGCGAGGAGGCTGTAAAAGCAATAAACAGAAGCAGCAAGGTGTGTTTGAATTTATTCATCATTAAGAGGTTGTTATTTTGGTGTAAAAGTAGCTTTTTGAAACACTAACCCGAATAGTCAGGATGTTAATGATTTACAATTAGTTTTCGCGTGTCTATGCCTTGCTTTGTCTTAATGTAAACACTATACACACCGTTGTTTTCAAGGTGCAAGCTCATTGTCTTTTGTGTTGTTCGTGTATTGATTACTTCTTTACCCAGCATGTCTGTAATGCCAACTTCAGCATAGTCTGTTGGAAGAGAAAGTGTAAACTGTCCGCTTGTTGGATTAGGGAAAATTTGCACTAAA
>CAMAVO010000151.1 GCA_945861685.1 Chitinophaga pinensis | reverse complement strand
CTTGAAATGCTGGTGTTTATAGCATTTCTGCTTGCAGGACTTATTTACATCATTAAGAAGGGTGCGTTAAAGTGGGAGTGATTTTTAAAGAAAGAAAATGTCAGAAATAATAAAGCCTAATTTTAATATTGCCGAAGTGCCTGCCGGTCATGATGGTCCCGGCTTTTTTGCTACTTCAATGGATAAGGCGGTGGGCTTGGCACGTAAAAATTCAATCTGGCCTTTACCCTTTGCTACCTCTTGCTGCGGAATTGAGTTCATGGCAATGATGGGTTCACATTATGATTTTGCACGTTTTGGTTCTGAGCGTTTAAGTTTCTCGCCCCGTCAGGCTGATTTGCTGATGGTGATGGGAACAATTGCTAAGAAAATGGCTCCTGTACTAAAACAGGTTTATGAACAAATGGCTGAACCGCGTTGGGTTTTATCAATGGGTGCCTGTGCCAGCAGCGGTGGAATATTTGATACCTACAGTGTGTTGCAGGGAATTGACAGAATTATTCCCGTGGATGTTTACGTTCCGGGCTGTCCTCCGCGCCCTGAGCAAGTGATAGATGGAATTTTAAAAATTCAGGACCTTATAGGAAATGAATCATTAAGAAGAAGAAATTCTCCTGAATACAAAGACATGCTTGCCACTTATGGAATACAGGTTGACTGATGGAAGATACTTTACTTCATATCGTTCACGATAAACTGAAAAGCCAATTTGGTGAAGATATTATCTCCGCTGAACAGGCTTATGATTTTCCGGTTTACACAGTAAGTAAGAAAAAAATTATTGAAATAATCAGCTTCCTTTATAATGAAGAAGAGTTGGGATTTCAGTTTCTTACAACTATGTGCGGACTTCAGTTTCCAGAGAACAAAGGCGGAGAATTTTGCATCATGTATCAGTTGCACAATATGCCTAAGAACTGGAGAATAAGACTTAAAGTTTATACTCCGGCAAATGATATGGAATATCCAACGCTGACCGGAATATTTTCAACAGCAAACTGGATGGAGCGTGAGGCGTTTGATTTTTACGGCTTTATATTTAAAGGTCATCCTAACCTTATCAGAATTCTGAATATGGAGGATATGACTTATCATCCGATGAGGAAAGAATATCCTCTGGAAGATGGAACAAGGGAAGATAAGAATGATACAATGTTTGGAAGATAAAATTGTATGAACGAAATTAAAACTGCTCAAACAGCAGTAGCAGAAAAAGATTACACTACCCTTAACCTCGGACCAACACATCCGGCTACACATGGTATCTTCCAGAATATTGTGAAGATGGATGGTGAGATTATCGTTGATGCCGTTCCTACAATCGGATACATACACCGCGCTTTTGAAAAAATTGCAGAGCGCAGACCTTATTATCAGATCACACCGCTTACCGACAGACTGAATTATTGCTCATCACCCATCAACAATATGGGTTGGCACATGACAGTCGAAAAGCTTGCAGGTATTGAAGTTCCCAAACGTGTTCAATATTTACGCGTAGTGATTATGGAGTTGGCGCGTATTGCCGACCATATTGTCTGCAATAGTGTTATCGGTGTTGATACCGGAGCATTGTCAGGTTTTCTTTATGTGTTCCAGCAACGTGAACATATTTATGAGATTTACGAAGAGATTTGCGGAGCACGTTTAACAACAAACGTTGGACGCATTGGCGGACTGGAAAGAGATTTTTCGCCAAAGTGTATTGATAAGATTGAGAAATTTCTTGAAAATTTTCCTGCCGTTATAAAAGAGTTTGAAAGCCTGTTGATGCGCAACCGCATTTTCATGGACAGAACAATTGGTGTTGGTGCTATTACTGCCGAACGCGCTTTGAACTACGGATTTACCGGACCAAATCTTCGCGCCACAGGAGTTGATTACGATGTGCGTGTAATGAATCCGTATTCAGGTTACCAGGATTTTGATTTTGTTGTTCCGGTAGGAACCAGTGGTGATACCTACGACCGATTTATGGTGCGTCAGCAGGAGATGTGGGAAAGTCTGAGCATCATCCGTCAGGCAATGGACAAAATAATACAGATGCCTGAAAAAGTTTTTCATGCGGATGTTCCTGAATTTTATTTGCCGCCTAAAGAAGAAGTTTACAACAACATGGAAGCGTTGATTTATCACTTTAAAATTGTGATGGGCGAAGTGGAAATTCCTAAAGGAGAAGTTTATCATTCAGTAGAAGGTGGAAACGGAGAACTTGGTTTTTACCTGGTGAGTGATGGCGGAAGAACCCCGTATCGCCTGCATTTCCGCAGACCTTGTTTTATTTATTACCAGGCTTATACCGAAATGATTAAAGGCGCAATGCTGAGTGATGCAATATTAACCCTGAGCAGTTTGAATGTGATTGCCGGAGAATTAGATGCTTAATAAAGAATGGCAGAGATTAAACCCATAAAATTTTCTGACGATGCGTTAGCGCTTAGTCACAAAATAATGAAACGTTATCCCGAGGGAAAACAGAAGTCGGCAATATTGCCGGTTCTGCATTTAGCGCAGGCTGAATTTGGCGGCTGGCTGAGTGCTCCTGTTATGGATTATGTTGCTTCGCTATTATCAATTCAGCCAGTTGAAGTATATGAAGTAGCTTCTTTTTACTCGATGTATAATTTGAAGCCGGTTGGCAAATGTGTGATTGAAGTTTGCAGAACAGGACCATGTTGGTTAATGGGTGCTGAAGATTTAGTAAAGTTTATTGAGAAAAAACTGAACATCAAAGAAGGGCAAACAACTGCTGACGGAATGTTCACCTTAAAGACAGTTGAGTGCCTTGCATCTTGCGGAACAGCGCCCATGATGCAGATAGGTGAGGCGTATCACGAAAATCTGACATTTGAAAAATGCTCAGGAATTTTGGATGAATACAAAGCAAAAGGCGAAAACGTTTCGCACTGGAGAAAGGAACGGATTACAAATCATTCTGATATAAAGCAATAATGGGAAGACAGCTTTTAATTAATGATTTAGATAAAGAAGGTATCGCAACACTTGCGGGCTACAAGGCTAATGGCGGTTATGCTGCTCTAGAAAAAGCTTTGAAGATGAAACCTGAAGAAGTGGTATCTGAAGTTCAGAAATCAGGTTTGCGCGGAAGAGGTGGTGCGGGATTTCCAACCGGAATGAAATGGAGTTTTATTGCAAAACCTCCCGGAGTTCCGCGTTACCTTGTTTGCAATGCAGATGAAAGCGAACCTGGAACATTTAAAGACCGTTACCTGATGCAGCGCAAGCCGCATATCCTTATTGAAGGAATGATTATTTCTTCCTTCGCGTTGGGAGCAAATACATCCTACATCTACATCCGTGGTGAGATGATGTATCAGTTCCACATTTTAGAGAAAGCAATTCAGGAAGCGTATGATGCAGGTTATCTTGGAAAAAATATTCTCGGAACGGGTTACGATTTAGATTTATATGTTCATTGCGGTGCAGGCGCTTATATCTGCGGAGAAGAAACAGGATTGATAGAATCACTGGAAGGGAAAAGAGGAAATCCGCGTATCAAGCCGCCATTTCCTGCGGTGAAAGGTGTTTGGCAATGTCCTACAGTTGTAAACAATGTAGAAACATTAGCAGCTGTTGTTCCTATTATAAATATGACCGGTGACGAATACGCGAAAATCGGTATCGGAAAATCAACAGGGACAAAATTGATTTCGGCTAGCGGACATATTAATAAGCCCGGAGTTTATGAAATCGAATTAGGTGTTCCCGTTGAAGAATTTATTTATTCAGATGTTTATTGCGGGGGAATAAAAAATGGAAAGAAAATGAAGGCAGTTGTTGCTGGAGGTTCATCGGTTCCTATTCTTCCAACAGAATTAATTCTGAAAACTGCGAAAGGCGAACCTCGCTTAATGTCTTACGAAAGTTTAAATGATGGAGGATTTATAAGCGGAACGATGCTTGGATCGGGCGGATTTATTGTGATGGATGAAGACACAAGTGTTGTAAAAAATCTCTGGAACTTCACCCGTTTTTATCATCACGAAAGTTGCGGACAATGTTCTCCTTGCCGTGAAGGAACAGGCTGGATGGAAAAAATTCTTCACAAATTTCTGGATGGTCACGCTACTGTTAAAGACATTGATTTACTCTGGGATATTCAATCTAAAATTGATAGTAGAACAATTTGTCCGCTTGGAGAAGCCGCTGCATGGCCTGTTGCAAGCACAATCAGACATTTCAGAAGTGAGTTTGAAGAATACATTAATAAGGGAGAAGGCTTTAAAGATGTAAAACATTATTTCAGAGTCAATAATTTGCAACCCGCATAAGATGCCTAAAGTAACGATAGACGGACAAACGATAGAAGTGCCTGAGGGAACAAGTATCCTGAATGCAGCGCGATTGATAGGTGGAGAAATTGTTCCACCTGCTATGTGCTATTATACAAAGTTGGAAACCTCTGGTGGTTATTGCAGAACCTGCATGGTAAAGGTTGTTAAAGGTTCTGAAAAAGATCCTCGCCCGATGCCTAAACTGGTTGCTTCATGCAGACAGCCGGTGATGGACGGAATGGAAGTGCAGAATATTACTTCACCTGAAGTAGTGGAAGCACGTGCCGGAGTAGTTGAGTTTTTGTTGATGAATCATCCGCTGGATTGCCCTATCTGCGATCAGGCAGGTGAATGTAATTTGCAGGACTTAGGTTTTGAGCATGGAAAGGAAGGAACCCGTTACGAATTCGGCCGCAGAGAATTTGAAAAGAAAGATATAGGTGATAAAATTCAACTGCACATGACACGTTGCATTCTTTGCTACCGTTGTGTGAAAGTTGCTGACCAGCTTTGTCCAAGCCGTGTGCACGGTGTGATGAACCGCGGTGATGTTTCTGAAATTTCTACTTACATCGAGAAAGCGATTGACAGCGAAATGAGCGGAAACATGATTGATGTGTGTCCGGTGGGCGCATTGACAGATAAAACATTCCGTTTTAAAAGCCGAGTGTGGTTTACAAAGCCGGTAGAGGCGCACCGCAATTGCACCAAATGTTCTGGTAATGTAAGATTATGGTTCAAAGGCGAAGATGTTCTTCGTGTTACCGGAAGAAAAGATCAGTGGGGAGAAGTGAAAGAATTCATTTGCAACGAATGTCGTTACGACAAGAAAAGTGTTTCGGATTGGGTAATTGAGCAACCAACGCATGTTGACAGACATTCGGTGATTTCACAAAATCATTACGAAAATCTGAAACAAATTAAATTGGATGTTAAGAAATTGAAGAAGTAATGTTTACTCCAGATCTTATATTTAAAGTAGTTCTTATTCTTTCAATCTTTGTGATTACGCTGGTAATTGCAATGTATTCCACATATGGTGAGCGTAAAATTGCAGCATTTATGCAGGACAGGCTTGGTCCTAACCGCGCAGGTATTTTTGGAATTCTTCAGCCGCTTGCTGATGGTGTAAAGATGTTTATGAAGGAGGAATTAATTCCTGATATATCTAATAAAGTGTTGTTTATTCTTGGCCCTTGTCTTGCTATGACAACCGCTTTAATGACTAGCGCTATTATTCCCTGGGGCTCCAACATCAATATTGCAGGAACAGATTTTTCGTTGCAGGTGACAGATTTGAATATCGGTGTGTTGTATGTTTTTGCGGTTACATCAATAGGTGTTTACGGAATTATGATTGGAGGCTGGGCCTCTAACAACAAATACTCGTTACTCGGAGCCTTGCGCGCGTCTTCGCAGATGATAAGTTATGAAATTGCGATGGGACTTGCCATCATTGCGCTAATCATGTCAACAGGAACACTGAGCCTGAAAGAAATTTCTGCTGCACAAGCAGGTTTTCACTGGAATATTTTTGTGCAGCCTTTAGGCTTTTTGATTTTTATCATCTGCTCTTTTGCAGAAACCAATCGTGCACCTTTTGATTTACCAGAGTGCGAAACTGAGCTGGTGGGAGGTTATCATACTGAATACAGCAGCATGAAGTTAGGTTTTTATCTCTTCGCTGAATACATCAATATGTTTATTGCTTCAGCAGTTATTTCAACGCTTTATTTCGGTGGCTATAATTTTCCGTTCATGAATAGCATAGGGTTGTCATCCAATGCTGTCGCTATTCTTGGAGTTATTTTCCTTTTTGCTAAAATTTTCTTTTTCATCTTTTTCTTCATGTGGGTACGTTGGACAATACCAAGATTTCGTTACGACCAATTAATGCGTTTAGGCTGGACGGTTTTGATACCGCTAGCAATTTTTAATATTCTTCTTACCGGAGCAATTATATTCGCGACCAATAATTAATTCAGGGAAATGCAGTCATTAACTAACAGGAAAAAAGTTGTAGGAAAGAAGGAAATGACCTGGGTTGAGAAGCTCTATCTGCCTGCTATTTTTGGTGGAATGAGAATTACGCTCAAGCACATGTTCTCAAAGAAAACTACCATTAGTTATCCTGAGCAAACACGTGAGTTCAGCCAGATCTACAGAGGAATGCACGTATTGAAACGCGATGAGAAAGGTGCTGAACGCTGCACTGCCTGCGGATTATGCGCAGTTGCTTGTCCTGCTGAAGCAATTACAATGGTTGCTGCAGAACGAAAAAAAGGGGAAGAGAATTTATATCGTGAAGAAAAATATGCAGCAACTTACGAGATCAATATGCTGCGTTGCATTTTCTGCGGAGATTGCGAAGATGCTTGTCCTAAAGAATCTATTTTCCTTACCGACCGTATTGTTCCTTCAGATTTTGAAAGGAATGAATTTGTTTACGGGAAAGACAAATTAGTAGAGACTCTTGAAAACCCGATTGATGTTTCAATACGTCAGACACCTGAAGTTTTGGAATTCAAAAAGAATAAAAAACTTACACACAACAGATAAGAAGAAGATAAATCTATGACCCAGTTTCTTTTTTATTTTCTTTCGTTTGTGGCTGTGGCAGCGGGGCTGATGGTGATCACAGCTAAAAATCCGGTGCATAGCGTGCTGTATCTTATCATTGCTTTTTTCGCCATTGCAGGACACTATATTTTATTGAATGCGCAATTCCTCGCTATTGTTCACATCATTGTTTATGCAGGCGCTATCATGGTTCTTTTTCTTTCGGTAATCATGTTGCTGAATTTGAATAAAGACAATGAACCAGCCAAATCAAATATATTGAAACTGGCTGCTGCAGTTGCTGGGGGTTTGTTGCTCGTTACATTCACCGGAACACTTAAGGGGACTGAATCAATTATTGCATCACAGCCTTTTGATGACCAGATAGGTTATGTAAAAGCACTTGGTAAAGTTTTGTTTAATGATTTTCTGCTTCCGTTTGAAGTGTCAGCGTTGTTGCTGCTCTCAGCAATTATAGGAGCAGTTGTTTTGGTAAAACACGATTTGAAATAATGGAAAATATTTCTTCACAGATAACACAGGTTGCCCCGCTCGAACACTACATTATTTTGAGTGCGGTTTTGTTTTCACTGGGAGTGTTAGGCGTATTGCTTCGTAGAAATGTAATCATCATGTTTATGTCCATTGAGTTGATGCTGAATGCCTGTAATCTTTTACTGGCGGCATTTTCAGCTTTTCATTCCAGTGCAGCAGGACAGATTTTTGTTTTCTTTATTATGATTGTGGCAGCGGCTGAGGTAGCAGTTGGCCTTGCAATCATCGTGATGATTTACCGGAATATTCATTCCATTGATATAAACGAACTGAGCAAATTGAAGTGGTAA
>CAMAVO010000150.1 GCA_945861685.1 Chitinophaga pinensis | reverse complement strand
GTTACTATTCACGGTACTATCCTTGTGTTCTTTGTATTGACAGGCGGACTGAGCGGAACGTTCAGTAACCTGCTTATTCCTTTTCAGATTGGGGCGCGGGATATGGCTTCGGGCTTTCTGAACATGTTATCGTACTGGTTCTTCTTTGTATCAAGTGTGGTAATGATTGCATCGCTGTTTGTTACCGGTGGTCCTGCTTCTGCGGGTTGGACGGTTTATCCTCCGTTGAGCGCTTTGCCTCAGGCTATGCCGGGTTCAGGAATGGGTATGACCTTGTGGCTGGTAAGTATGTCGTTATTCATTGTGTCTGCATTGTTGGGTGGATTGAACTACATCGTTACCGTTGTTAACCTGCGTACAAAAGGGATGGCCATGACCAGACTACCGCTTACTATCTGGGCATTCTTAGTTACTGCTATCCTTGGGGTTCTTTCGTTCCCTGTTCTTTTTGCTGCTGCTTTACTCTTGATTTTTGACCGTAGCTTTGGTACGAGTTTTTTCCTGAGCGACATTAACATTGGGGGAATGGCTTTGGAGCACACTGGCGGAA
Organism: Chitinophaga pinensis; assembly: GCA_945861685.1. Lineage (GTDB taxonomy): Bacteria > Bacteroidota > Bacteroidia > SXHM01 > SXHM01 > SXHM01. Next base: position 7,151 of record CAMAVO010000150.1, on the reverse strand, counting down.
GTCCAATTCTGTTCCAACACTTGTTCTGGTTTCTTGGTCACCCTGAGGTTTACATTATTCTTTTACCGGCATTGGGTATCAACTCCGAGATTATTGCCACCAACTCACGCAAACCTATCTTTGGTTACAAAGCGATGATCGGGTCTATTCTTGCCATTGCATTCCTTTCGTTTATTGTATGGGGTCACCATATGTATATTACGGGTATGAATCCTTTCATAGGTTCGGTATTCGTATTCACGACTATTCTGGTTGCTATTCCATCTGCGGTGAAAGTATTTAACTACTTAGCTACGCTGTGGAAAGGGAATATTGTCTTCACTCCTGCTATGCTGTTTGCAATCGGGATGGTTTCTACCTTTATCACAGGAGGTTTAACGGGTATTATCCTTGCCGATGCAGCGCTGGACATTAACCTGCACGATACGTATTTTGTGGTTGCCCACTTCCACATTGTAATGGGTGCTTCGGCTATCTTCGGGATGTTTGCAGGTGTTTATCACTGGTTTCCGCGCATGTATGGTAAAATGCTGAACAAGAATTTAGGTTATGTTCACTTCTGGCTTACCATCACGTCTATGTATGGTGTGTTCTTTCCGATGCACTTCTTAGGCTTGGCAGGTATTCCCCGCAGGTATTATGAGAACACGAACTTCCCGTTGTTTGACCAGTTTACGGACATCAATCAGATGATCAGTATGTTTGCCTTCCTTGGCGCAATTGCGCAGTTTTTCTTCTTCTTTAATTTCTTCTACAGCATTTTCCGCGGAACTAAAGCTCCTCAAAATCCTTGGGGCAGCACTACATTGGAATGGACAGCGCCTATGAAACACATGCACGGTAACTGGCCGGGTAAAATACCGGAAGTTCACCGTTGGCCTTATGACTATAACAAGCCCGGCAAAGCGGGTGACTTTACTCCGCAAACCGAGCCGATGGCTCCGGGGGAGGAAGAAAGCCATTAAGAAATTTTATAATTGAAAAGCTCGGAAAATATTTTCGGAGCTTTTTGCTTTAGCTTTTTATTTTTTATTCGCTTCCTTAATATACTGCTCCAATGCCATTGTCATGGAAGGTGCTGCAGGAACAGGAGCACTGATATCAAGATATAAACCGGCTTCTTTTACTGCCTGTGAAGTAGTTGGGCCAAAAGCGGCAATGCGTGTTTTATTTTGTTTGAACTTCGGGAAGTTCTGAAACAACGATTTTATTCCTGCAGGACTGAAGAAAACCAATACATCGTAGTTAACATTTGCAAGGTCACTCAGGTCGCTGCAAACGGTGCGGTAAATAACTGCACGGGTAAATTTAATGTGATTTTTTTCCAATAGTACAGGTATTTCTTCTTTTTGAATATCGGAAGAAGGCAACAAAAATTTTTCGACCTTGTGTTTCTTGATTATGTCAATCAAATCGTTAAACGTTTGCTTCCCATAAAATATTTTGCGTTTGCGGTAAAGCACATATTTCTGCAGATAGAAAGCAGTGCTTTCAGAGATGCAAAAATATTTCAGCGTTTCGGGAACAGAAACGCGCAATTCTTTGCACATGCGAAAAAAATGGTCAACAGCATTGCGGCTGGTCATAATAACTGCTGTGTAATCGGGAAAATGAATTCTGTCTTTACGAAACTCGGCAGCAGAAATTGCTTCAACATGAATGAACGGACGGAAATCAATTTTTACGTTGTGCTTTTTTGCCAGATCAAAGTAAGGAGACTTATCTGTTTCCGGTTTGGGCTGCGAAACAAGAATTGACTTAACCTTCTCCTTTACTTTTACTTTTACGGCCTTTTGTAGTTGTTTACCCATGCACCTTAACCAACAAAATTTTGCATTTTTAGGCTGTGTACCTTAAAATAATTTTCGCTAACACAGCAGCCGGCAAAATTTCGAGGGTGCAAAAATAGAAAAATAAATAGAACTTATTAAAGCCTTGTTTGGCCAAGCCGATATTTAAACCCCGAATTAATCTGGCGACATAACTTATTGCAAAAAGAATAATTCCTGTATAAATAAAAACAGTCTGCGGAAAAGCGGTAGCATATATCAGGCAGATAACTATTGGAAGAAGTGCAAGGCCAAGAGCCTTATTAAAAAGAAACACATGAAAGTTGTAGAACGAAAATTCATTTTGCGCATTAAAGACAAAGCCCGTTAGCTCCGAAACAAGAATTCTGAAAGCAAATAACAAAAAAATGGTGAGTGCAATTTTACCGAATACCAGAAACCCTTCTCCAGAAAATAACTGTATATTAAAATAGTTGCTGACAAGAAAAACAAAAGACGAAGACGAGAACAGAAATACAACCGTAAGAAAAACAGAAACCCGTTGCGAAAGCACCTTTTCTTCACGTACTAATTGTGAAGCAAAACGCATGTCTAAAACTGCTCGAAAAAATTCTGTAAATCGTTTAGGATATGATGCTCTGAGATATGCAATAATTAAAACGCAGCTAAGCAACAAAACAGTTATCCAGCCGGGAAAAAAATCAGTTTTTTCTACCGGAGTCTGATTAGCAGGTTTCAGTTGGTGCCCTGTGAATAATGAAAGCGCAGGAACTTCAGCAATAATAGTATCCTGTTTTGGAAGAGTATCAACTACTACTAATGTTTCTTCGGCTTGTGCCGGCTTTGGTTTAGGCGCATCCGTTTTTACAACCCCGATAGTTATCTGGGGGTTTTTCAAACTATCCAATGACAAATCTTTCTGCACTGCTTGCTTTGCGGTGCTATCTTGCGGAATGATTTGTTGTTGTTGAAACACTTTTTTTATGAAATTTACCCGAACAAAATTAGTTGAAATACTTTCGTGCCTTGCAACAATTTCTCTTTTGTTATCTTGCTCCCAAAGAACTGAAATGACCGACACAAACCATAAACACACCAACGCACTTATAAACGAAAGCAGTCCTTACCTTCTGCAACATGCACATAACCCTGTGAACTGGTTTCCCTGGGGCGATGAAGCGTTGAAGAAAGCGAAGGACGAAAACAAACCTTTGCTCATCAGCATCGGGTATTCGGCTTGCCACTGGTGTCACGTAATGGAACACGAGAGTTTTGAAAACGAAGAAGTAGCTGCGCTGATGAATGCTCATTTCGTTTGCATAAAAGTTGACCGAGAAGAGCGCCCTGATGTGGATGCCGTCTATATGACAGCCGTGCAACTGATGAACGGACAGGGCGGTTGGCCGCTCAACTGCTTTGCTTTGCCTGATGGAAGACCTGTTTATGGCGGAACCTATTTTCCAAAACAAAACTGGATGCAGATTTTGCAAAACATCGACAGCCTTTACCGCACACAACCCGAAAAAGTAATTGAGTATGCCGAGAAACTGAGCGCAGGTATTCGGCAGAGTGATTGGATGGAAATGAATACTTCTCCTTCTGCTTTTCATGTTTCGGATCTGGAGAAGATGATGGACAATTGGGAAAAGCGTTTTGATAATGTGGATGGAGGACCAGACAAAGCACCCAAATTTCCGATACCTAATAACTATCAGTTTTTATTGCGCTATGCGCATTTGAAAAAAGATGATACGCTTCTGAAGCATGTAAATTTTACGCTTGAGAAAATGGCTTATGGTGGAATTTACGACCAGATAGGTGGTGGTTTTGCACGCTACAGCACCGACCGCTACTGGAAAGTTCCGCACTTTGAAAAGATGCTGTATGATAATGCTCAATTGGTTTCGCTTTATTCTGAAGCCTATCAACTCACCAAAAATCAGCTTTACAAAGAAGTGGTTTTTCAAACACTGGAGTTTATTGAACGCGAAATGACTTCGCATGAAAATGCTTTTTATTCTGCTTTAGATGCCGACAGCGAAGGCGAGGAAGGAAAATTTTATGTGTGGACAAAAGAAGAGTTGCAAAAATTATTGACAAAAGACTACAAATGGGTTGCTGATTATTACAACATCAACGAAACCGGTTTCTGGGAACACGGGAATTATATTTTGTTGCGCACTACAACTGATGAAGCCTTTGCAAAAGCGCACGGATTCTCCTTATCAGAATTGAAAGAAAAAGTGCTGTCAGTAAAAAATATTTTACTTGCAGAGCGAGCTAAACGCATTCGTCCGGGATTGGATGATAAGCAACTGACCAGTTGGAATGCATTGATGTTAAAGGGTTATGTAGATGCTTACCGTGTTTTTGGTGAAGAGAAGTTTTTGAACACATCTCTTGCCAACGCTGATTTTATTTTGCAAAAACAAAAGAAACCGGATGGCGGGTTGTGGCATAATTACAAAGCAGGAAAATCAAACATCAACGGTTTTTTGGAGGATTTTTGTTTTACGATTGAGGCATTTATTGCTTTGTATGAAGTAACATTCGATACTAAATGGCTGTCGGAAGCAAAGCAATTAACGAACTATTGTTTCACTCATTTTCAGGATAAAAACAGTAAGCTATTTTTCTTCACTTCAGACGAAGACGATGTGCTGATTACGCGTAAATGTGAAATAAACGACAATGTAATTCCCGCTTCCAATTCATCACTTGCGCGCAGTTTGTTTATATTGGGTAAATTGTTTGATGACTCAACGTATTTACAAACTTCTGAGCAGATGCTGAAGAATATTATTCCTTCCATTGCAGCATATGGACCAGCATATTCCAACTGGGCGATGCTGGAACTGAACCATGTTTTTCCGTTTTATGAAGTGGTGGTCTGTGGTGAAATTGCAATGAGCAAACTTCAGCAACTGGAACAACATTTTATTCCCAACAAACTAATCTGCGGTTTAATAAAATCAGATGCCGACAACACACTTCCGCTCACCGAAGGGAAATATATTGCAGGCAAAACAATGATTTACATTTGTGTAAATAAAACATGCAGGCTGCCGCACGAGGAAGTTTTGCAGGCGGTGGAAGAGATGAGATAAAGATGGAACGCTGATTATTATGATTTTTAAGATTTGCGCTGATTTAATCTTAAATAATCATAACCATCATAATAATCTGCGTTCTATTCTTATTTTTGACTTTAGATTATGAAAAAAGATATTGAACATCCCGAGGTGGAAGGCATTGCCGTGGCAGTGGTGAAACAAACAAATGAGTTGGGCGAAGAAGATTGGTATGCCTATTTTCTGAACCTGAAAAATGTGACGGTGCAAAATGTGCTCGTTACTTCGCGCGGATATGGAATGCTGGACGATGAAGAAATAAAAACTTCAACCCTACGCCATTTTCTGGAAGATGTTCCGCCCATGAGCGCCATGAAAATTGAACTCATCATGGATAATGTTTTCGGCTTGAGTAACGAGTACTGGGTGAGTTTTTACATTGGCAAAACCATTTACGACAAGAAGTATATTTTCCTGCCGGAGAGTATTATTGAAGATAACTTCACGCACATTCCTGTTTTGGAAACTCAGGGTGTAATGATTAAGTGAGCACGGTGTTAGAAAACATTAACATACACGATGTATTGTTTCTGGACATTGAAACTGTTCCGGGCGTTAATGGTTATAACAAGCTTTCACCGCAAATGAAAGAGCTGTGGAATCATAAAGCAGGCTTTCTAAAAAAATCAGAAGAAGAAACACCCGAATTGCTTTATAACCGTGCCGGTATTTATGCCGAGTTCGGAAAAATAATTTGCATAGGTGTCGGGTTTTTTAATCCGAATGTGAAAAAGAAAAAGCCTGGCCTGCCGGCAGGCAGGGAATTTCGTCTTACCGCTTTTTATGGCGATGATGAGAAACAATTGCTTCAGGATTTTGCAGCGCTGCTGAACAAACATTTTAACGGACCCGAACACTTGCTGTGTGCTCACAACGGAAAAGAATTTGACTTTCCTTTTCTGGCGCGCAGAATGCTGGTGAACAAAATTAAAATTCCTTTTGTGCTAGACGTGGGCGGAAAAAAGCCCTGGGAAAATACCTTGCTTGATACCATGCAGTTGTGGCGATTTGGCGATTACAAACACTATACTTCGTTAACGCTGCTTGCTGCGCTGTTCAATATTCCCACGCCCAAAGATGATATGCAGGGCAGTGATGTGCATCGCGTTTACTGGCAGGAAAAAGATTTGCCCCGTATAGCAAAGTATTGCTGCAAAGACACGCTTACGGTTGCGCAACTTTATCTCTCTTACCGAGGTGAAGATTTGTTGAAGGATAAAGAAATTGTTTTAGTATTGTAGTCTATGAACATTGAAAAACTACGCAAGCTGTGCCTGTCTTTTTCTCATGCAACCGAAGAGGTGAAATGGGGAAATGATTTGTGTTTTTGCGTAGGCAAAAAAATGTTTTGCGTTACCGGCTTGTCGGGCAATTTTAAAGTTTGTCTTAAGGTAAATGACGAAGAGTTTGCCGAACTTTCAACCTCGCAGGGCATAATTCCCGCACCTTATCTTGCCCGATATAAATGGATTTTAGTTGAAAACGACAGCCGCTTTTCTGAACGCGAGTGGGAACATTATATCCGACAGAGTTATGAGCTGGTGTGGGCCGGGTTGCCAAAGAAAGTTGCCGAAACACTGGTATAAACAAAAGGGTTTCTCTTAACAAGGGAAACCCTTTTGATAACAGAAAAATAAACGTTAATCTTTTTTTCCTGTACCTAGCACTAAGCCGATAACACCGCAGGCAAGTCCCCACAAAATGGTGTTTACCACTATGTCGATAACCAACAATTTGGTGGTGTACATGTCAATAAAAAATGCTACAAACGACAAATCGTAGCCTAGCACCAACAAAAAGCTAAGCATAGCGCCCGTCATCAAAGCATCCATAAATGATTTCTTGCCCATTTTATCAAGAACAAAAGCAAGCATAAGGCTCCAACAAAGCTGCCATCCGGCCAGCATAGGCAAATCGGGCGGGTTTTTCATTAAACCATCATAGGCATGCGACATCTCGCCTGCCATCATATCCATTAATAACATTCCGAAAATAAGCCAGCCTCCTAAAAAGACTACTACGGTTGAGGCTAATGCGCCAAGTAAAACTTTTGTATTCATTGTTATGGGGTTTTAGAGTCCCCTGCCAAAGGCGGGGGAGCGGTTTGTAGAACAAAGCTATAAACTTTTATTTCACCTCCAATAGGGTTGATAACCATTTTATTAACCGCCAACGGTTGAAAGCTAACAGACTGAATAATTTTCTCTTCCGGGAGTTGGTATTTTTGATA
>CAMAVO010000149.1 GCA_945861685.1 Chitinophaga pinensis | reverse complement strand
CACCATATCATTTACACAAAAATGCGCAGGGCGCGAAGCGGCATACCAGATTGCATCTGCAATATCATCAGCTGTTAAGGGCTGATAACCTTTGTAAACATTATGCGCTCTTTCTTTATCGCCATGAAAGCGAACAACGGAGAACTCTGTTTCCACCAAGCCGGGTGCAATGTTGGTTACTTTGATTCCGTGCGGCAATAAATCAATGCGCATGGAGCGCGAAAGCGCATCCACTGCATGTTTGGTGGCGCAATACACATTTCCGTTTGGATAAACTTCTTTGCCTGCAACGGAAGCAATGTTGATGATGTGTCCGCTGTTTCTTGCAATCATTAAAGGCGTAACTGCTCGGGTAACATAAAGCAATCCTTTGATGTTGGTGTCAATCATTTTCTCCCAATCATCCAGTTCTCCGTTTTGGATTGGGCCAAGTCCTGAAGCAAGTCCGGCATTGTTGAGCAATACATCAATGCTTTTCCAGCTGCCATGCAATGAGGAAATATTTTTTTCTACTTCATTATTCTTTCTCACATCAAAACATAAAGTCAGAACTTCTGCGTTTTGTTTTCTTAATTCTTCAGCAAGTTTTTCAAGACGCTCTTGTCTTCTGCCGGTGATAATAATGTTGTAATTATTGGCAGCAAAAATGCGGGCAGCGGCTTCGCCAATGCCTGATGTTGCTCCGGTAATGAGGATATTTTTTTTCATGATTTACTCTTTCTTCATATTCACTAAAAATCCAAAGCCGGCAGCTGTAAAGAACATGATCAGGCTATAGATGGCAGCAGGAATGCCCATTACCGTATTATCTAAAATCTGCATGGCAATATAAATAGCCAGTGTTCCGTTGTGAATTCCTATTTCCATGCCGATTGCAATTGCCTGTTTCTTGCCAAGATTAAGCAGTATTGGAATAAAAAAACCTGCTGTCATGCTCACCAGATTAAACACCAAAGCTGCAATACCTACTTGCTGAAAATAAGAAGCCATGTGTTCTTTTTCTTTCATTACAGCAGCTATAATAATAAGTGCAAGAAAAACAGCAGACATAATTTTCACTGGCTTTTCCAATTTTTTAGAAATGTCTGACCACTTTGCATTTACAAACATTCCAATGCTAACAGGCACCAACACAATAGCAAAAACTTCAACCACTTTTTTAAATTGCATGGTAACAACCGGACCATCAGGACCTGCCTGCATAAAATAAGCGATAGAAAGATTTACAATTAACGGAAGTGTAAAAAGTGTAAGCACGCTGTTAATTGCTGTAAGCGTAACATTTAAAGCCACATCGCCTTTTGATAAATGACTGTACAGATTGGCCGTTGCGCCACCCGGAGAAGCAGACAAGAGCATTAATCCTACAGCTAATTCAGGTGAAAGTCCGAAGCCTCTTGCCACAAAAAAACAAATAGTAGGAAGAAGCAACATCTGGCAGAATAAGCCCACCACCACTGCTTTGGGGTAGACAACCACTCTTTTGAAATCATCAATTTTCAGAGAAAGACCAAGACCGAGCATGATAATGCCCAAGGCAATAGGCATTACAACAGAAAGCAACATATTTGATTGCATAAATGAATGGATTAAGGTTAATGGTTCAATGATACAAATCTTATTTTAATTTGAACAGAGTGATTGATTTGGAGGATGAACCACATTTTTTGTCGGGCGTATGGAAATAACTATTTAATTTGCACTCATTATTAATCTTTTATTTATCAAACACAATGTCAACAGGAACAGTAAAATTTTACAATGCAGCAAAAGGCTACGGATTTATTAAAGTAGACGAAACTAATCAGGAAGTATTTGTTCACGCAAGCGGTTTAGCAGACCAGGTGCGTCAGGACGATAAAGTAACTTTCGAGGTTCAGGAAGGGAAAAAAGGACCTAATGCGGTAAACGTTAAGAAAGCTTAAGAAGTCTGCTTTTTATGTTAAAAAAGTCCCACGCTGAAGCGTGGGACTTTTTTTTGAATTAGACGACACTAACAACAAATTTTAAAAACAAGCGTTTATAGATAGAAAAGGAAAAGACAAATGCCACTATCAAAATTGAAAATGCTTACCTTATTCATTGCTGTTTTTTACAGCAACTTTGCAGCTGCACAAAGCAAAGACACCATTTACTGGAATGCAAACAGAAAACTAAAATGGGGAGATTTTAAAGGCAGACCCGACAAAACCACCAACTTGCTTGCCATGACACAAGCAGGAATTGGCTATACTGTTGCTTGTCATGGTGGAATATTAGACTTAAAAATCTTTTGCTACTTTAATGTGAACAAGTCATGGACTAAAGAAAAAATTGATGCTGAAGAATTGCTTCATCATGAGCAATTGCATTTTGACATCACCGAACTTTATACCCGCAAACTAAGGAAAAGAATAAGTGAGGTAAGTGACCCTTGCGGAAAAAACATAAAAGAGTTAGACAAAATTTATGGAAGCAATTTTAAGGAATGCGCCAACATGCAAGATGATTATGACCGCGAAAGCGAGCATAGTCTTAATGATGAGCAACAAAAACTATGGGAAGAAAAAGTTGCCGGTGAGTTAAAAGAACTGGAAAAATTTGCGAGCAGCAACTATTGAAGTTTCCACTCCGCTTTATTGTCAGCGGAATTTATATTCAGAATTATTTTAGGGTTGCCCGGTCTCTTTAAGGGACTGAGATCGAACTTCAGGGTTCGCTTTATTTCTTTTTTGCACGTTTCGTTTTCAATGGTGTGTTCAAGATACACATTGAATTGTGGTGGCAGACTTTTCATCAGCAGGCCATTGCTGTAAAGTTCAAACGTATTTTGTCCGCAGCCGCCTGTATAGGTAACTTCCAATGAAAGTGTGTCGCCTTGAATGGAAAAGGAGTTGAGGGTGTAGGTTTTTTGTTTTGCTTCCGCTATTTCGCGGGCAGCATCAATGAGCACTTTTTTTACCTCTTCTTTTTCTTTCGCGGTTTCGGTGGTTGATGAGGTTTGTTTTGCCTTACAGGAAAAGAGGAAAATGGATGCAGAGAAAAAGAGAAACAGGAGAACGTTTTTCATGGTATTAAAAAAAAGAGTCCCTCGCCTAAGGCGAGAGACTCTTTGGTTAACAGTATTTACTTAGTAAGAATTACTTTTTTGGTGATTAGCATTCCGTCAACATTAATCCGGAGGAAATAAATTCCTTTTGAATAAACTCCCAAATCAAGTTGCAGGCGTTGCTTTCCGTTTACAGAATAGCTCTCCATTTTTGAGCCAATGACATTATACAACTCACAGGTTTTAGCTTGTTTGCCTGCAGGAAATTCAACGGTAATTATATCTTTTGAAGGGTTAGGATAAACACTTACAAGTTTTTCCAGTTCCTCTTCTGCAACTCCTGTGTTGGTGCTTACAAGTATAGATTGTGAATCCGAGCAACCATTTCCATCGGTTACCTGCACGTTGTAATTAGCAGCAGCAAGTCCTGTAATGGTATTGGATGTATTTGCTGATGTTGAACTTTGTCCGTTGCTCCATGAGTAGGTATAAGGAGGCATTCCGCCTGATACATTAACTGTTGCAGTACCATCCAATGGTGAGCCAATGTGGTCAACAGTAGAAGACACTGTAATCTGGGGACTTTCAATTACGGTGATATAACCATTCATAAGCGAAGTATTGCTTCCATTAGTATTGGTTGCTATCAACTGAACATTAAATGTTCCGGGTGTGTTGTAGGTAATTGTTGGATTTGGTGATGTACTTGATGCAGGTGAACCACTCTGAAACGTCCATGCATAAGTAGCTGTTGCGCAGGTTAAGGTCTGGTTGGTATAGGCAACTGTTCTGCCCTCACAAACTTCTAGGTTGTTGGCAGTAAAAGCTGCTATAGGAAGGCCGTCAGGAATTACACTAAACTCCTCTACCGACAGGGTATCATTAGCTGTATTCTGATCTGCATTTCCATTTGGAATGCTGGTAGCAGCTGTGAACGTGTGATTACCGGCTGACAATGTATTAAGAGGCAGTGTAACAGAATCTGAGGCATTGGTTATTAAAGAACCTGTCCAGTTGTAAACACTTGCAGAACCACCATCAAAATTGTAATAAATATCAGCAGAAGTAAGGGTAGCAGTTCCTGAGTTTTTAATTACCACCACAGGAGTAACATCAGCAGTGCAATACACATTATTATCTATTGGTTCATTAATACCGCTAATTCTGGCATCAAAAGAAACAGAAGGAACATTAGGATCCCAACCATCTACTGCTACTACTCCAGTATTGTCAGGGTCAAGCCAGTGTTTCAGTTGTGTTGAATTTGTTCCTCCACCTAACCAGGAGAGAGAGAATTTTCCGTACAAATCAGACAAATCACTTCCCCCGCAAGCTGAAGCTCCTCCGTGCAATTGCCCAACCAATCTGTGGTTTTGATCCCACAGACCAGAACCTGACGAACCGCCTTCGGTAACACCATCATCCCAGCCCGGCACCATCCAGTGGCTGTTAGCAGGTGTTCCTGCCCAGGTATTTGATGTAAGTGTATTGTTTTCGCGTGAAATCTTTTTCACATCACCGCTCGGGTGATGAATACAGGTAGCCTCTGTTGCAGCCAAACCATCGTTTGTCCAACCTGCATAATATACATTGTAGTTTGCCGGTGGTGTGGTGCTAAGCTCCATTAAAGCCATATCAGAATTTGCAGAACTTGCTCTTAATGTAGAACCTGTTAGAGATTGGGCAACAGGCGTTGCACTTTGGTTACAAACTGTGTGTTCATAGTTAAAACGGAAAACCCATGCAGCCTGACTTCCGCCCATGCAATGGTTTGCACCCAGAAAATATGGAGTTCCTGATTGCGGAACATCTACCACCATGGTGCCTGTGCAAAATCCGCTGCCTCCCGAAATCATAATACCAACGGAACGTTTATCGTCCTGCCAGTCTTCCCAGCCTGCGCAGTTTACATCGTTGTTGCAAGAACCGGATCCACCTCCTGTAAGATCAAAAATATTGATGTAGCCATGAGTTACAGTTTTAAGTTGTATGCTGCCTTGCCCGCGAACCTGGTTGGGCTCATAATATTCCAGAACAGACATATCGCCTTTGACTACATCTGTTCCGAACGCGCGGTCTTCGCGGATATTTTGTGAAGTGAAGGCACCCAGCACATAATCCTTTTGCTCGTTGTAAATAAAAAACTTCGCACCGGCAGGCATAAAGAAATCACTGAAAATAAGGTTAAGCGAAAACGCTCCTTCTGATTTTATTGCCAGTCTCCATAATCTTCCGTTTTCCAACTCTTCCCACGTTCCGGAGTTTTGTAAAGAGTAATCAACAAAAATATTTTCACCGAACTTATAAGGACGGGGCTCATCACCTCGCGCTGCCTCTGTAGCTTTAATAGCAGGGATGTCCAGAACGGGCATGGTCTTTACCTCAAAAGTTTCGCTGAGGGTTGGTCTTGAAAAAGATTCGGGTTGGCCACCTGCACTAATCTGTGCATTTGCACTTGTGCAAAAAAGAGCTGCGGCAAAAAGAAGCGTGTAAAGTTTTTTCATTTTTTGATGTGGTTTGGTTTTTATTAAATACCCTTCGACTACGCTCAGGGTGACAACGGGGTGCAATCTATAAAAAATTTATTTCGATTTCATCAGCTTTTCGATGGCGTACATTTCATCACGGAGACGAGCTGCTTCGGCAAAATCGAGTTCTTTGGCTGCTGCTTCCATGGCCTTGCGGGTTTTGTTAAATGATTTTTCCAGATCAGGTTTACTCATGTGTTGCATTACCGGGTCGGCAGCCAGGTTAAATGATTCATTCTCCACATATACTTTGGCTTTGTGTAAAGAGGCATGACTGCGTGCCAGGCCTGTTCCCGACATAATAGACTCTTTTGATTTTGTAGTGGATGCAGGTGTAATTCCGTTTTCAATATTGTACTTCACTTGTTTTTCTCTGCGTCTTGTGGTTTCGTCAATGGTTTGCTGCATGGAGACGGTTACTTTATCGGCATACATGATTACGCGACCATTTACATTTCGTGCAGCACGCCCGGCAATCTGTGTGAGCGAACGTGCCGAACGTAAAAAACCTTCTTTATCTGCATCTAAAACTGCAACCAGAGAAACCTCAGGCAAATCCAATCCTTCACGTAACAGATTTATTCCAACCAGTACATCAAAATTTCCGAGGCGTAAATCGCGGAGTAATTCTACCCGTTCTAATGTATCCACATCGCTGTGGATATAGCGGCAATTAACACCAAGATTGGCAATGTATTTTGATAATTCTTCTGCCATGCGTTTGGTAAGCGTTGTTACCAAAACGCGCGAACCAGCTTTGATTGTGATATTTATTTCGTCCAATAAATCGTCTACCTGATTTAAGACCGGACGGATTTCAATGGGCGGATCTAACAAACCGGTAGGGCGAATTACCTGCTCCACCACTACTCCGTTTGATTTCTGTAATTCAAAATCAGCAGGTGTTGCGCTTACGTAAATTACCTGATTTTGTAATGCTTCAAATTCATCAAACTTAAGCGGACGATTGTCCATTGCCGCAGGCAAACGAAAACCATATTCAACCAGATTTAATTTGCGCGAACGGTCGCCACCATACATGGCGCGAAACTGCGGAAGTGATACATGGCTCTCGTCAATTACCATTAAATAATCATCAGGAAAATAATCAATCAGACAGAAGGGACGCGTGCCTGGCAAACGTTTATCAAAGTAGCGTGAGTAATTTTCAATACCGGAGCAATAGCCCAGTTCACGCATCATTTCCAGATCAAATTCTGTTCGTTCTTTCAGGCGTTTGGCTTCCTGCACACGACCGGTATCATTGAAATATTCATACTGCTTCATCAAATCATCCTGAATATCTTTTATGGCATCAGTCATGGTATCTTTTGACGTAACAAAAATGTTGGCAGGATAAATCACCATGTGTTTCAGTCCTTCCAGTCTTCCTCCTGATGCAGGGTCAAACATTTCCATTTCTTCAATTTCATCACCGAAAAAAACAATGCGGTATCCGTAATCGGCATAAGCAGGGTAGACATCTACGGTATCACCTTTCACGCGAAAATTACCGCGTGAAAATTCTGCTTCTGTTCGCGAATACAAGGATGATACAAGCGCATGCAGAACTTTGTTTCTGCTAATTTTCTGATGCACTTCCAGCGTAATAATATTTTCGCGAAAGGCAACAGGATTACCAATACCGTAAATACAGGAAACAGACGAAACAACAATTACATCGCGCCTTCCCGATAGCAATGCAGAAGTTGTGCTCAGGCGCAACTTCTCAATTTCTTCGTTAATGGATAGGTCTTTTTCTATAAACGTATTGGTGGTTGGCAGATAAGCTTCGGGCTGATAATAATCGTAGTACGAAACAAAATATTCCACCGCATTTTGCGGAAAGAATTGTTTGAACTCGCTGTACAATTGTGCCGCCAGCGTTTTGTTGTGGCTCATAATCAGCGTGGGCTTTTGCACCTGCTGAATTACATTGGCTATTGTAAATGTTTTTCCTGAACCGGTAACACCCAACAGCGTCTGGTTATCATCGCCACGGTTTACACCTTCCACCAATTGTTTAATTGCTTCGGGCTGATCGCCTGTGGGCTTATAATCTGATGTCAGCTGAAAATTCACTGCGTAAAGGTAACAACTGAATTACATCACCCAATGGGCGAAAATTGCAAGAAAAAAGAACCGGGCTTACTTTGAAACTACCAGCTTTTTGGTAGAAATGGTTTTATTATCAACCACCAGCGAACAGAAATAAATTCCTGAACCAACATCTTCCAACGGGAGTTTTACCGAGCCGTTTTTTTCTTTC
>CAMAVO010000148.1 GCA_945861685.1 Chitinophaga pinensis | reverse complement strand
GGGGCTTTTAGTTCAGGTTTATTACCGGAATGAATCAGTAAAATAGTTGCCAGATGTTTTTTGGTTTCCGGAAATAATAATTCCGGCTTATCATTAAACATCCAGAGTAAATGACAAAGGGTTGTTTCAGTAAAGTCGTAATCACCATTTGGGTTCAAAGCCCAATCTGTTCCTGATTTCCCCCAAGGTTTTTTCTTACTCAGGATATAATCGTTCACGGCTTTCACATCTCTGCCTTGCAACAATTTTGCAATCATGATGCGGGCTGCGGACACTTTTCCTTCAATGCTCCATTCGGGTAATGATTGGTCAGCCCAATGTGAAATTAAGGTGTGGTCTGAAGTATAATCGTTTGGTGTGTTATATTTTTCAAACGAATAAACTGCAGGCGGAATAGTATCGTAGTTAAACTTGGTAACTAACTTATTCTTCCCGAAATAATAAGTGCCGCAGGAACTGAGTGTAAATGATAGAAGCAGAAAAAGAAAACTTCTGCTCACAAATTACAGCCCGAGTAAACCTTCTTTTAAATCGTCATCTACAGGAGTATCTGAGAGCCAGATACCAAACAATGCTTTTTTGAAATCAAGTCCTGCAATGGTGGTTTGCAATTTCCCGTTTTTAAAAGCTTTTACACCGTCACCAGGCAAATACCACAATTCATAAACATCACCTTCTTTAATTTCTTCTTTATTAAAAGTGCCAACAAAATTGTCGATTTGTGTTTTTAGTGGTGCTGTGTTTCCTTTCATTGATTTTCCGAAACCTTCGCGGATAGCTTCGCTCATTTTTTCGCTGTCAACCATGCCCGAAGTAATGGTAAGTCTTATGGCAGTTGGTTTATCGGCAGCTGCAATTTCATTTCCGTTTTTGCTTTTTGCAGTAACATATAAGCCGGCAGTGTATAATTTAAAGAAAATTTTAGTCCTGATTCCACCGCCATTTAGAACAAGTTCTGTTGTTTCTTGTTTAAGTTTTGCCGGCAGTGTAACACCGTTTAAAGTTACTTGTGCAGTTGATGTTAGAAAGTTAGAAAATAAGAAAGTGAGGAGAAGAAAAATTTTAGTTTTCATTTGTTAGAGAGTTTTAGATTTTTTTCAAAGGTATAATTATCCTTATTCTCCAACACAAATTTTTCTACTTTTGCCTGCCTTTCAAAAAATGCTTTAAATTTTCAATAGCGTATTAATTAAACGTATAATATGAATATCCAACTTACCGAAGAACACAAAATGATACAAAAGGCAGCACGTGATTTTGCACGCACTGAATTGCTGCCCGGAGTAATTGAACGCGATGAAAAACAGGAAGTAGCATATGAGCAACGCAAAAAACTGGGAGAGCTTGGTTTTCTTGGTATGATGGTTAGTCCTGAATATGGTGGAGGTGGTTTAGATGCCATTTCTTATGTGTTAGCAATGGAAGAAATTTCAAAAATTGACTCCTCGGTTTCGGTGTGCATGTCGGTGAATAATTCATTGGTGTGCTGGGGACTAGAAGAGTTTGGAACCGAAGCGCAAAAAAGAAAATATTTAGTGCCCTTGGCAAAAGGCGAAATTGTAGGAGCATTTTGTTTATCAGAACCCGAAGCCGGTTCAGATGCCACTTCCCAACGCACTACTGCTTTTGATATGGGCGACCATTATCTTTTAAACGGAACCAAAAACTGGATTACCAACGGAGCAACTGCCTCGGTTTATCTGGTAATTGCACAAACTGATGTGGCAAAAGGTTCACGCGGTATCAATGCATTTATCGTTGAAAAAGGTTTGCCCGGATTTGTGGTAGGTGCTAAAGAAAATAAATTGGGTATCCGCGGAAGCGATACCACATCACTGATGTTTACGGATGTAAAAGTTCCGAAAGAAAACAGAATAGGAGAGGACGGTTTCGGTTTTAAATTCGCGATGAAAACATTGGCAGGCGGAAGAATTGGAATTGCAGCTCAGGCTTTGGGAATTGCGGCAGGTGCTTATGAATTGGCGCTTGCATATTCTAAAGAGCGCAAAGCCTTTGGCAAACCAATTTCAGAGCATCAGGCTATTCAATTCAAACTGGCTGATATGGCAACTGAAATTGAAGCAGCACGTTTACTTTGCTACAAAGCAGCATGGCACAAAGACCAGCACATGGATTACACGCAATCAGGTGCTATGGCAAAACTGTTTGCATCAAAAGTTGCGATGGATACTACCATTGAAGCGGTTCAGGTGCATGGCGGTTATGGTTATGTTAAAGAATACCATGTGGAGCGTTTGATGCGCGATGCCAAAATCACACAGATATATGAAGGCACTTCTGAGATTCAGAAAATTGTAATTTCTCGTTCAATACTGCATTGAACAGGAGAGCGGTAGTTTTTTACCGCTAAGGGCGCTAAGTTCCCCCCCAAATTATTTTTGCTTTATTCAAATCCTTTAATTTTTGCTTGGCATCACCTTTTTGGTTCGCCACTACCTCATTTATGTTCGCTAACACGCTGTTTAGTTTAACCATCTCCCTCTTTACTTTAGTCAAATCACCTTTTTAGTTTGTATTTTCACCAATTAATTACACATAAACCCTGTTTTTATTAACCAAACAAATACATACCATCTATATGGAAACAAATTCAACCCCCAACCCCATTTCGCCCAAAGAACAATTGCCCGATATGAACATGGTTGTTAAAGGCTGGGCAAAAGCATCAGGGCGCAGCCTTAGCGAACTCAACCGAAAATTAGGCAGACACCATAATTTTTTACAAAAAACCCTTCGCAACCGCGATATTCGCCCCTCGGTGCTTATAGCCCTTAGCAAGCTGCTATCCATAAACCTGTTTGAATATTACATAGCCATGCTGCCCGAAAGTTATAGACTCACCATTCACGAAAAACAATTGCTTCGCCAAATTGAAGAACTTAAAAAAGAACTGGAACAGGTAAAAGCGGAAAGGGATAAATATTGGAGAGCAATAGCTGATAGAAAATAGCAAATAGGAGATAGCAAATAGAAATTGGAGGCATGGCGCTACTATTTTCTATCATCTATTTTCTATAAATTATCTTTGCCCCATGCAACACCTCCTCAACTACATCAACGGCACTCTCACCGCCCCCCAAAGCGGCAGCTACATTGATAATTACAACCCCTCAACGGGAAAAGTATATTCCCTCATTCCCGATTCAGATGAGAGAGATGTAGCCGCTGCCACTGCCGCTGCCACTGCCGCCTTCCCCGCATGGAGCACCACCCCCGCAGCCAAACGAAGTGAGATTTTATTAAAAATTGCCCAACTGATAACCAAAAACCTTGATAACCTTGCTATTGCCGAATCCATAGACAACGGCAAACCCGTGTGGCTTGCCAAGCGCGTGGATATACCCCGTGCCGCCAGTAATTTTCATTTTTATGCCACCGCCATTCTGCACCATGCCAGCGAAAGCCACCGCATGGAAGAAGGTTTTATTAATTATACATTACGCCAGCCCGTGGGCGTTGCAGGCTGTATCTCGCCCTGGAATTTGCCGCTCTATCTCTTTAGCTGGAAAATTGCGCCCGCCCTTGCAGCCGGAAACACCGTAGTAGCCAAGCCATCCGAAATAACACCCATGACGGCCTACCTGCTCAGCGAACTCTGCATCAAAGCAGGTCTGCCTGCCGGAGTGCTCAACATCGTACATGGCTACGGACACAAGGTAGGCGCAGCCATTACCGCGCACCCCGATATTCCCTTGATTTCCTTCACAGGCGGCACCAAAACAGGTGCTGAAATAGCCCGGACAGCTGCTCCGATGTTCAAAAAACTTTCGCTTGAATTGGGTGGCAAAAACCCCAACATCATTTTTGCCGACTGCGATTTTGAGGAAGCTATAAAAACAACGCTCAACTCCTCTTTTTCCAACCAAGGCGAAATCTGCCTCTGCGGCTCACGCATATTAATAGAAAAACCGCTGTACCAAAAATTCCGCGATGAATTGGTAAAGCGCACCGCAAAAATGAAGGTGGGCAACCCCGCTGATGATAGCGTAAAGCTGGGAGCCATCGTCTCAGAACAACACATGCAAAAAGTGCTGTCTTACATAGAACTTGCGCAACAAGAAGGCGGTACAATCCTTTGCGGAGGTAAGCGCAAAATTGTAGACGGCTTTGAAGACGGCTATTATATAGAACCAACAGTTATTGAAGGCTTGCCCCAAAACTGCCGCACCAATATGGAAGAAATTTTTGGTCCTGTTGTTACCCTTCAGAGTTTTGAAACCGAGGAAGAAGCCCTGCAACTTGCCAATGCCACCGAGTTTGGTTTAGCCGGCACCATCTGGACCGAGAATGTATCAAAAGCCCACCGCGTAGCCGCCCAACTCAAAAGCGGCATCATCTGGATTAACTGCTGGCTTGTCCGCGATTTGCGCACTCCTTTTGGCGGCATGAAAAGTTCAGGCGTTGGCCGCGAAGGCGGCTGGGAAGCCCTGCGCTTTTTTACGGAACCTAAAAATGTGTGTGTAAAGTATTAAGAAGCACTTTGATCCTATAATAAGGGTAATTAGACAGCCTGAAAGAACAGAGTATATTTTATACTCTGTTAAACTCTGTGCTTTTATACTTCTGCCTTCCTCTGTGAAATAAAAAAACGAACGAATGTAAATTCCTTTTACCTCCACGCTAAAAAACCTCCGCGAACTACCAACCGCTTACTATTCAAAAATCAATGAATCGGTTTTTGCGCCCAGGTCTTTGAGATTAGCAACAATGCTGGTAACAAAATCCGCAGGGCCGCACACATAAAAATTCTGATTAAAATCTGCGATGGTGTCAATAAGAAAATTGCGGTCTATTCTGCGTTCAATAAAGCCGATGTTGTTTTCGCGGGTTAGTATATTGAGGTAATTATCGCGCAGCATTTTTGTAAATTCATCAAACAGAAAAACATCGCTCGATGTTTTGTTTGACCAGATCAGTTTATTGCCTTTTATCGCTTTTCTATTATACAGGTCTCGGAAAATAGCGATGAAGGGTGTTACGCCTGCACCACCGGCAAAAAAGATGCCCGGTCCCTTATACTGTATGGCTCCAAATACATCGTGCAGTATTAATTCGGCTCCGGCATTGGTAGCGCCCAGGGCATTGGTTACGCCTTTGTTTTTAGGATAAATTTTTATCATAAACTCCAGGTAATCCATTTCGGGACGGCTGGTAAAGGTAAAGGGGCGTAAGTGATTTTTCCATTGCTCGGTATTGATGGAGACATCGGTACCCTGACCCGGAATAAAGGTGTAGCCGGGTGGTTTTTCTACTACAAAGCGTTTTATATCGTGGTTAATAAAATTGCTTTCTAAAACTTTTACCACTACTGCACCCATACACTAAGATGTTTTTAATACTATGTTGCAAAAATAGGTTTCTAAGGTGCGCTTTGCAAATCAGCAGTATTCAAAACATCTTATAGCCCGGCAGGATGAAACTGCTCAGCTCTACCTGCCTCTTAACTTAATGCCTAAAAAGAACATTCCGCTCAGAGGGGACTTAATTACCCGACTCAAAACTATTTTCGGAGCAGTTATTACAAGCCACAGGTAACACAGGATTACCTGTTGTTATCAACTAGTGCACCACCAGTTTTCGGTGCGCCCTCAACCCGTTGGTATTGCTCAACTCTAATGAATAAATTCCGGCAGGGATGTTTTCAAGACTTACTGATTCAATATCGTTCATCAATGTGTTGTGGTAAATCTTCTGTCCGTTTATGTTGAATATTGAGATTTGAAACGCCCCTGCTTCTTTCAGAATTATAAACTCACCGGTGGAAGGATTGGGATATACCGTAAAACTGATTGTCGGGGTTTCATGAATACCGGCAGAGCAGGATGAAAATTTGCCGAGCATATAAAATGCAGAGGAAGTCAGTGCGGGCTGCACACAACCGGCATGGTTCGTTTCTCCAAAGTTCTCAATCTGAATATCAGGGGCGTTATTGGCCCGCCATGCCGAGTCTGCGTGTATGGCATTCAGATAAGGCACTTGTTCATCCAGCGTGCAATAAGCAATTTTAACGGGCTTCTGCGGTGACCAACCCAGCAGGTCGTTTTCGGCCAATATCTGTCGCAGCGGATGATTGAGGTCGTTTTCAAATTCGGCAATCACATTGTCTTTAATCATTTGACGCGGCACCTGGGTGCAAAACTGCGCCACATCATCCAGAGTATAGTCTCTGCTATACAGCATCGGGGGTATAATGCTGTCATAAGGGTACTTGAATACATCAGAAGGAGTAGGATACAATTGACTCAAGGAAGGATATACCGAATGGTAGCCCAGCAGCAGAAAGGGCAGATAACCGGGGGTGGCATAGGGCTCATTGGAGAGCATTAAATCCACCATGGTTACATTCAGGTCGTAGGGGCCGCTCATGGGTGCCAGTGCCACCACATTGAACTCGCTGGAATACTCTTCCTGAATCAGTTTTGCAGTAGCCATAGTGGTGTAGCCACCCTGTGAGTAGCCGGTAAGGGCCACTTCGCCACTGAGCGGAATGTTAAGTGTATCGGCTAACTGGCGTGCAGCCCGCATAATGTTGATGGATGCATAACCGGAGTGAAACTTATTGATGTACGTATGAATAACCACGCTGCTGTCGCAGTCGCCCAAGCCCAGTTCATCGGGCATGGCAGTAACCACACCACCTACACCGGCAAAGAAAAACCCGATGGGGCGCTCAGGCCCGTTGTAGCTGGGCACCTGGTCCCATCTGCTGAAACTGCCGTGGGCATAGCAACCCAGGCCACTGGGGCATGCAGTATTTTTTGGAAACACCACAATGCCCGAAACATTTACTAAGGAATCAATATCCTTGTAGGGTGTTTTGTAAATAACCTGGTACACATCAATAGCGTATTGAGGCGGTATCGGAAGGGCGAACCCGCTGGCTGTAAAAAAGCTATCGAGCTGTGCAACAGTATAACTCAGCTGCAGCGAATACGAAACCAACTGTGCCTTGCTGTTTCCGAAAAAGAATAATGTAATGGCTACTAGTAAATACCGTTTCATGTTGTTGTTGTTATTTTAACAGGGTTGCAAATTTACAAATCATTGCCTAACAAAGTTTTTTTTAATGCTGCCTTTAGCTGATATCCGTTGCTTACAGTTTGCCCTGTTGAGCGTAGCGTCTCGCTACGCTCGGTTTAATTCCACCTCTGGCGGTATGTAATTGATTATATTATTTGACAGGTATTTATACTGACATCACTATTTTTCGGCAGGATGCCTGTTAATGTAAGCGTAGCGGGTCGCTATGCTTAACGCGCATGTCAGCCTACGACCAATGGGGCTGCGTTGCAGCCAAGCAGGAGTTATCTTAATGTCATTATTTCAATTTTCATATATGGGTAGTATGGCAGAGTTGAAAGTCTCATATCTGCTTCCGATTTATCATTAGCCATTAAGACCAAGTAGATTCCAGCGGTGTCGGCTTTTATATATGAAGCCAAAAGTGTCCCATTGTCTTCCCACTCTTTTATTATTTCTTGTTCTTTAGGCAATAATTTCATTCTTGTTTCATTGTCTAATCCTTGTAAAAGGATGTCAATCATAAATTTATTCATTGTCGGTCAATTTGTTTGCTTACTCTAATCGGTTTTCTGCTTTCCCCGTTTTTTATTTTGTCAAAGTTATCATACTATAAGTTTCAATTTTCACTGTCGTCTTTTAAGCTGCCGCCTAACGTCAGTTCGTCTAAGAACTCCGTTTCGCCCTCAAATATAAATCAATTTAAAGCGATTAGCCGGAGGCTGAAAAATACTTTTGTGTAAAGTGTTTGAAAAAATAGCGTTCGTTATTTTGAAGCAAATCGCGTTTATAACAAGGTT
>CAMAVO010000147.1 GCA_945861685.1 Chitinophaga pinensis | reverse complement strand
GGGGCAGTTCCATTTGCAGCAACCGCAGCAATAGAGCCATTATTAGCATTAAAGCAAGAAGCATTTGTAACCGTTCCTGTAATTCCTATAACTTTTACAACAACAATTTGGTCGGTTGAGCCTTCAATAACGCAGGCATCTCCACCAATTACACGTCTAAAAAATGTTTTAGTAAACAATGGACCAACTTGTGAACCAAGTAGATTTTGACCTGTTGCACCGGAAATGCTTGTCCAGTTAATACTATCAGTACTTGATTGCCATTGGTAAGTAATAGAAACACCAAGACTCGGATAGCTTGACGTTGTTCCGTTTCGGGTTATTGTTGGCAGAATGTAAGAAGGCACACTACCAATAATAGTAGTTGGCGTTCCACCGGCACAAACTTCCTGATTTCCTGTAAGGGTATTGTTAGATAAATCAGGCGGATTAGCCCACACAACAAGTCCCGGTTCGTAGATAGAAGTTGAACTTGATTTTGTTGTTGTTAGCGCACCTTGTGTTAAAGGAATATTATTTGAACGTGAAGTAACAATGGTATAAATACGGCAATTCGAGAATTTAATACCACGTTCACCTACCGGGTCATAATCATCTGCGGCACCACCATAGTAGGTGCTTGACAATAATGAGTTAAGTCCTGAAGAAAGTTTTAAGAATACTTTATCGTTACTTCCAAGATTACTTGATTGAAGTGCGCCTGCTGTTGTAGGGAAATCATTACTGTTAGTGTATGCAAAAATGTAAACATCGTTATTCAAATCTGTATTCAAGCCCATCATGTTTACCTCATTCAAAGCACCACCTATATAAGTAGAAGCAACAAATGTTTGGTTGGTATCCATACTTGCAGCGAAAAAGTCATTAGTTCCGCCATTGTATGAGTTATCATAAACACCCGAAGCTGAAAGATTAGAAGGAGATTCAAGTCCGCTGGTAATACCACCAAAATACAATCTGTTTTTCAGTGTATTAAACTCCATACAAAGAATACGTGTAGTTTTGCTTGAAGCTGATTTGAAATACGAAGACCAGGCTGTAGTTCCGTTTGATTTTAATTTCTGAATGAAACCACTTTCTGTACCGCCTAAAGCAGACTGACGTGGGTTTGTTGTAGGGAAGTTTGAAGATAAAGTGTATCCGCCCACAAAAACATCTCCTGTAGAAGAATTTTGAACCATGATGGTAGCAACATCATTTCCTGATCCGCCATAATTTTTCATCCACGAAAGGGCGCTCAGATTTTGATTTATTTTAAATAAGAAAACATCTGAACCTCCGTTATTGGTATTAGAAGCACCTGACCCTGAATAAAGTGTTGCGAGGTTTGTGCTGCTTGTATTACCGCAAATAATAACATCACCGGCAGAATTAATACGAAGGTCATAAGAGCCTTCTGATCCGCCACCACCAATAACCGAACTTTTTATTGAAGTTCCTGTTTTGTTAATTTTCATGATGAAAATATTCTGCCCGGCCTGTGAACGTTGGTCAATGCTGCTTCCTGAAAACGCAGTTCCACCTAACAAAGGAAAGTTTGAACTGGTAGTATAGCCTGTAACATATAAATTGCCATCAGGTCCTTGCTCCATTGCATAGGGGTTATCATCACCGCTTCCGCCAATGTAGGTTTGCCATACACGTGTTCCTGAACCGCCAATAGTTGAAGGTTCAAGGTATTTACCGATAATGGTTTCAAGATTTCCGTTAGCACTTTCGTCAAATGCACCGGTAGTAATATTGTTAGTTGTTCCAACCACACGTGCTACAACATAAATAGCTCCGTCAGCAGGATCAACCCAGATACAGTGTCCATGGTTATCACCTGATGAACCGCTGTTAATCCATGTAGCCCAACGCAACGCAATCGGGTCAATAATCAGGGTTTGTGCTGCATCAAAAGCACCGATTTCAAATTTTATAGTATTGTTGCCGGTTACAATGTATTGCGATGTAACAGCTTTTTTCTCTCCTTTAACTTTCTGGTAAGCAACAGGTGCAGGCAAAGTCATATCACCAATGCTGGTTTCCAAAACAAGTGAACCATCACTTTGCTTGGTTACTTTTGAAATTCCGTCAAACTGAAGAACGATATTATCTTTATTAAAGCCGGGCTTGCAAATCATATCATACTCCAGACTTCCTTCGGCTGAAGGATAATAACGCACATCTACATTAGTATATACATTGTGGTACCAAACCTCCTGATAATTGGCTGCATCTGTTTTTGATTTTAAAGCCTCGGAAGAGAAGTAGTTGAAAACATCTTTGTGTTTTGATTTGCTTTCAATAGTCATAGAAGGTGAGCTATTGACAAATTTCAACATCCAGCCGTGACCTTTAACCTTTACCTTAGGCTCATTGAAAAATCCACCTTGGCGGATGGCTTCCTCTTCTCTCATCCCCTGATCAAAACGGGCGCTAATACCTGCAGAATCATAAGTACCTACCAACATACCTTCTGAGGTAGCCAATGCCTGCCCTAAAGGAAATTCAGCGCGGTAATGAATATCAGAAGACCACTGACCTTTGTTTTCAGTAAAGTAAATCTGTTTTTCATAAAACTCAAGCAAACTCTTTACATCAGCGCTTATTTCGCTGGATTGCTGGGCAACAGCATTTTGAAGACCTAAAGTCATCAAGACGGCTGCCACTGCTAATTGAAGAATGTTTGATTTTTTGTGGGTAGAGTTTGTTTTTGTCATATTCTTTTTGATTTGTAAACTACTTTTTGTCTTTAAAACATGGCTTGTAACGACATATATAAATTAATGTTGCTGCGAACACCTTTAATTAATGAATGTTTTTTAAATATATGGTTCATACACCTCTGCAAAATTCTGCATTAGTCGAACTTAATTCGGGTTTAATTGATAAAAAGCGCAAATTTATCGATAAAGTACGTAATTCCAAATTAATTTAATCTAAATCAGAATTTCGATAAACGACCACTTATCGCAAAACGTTTAAAAAAATAAAATCAAGGGGGATTTAGATTAGTTCACACCAATCATTTTGAACTTCAGCTTGGTAAGTTCAGAGAATATCTGTCCGGCATCAAGCATGTCTTCATCATCGTCTTCGTAGCGCCAGTGCACTTCAACCTCGCAATTATCGCCAACAATGGTTTCCAGCTTTCTGAATACATTGTAAATAACTCGTGAAGTTCCGGTGTTCATGTACTCCAGATCTACAATAACTTTGGTATGAGGTTTCGGATTTTGGCAATACTCTTCAACTATATCCACCAATTCCTTATAAAACTCCTGTGGGTCTTCGGGATGCGATTGCCCCACAATGGTAAGTGAACCGATTTCGGGATCAAATTCAATGTATGGTGAATTTGAGGTTGGTTTTATAGTAAAACTAGAAGCCATGATTTATAATGCAAATGTAATATTTATTTTATAGCATTAATTTTTGTTTAATATAAGTCTCAATCCGGATATTTTGACGTAAATACCAAAAACTAAAAACATATTTTTGTCCCGCACACACATGATAGGCAGCATTTTTCTTTCATTACATCATTTTTTCAGCAGGAACAAAACAGTTTTCTTTATTACTGTTGCAGCTCTTTTTGCTTTAGTCGGCTATTTTGCAAGTCGCCTGCAATTTGAAGAAGACATCAGCCGGATGATTCCAACGGATGAGAAAACCAATCGCGCTTCTTTCATCCTCCGTAATTCAAAATTTGCAGACAGACTGGTTTTAAATATTTCGCAAGTTGATACAGCAGCCGATGCAAATCCTGACCAACTCACTTCGTATGCCGAAGCCTTGGTTCAGCAATTAGACAGCCTTTACAAACCTTCTCACATCATTGAAATTACAGCAACTGTTCCCGAAGATTTGATGCTTCAGGTGAATAGTATTTTTTACAATAACCTGCCGCTGTTTCTGGAAGAAAAAGATTACGCAAAGATTGACAGCATGTTAGTTGCGGAGAAAGTGGATGAGGTAATGGATAAAAATTACAAAACACTCATCTCCCCTACCGGGTCTTTTCTGAAACAAAATATTTCGCGCGATCCGCTTGGGCTGACTTACATTGCTTTGGGGCGTTTGCAGTCGTTGCAATTCAACCACAGTTATGAGATTTATAATGGCTACATGATGAGCAATGACATGAAACATCTTATCCTGTTTGTTTCTCTTTCTCATCCTTCTAACGAAACATCTGAAAACGGAATACTGATTTCAGGAATTGAAAACCTTGCTGATAGTCTTTCCAAAATTACACCTGAAGTAAGAGCAGAATATTTTGGTGGCGCTGCTATGGCAGTTGCTAATGCTGGAAGAATTAAAAAAGACATTACACTAACAGTAAGCATTGCATCAATTGTGCTGGTGTTGGTGATTAGTTTGTTCTTCCGCAGAAAATTTATTTTTCTGGTTATTCTGTTGCCGGTGGCTTTTGGTGGTTTGGCTTCATTGGCTTTGTTGTTTTTAATTAAGACAAAAGTTTCTGCTATTGCCCTGGGAGTTGGCTCTGTGCTGATGGGAATTACGATTGATTTCTCGCTACACATTTTCACGCACTACCGCCATACAAAGTCTGTTGAAAGAGTAATAAAAGATGTTGCCCAACCGATGTTGATGAGTTGTTTTACTACTGCGGGAGCTTTTCTCTGTCTGCAATTTACCAATTCAGAAGTGCTGCACGATCTTGGTTTATTTGCAGCTTTGAGCATTATCAGTTCTGCGGTTTTTACCATTCTTGTAATGCCGCAGTTTCTAAAATATTTTGACAAGAAAGGAGAAGCAGACAACAATGCGGAAACCATTATTGACAGGATTTGTGCTTATCCATTTGAAAAAAACAAATGGCTTGTTGCTGTAGTTTGTGTATTCACAGTAGTTGCTTTTTTCTTCATCGGAGAAATTCAGTTTGAAGGCGACATGACGCGTATGAATTACGTACCCGAAAAATTGCAAAAAGCAGAAGAAAATCTCAACCGTGTCAATAATTATTCGCTGAAATCAGTGTTCCTTGTTTCGTCAGGAAAAAACATGGAAGATGCATTGCAAGCAGGAGAACAAAACCGAACGATAGTTGATAGCCTCATAAATCTTGGTGTAGTAAAAAAAGCTGCTACGCCCGGTTTGTTGCTGATGTCAGATTCAATGCAGCAGAAAAAGTTGGAACGCTGGAACGCTTTCTGGACAGCTGAAAAGAAAGAGTTACTAAAAAGTAACATTGTACAATCTTCTGTAAAATACAAGTTCAGTTCTTCTGCATTTGAAGCATTTTACAATCAGCTTGATAAAAATTTCGAACAACTTTCTTCTGCTGAAAGTGACACGTTAAAAAAACTTTTTCTACGCGAATATATTTCCGAAACAAAAGATATGACTGCGGTTATAACCTTGCTGAGTGTTGAAGAAAAAGACAAGGCGCAAGTTTATACCGCATTTGAGGAAAAAGAGAACATTGATATTCTGGATAAAAAATACCTGACCGACCGTTTTGTTGAAATTATTAAAAGCGATTTCAACACCATTCTCTTGCTTTCTTCAGCATTGGTTTTTATCACCTTTCTTATTTCTTATGGAAGAATTGAATTGACGTTACTCACCTTTATTCCGATGGCAATAAGTTGGATTTGGATACTCGGAATTATGAGCATTTTCGGATTAAAATTCAATATCATTAACATTATTGTTTCCACATTTATTTTCGGTTTGGGTGACGATTACAGCATTTTTACCATGAACGGAATGCTGGAAGAATACAGAACAGGAAGAAAGAATTTAGCTTCTTATAAAACTTCTATTTTTCTTTCGGCATTCACCACAATTATAGGTATTGGTGTTTTGATTTTTGCTGAACACCCTGCATTGAAATCAATTGCTGCAATAACTATTACAGGAATGGTTTCGGTGGTGATAGTTTCGTTCACCATTCAACCGTTGTTATTCAATTGGTTGATAGGAAGCAGAAAGGAAAGAGGCATTTATCCCTTGACTGCAAAAAGCATTGTTAAAACCATTACAGTATGGACAACCTTAATGACAGGTGTACTGTTTATGATACTTATAGGACCGTTTGTTTATTCACTGATATTCCTGCCGCTTAAAACCAGAAAAAATATTTATCAATGGTTCTTTTGCAAGACTTCAACTGTATTTATTCATATCACATTCCCTTGGAAATTTAAACTGAATAATCTGCATGGAGAAGATTTTAAGCAACCCGCAATTCTGATTTGCAATCACATGTCGCTGATTGAAACACCGCTGGTGAAAATGCTTTACCCAAAGTTGATTTTCCTCACCAACAAGTGGGTAATGAAAACGCCACACTTTGGCCCCATTGCGCACATGGCAGACTTTTTTGATGTAGAAGACGGTTCTGAAGAAGTGATGAAAAAATTGAGAGAAAAAATGAACGATGGTTATTCGTTGGTGATTTTTCCGGAAGGCACACGTTCGTATGATTACAAAATTCACCGCTACCATCGTGGCGCATTTTATATGGCTGAGGAAATGCAGGTGGATATAATTCCTATTCTGTTCCAGGGGACAGGAGAGTTTCTGAGAAAGCATACCATTTTCGGCAAAGCAAATACAGTAAGCACTAATATTCTTCCGCGTATAAAACCCGGTGATGAACGCTTTGGTGTTGGTCATCGTGAACGAGCAAAAAAGATTACAGAATATGTTCGCGAACAATATGCATTGATAAGAAAACAAGAAGAAACTCCTTCTTATTATCGCAAAAAAATAATTGAGAATTACATTTACAAAGGACCAGTACTTGAGTGGTATCTGCGTGTGAAAATAAGGCTGGAAGATGATTACAAAATGTTTAATGAACTAGTTCCTGAGAAGGCTGTAATCACTGACATAGGCTGCGGTTACGGCTTTTTATCTTACATGCTTTTTTACCTGAGCGAAGACAGGAAAATTACGGGCATTGATTACGATGAAGAAAAAATTGAAGTAGCTAATAATTGTTTTGCAAAAACAGAGCGCATCAACTTTGTAAGTGGTAATGCATCAACAATGAAGTTTGAGAAAAGTGATGTGTTTATTCTTGCGGATATGCTGCATTACCTTACTCCCGAAGAACAAAAATCTTTACTTGAAAATTGTGTTGCTGCCTTAAATAAAAACGGAATGATTATTATCCGTGATGGAGACAGAGATTTGCAGGAAAGGCATAAAGGAACAAAACTCACAGAATTATTTTCCACAAAAATTATCGGCTTTAATAAAACTCAAAATCAGTTGCACTTTATTTCGCGCAACGAGATAGAA
Organism: Chitinophaga pinensis; assembly: GCA_945861685.1. Classification (GTDB taxonomy): domain Bacteria; phylum Bacteroidota; class Bacteroidia; order SXHM01; family SXHM01; genus SXHM01. The sequence goes on along the minus strand of CAMAVO010000147.1, from coordinate 581 downwards.
GACTTTGCTGTAAAGCATAATCTAAATGCAGAAGTAATTGACAACACGAAGTTGACTTCTAATATTGTGATGGTGTTGAGGAAGAAGTAAACTACTTCACCTCCTGCATCAACTTCCTCATCAACGGTGAAATTACAATCAGAATTACACCTGCAATAATTGCATACAGTGCAAAGGTTTTGTAGCCTTCGGTGTATGAAATCAGTTTATCCATTGCTGTTGCATTTTCAATATCAGATACAATGCTTGCTCCAAATAAACCTGCAACATATTGTCCGTAGGCGCTGGCAAGAAACCACATGCCCATCATTATCCCTTGTAAGCGGGTTGGAGATAATTTAGTCATGATGGATAAGCCGATTGGTGATAAGCAAAGCTCGCCCAGCGTAACAATAAAATATGCAATTGTAAAAACATCAAGCGAAGTCATTCCGCGCAGGTCGGCAAAGAAGCGGGTTGCATAAAATGTATAAAATGCAAAGCCCAGAAATAAAAACCCGAGACCGAATTTTACTACGGTGTTAGGTTCAATCTTTTTCTTTGCCATGGCAATCCAAATCAAACCAAGCAAAGGAGCAAAG
>CAMAVO010000146.1 GCA_945861685.1 Chitinophaga pinensis | reverse complement strand
ACTGCCTTCCATCTTTACAGGAAGCTTATCAGCAAAATGGATAATAAGATTATTTTCTTTCTTGGTGTCGGTGATAAAGATTTTGTCGCTTCCATTCTCCAGAACTCCTGTATCACCCACCTGTCCGCCACTCTCTGCATAAAAAGGTGTTTTATCAAATACTAATTGAAACTGTTCTTTTCCTTTGCTTTTTACTTTGCGGTATTTAGCAACCTGAACCTCTGTTTCCAGAAAATCATAACCAATAAACTCTTCTTCCGGAATTTCATTCAATACCACCCAGTCGTCAGTATCTACTGCTGCAGCGGCACGTGAACGGGTTTTCTGTTCCTGAAGATTTTCTTCAAAAACCTTCATATCCACTTCCAGCTTATTTTCACGGGCAAGCAGTTCGGTCAAATCAATCGGAAAACCGAATGTGTCAAATAACTCAAAAGCAAACTTGCCGTCAATGGTTGTTCCTTTTAGTGTTTTGCGGTATTCATCAAAACGCAGAATTCCGTTACCTAATGTTTTAAGGAAAGAGTTTTCTTCCTCACGGATAACTTTTGCAATCAGGTCCTGTTGAGATTTAAGTTCACTAAAAGTATCGCCCATTTTAGCAACCAGAACTGGAACCAAGTCACACAGGAAAGGTTCTTTAAAATTTAAAAAGCTGTAGCCGTATCTCACAGCTCTGCGCAAAATTCTGCGGATAACATAACCTGCTTTGTTATTGGAAGGCAATTGTCCGTCAGCAATGGCAAAGGATATTGCACGGATATGGTCGGCTATAACGCGCATGGCAATATCGGTTTTGATATCGCTTCTTTTGTATTCTATTCCTGATTTTTGGGAAATAGAACCGATGATGTCCTGAAAAATATCGCTGTCGTAATTGCTTTGTTTGCCTTGCAACACCATGCACAAACGCTCAAAGCCCATTCCGGTGTCAACGTGCTGTGCAGGTAATTTCTCCAGACTTCCGTCTGCCTTTCGATTGAATTCCATAAACACGTTGTTCCAGATTTCAATCACATGGGGATGGCTGGCATTAACCAATGATTTCCCGTCAACCTTTTTGCGTTCTTCATCGCTGCGTATGTCCACATGAATTTCAGAACATGGTCCACAGGGACCGGTATCACCCATTTCCCAGAAATTATCTTTCTTATTTCCGTTGATGATGCGATCTTCTGCAATCAACTGTTTCCAGTAATTATATGAATCAGTATCGTAATCCAGGTTATCATCCTTGCTACCTTCAAATACAGTAACATAGATGCGGTCTTTATCAATTTTATAAACTTCTGTAAGCAGTTCCCAAGCCCAGGCAATGGCATCTTTCTTAAAGTAATCGCCAAAACTCCAGTTGCCCATCATCTCAAACATAGTATGGTGATACGTATCAACACCTACCTCTTCCAAGTCATTGTGCTTTCCCGAAACTCGGAGGCATTTCTGAGTATCGGCCACTCGTTTGTGTTTTGCAGGTGCATTTCCCAGGAAAATATCCTTAAACTGGTTCATACCCGCATTGGTAAACATGAGGGTAGGGTCATTTTTAATGACCATGGGAGCGGAAGACACTATTTCGTGCCCTTTTGAGCGGAAAAAGTCAAAAAACTGCTGGCGGATTTGATTGGAATTCATGTTTATTATGCTGCGACTAATCGTTAAAAAGTGTGAATGAGGCTAAAGTTTTTGTGATTCGGGGATAAAGTTTTCTAAATTAGCGGACTTTTCGATGAATGACCAAGTAAAATCATTTATTGAAAAGCGCGCAAAAATAATCAAATCAGCGTAATCATGTCTAAAGTAAAATTCAGGTTCAACACCAAATCTCTGACCTACGAAAAGATTGAGTTGAACATCTGGCAAAAGTTGGTAAAAGGGCTTTCGTTTCTTGCAACAGGAATGGTATTTGCCGTTATTATTATAACCGCAGCTTACACCTTTTTTGATTCTCCCAAAGAGAAACAACTGAAACGTGAAATCTCTTACCTGCAACTTCAACTGGAATTAATGAACGGAAAGCTGGATAAAGCTTCTGCTGTTCTTACCGAACTGCAACAACGCGATGATAATATTTACCGTGTAATTTTTGAAGCAGAACCTATTGCCTCGGATATACGCAACTCGGGCATTGGCGGGGTAAACCGGTATGCCGAACTGGAAGGTTATGAGCAAAGTGATCTGGTGATTGCTACCGCTAAAAAATTAGACAACCTTTCCAAGCAGTTGGTGGTTCAAAGCAAATCATTTGATGAAGTGGTTGGATTGGCAAAAAATAAAAATATCATGCTGGCTTCTATTCCTGCTATTCAGCCAGTTTCTAACAAAGACCTTACACGCATTGCTTCGGGCTTTAACTACCGTATTCATCCTATTTATAAGATTATGCACTTCCACAGCGGTATGGACTTTACCGCTCAAACAGGAACTGAAATTTATGCTACCGGTGACGGAACAATTGAAAAAGCCGAAAATGAAGGAAACGGTTACGGTAATCATATTGTTATTAATCACGGTTACGGATACCAGACGCTTTACGGACACATGAGTCGTTTTAACGTAAAATCCGGACAAAAAGTAAAACGCGGAGAGGTAATCGGTTATGTAGGTAACACAGGAACTTCGAGCGGTCCGCACGTACACTACGAAGTTATTAAAAACGGGGAGAAAATCAATCCGGTAAACTTCTTTTACTCTGATTTATCACCTGCTGAATTTGAAAAGGTGATAGAACTTTCTTCACGTGCCAACCAGTCGTTTGACTAATGCCTTTAATAGAATACGAAGCCAAGAAATTGTTCTACCCAATAGGGGAAGTAGCAAGAATGTTTAACGTGAATACTTCTCTTATCCGCTTCTGGGAAGGAGAGTTTGATATTATCAAACCGCATAAAAACAAGAAAGGCAACCGCCTTTTTACCCAAAAAGATGTAGATAATTTTCACATTATTTATCATCTGGTGAAAGAGCGCGGCTTTACACTGCAAGGCGCACGAGATAAAATGAAAGGCAACCCTACGGATACAACTAACAGTGCAGAAGTGGTGAAGTCGTTGCAAAGAATAAAATCATTTCTACTGGAACTGAAAGAACAATTGTAATTATACCCATCTATGGAACTAAGTTATCTCATTTACAAAAGTGTTCCGGTTGACAATATTTCAGAAAAAAGTCTGCTTGAAATAGCAGAAGGGAGCAAAGAGAATAATATTGATAAAGGTCTTACTGGCTTACTGGTTTTCGGCAACAATACATTTGTGCAGGTGCTGGAAGGCGCTGAACAAGACATTGAAACACTTTACAAAAAACTGCTTTCAGATAAACGCCACAGCAATGTTACGGTTGTAAAAAGAGGTGAACTAGAGCGTAGGTATTTCCCTTCGTGGTCAATGGGTTTTCGCTCGGTAAGTAAAGAAGAAATGCAACTGATTGATAAGGCTATTGAAGGAGAAACAACTGCTCCTGTTGCCGGCTATCTTGCGCTGGAGATGATTGCGGGGTTTGTAAAACGCAACGGATAATTTTTTTTCGAATATTATTTTACGCTTCTCACCTTCCAATACAACAGCACCGACACCAGCGCATAAACTACCGCGAAGGTAAAAATAAGCAAGAACCACTCGTAACCGTAAAAGGCAAAACTAAGGGCAATTGTAAGCGGAAAGCGCAGGTATTCAGAAGTGCTTATCCAACTGCGGTTTTCAAATAAAGCGCCTAAATTAACCAGCGCCCAGGTAACATAACCCGAAACAAGGCTGAGTTGCATAAAGGTCATTGCTTTTTCACCGAATATAATTCCGGTTGAAAGTCCGAGCACTACCACAAACTGAATAAAAATATAGGTATGCCATTTTTTGCTGTCGCCATCGTATTTGTGGTATGTTGTTAAATCAATTTCCTTGGGGTGCTGAATGCCGCCTAACTCTTTTGGGAACCAACCCGGAGGCATAAGAAACTCTTTTACTTTATCGGTCCATGAACCTGTCTTTTTAGCAACATTAAAAAGATCAACCCAGTAATGGAAATTAGCCCACACCGGATTCCAACTGTTGAGCGGAGAAGTGATTCCATAAATCACTTCTTCCTCTTCTTCCTGAAAAGTGCCGAACATACGATCCCAGATAATAAGGGAGCCTGCGTGGTTTTTATCAATGTATTTAGGATTACTGCCGTGATGTACGCGGTGGTGCGAAGGTGTATTGATAACCCATTCCAGCGGCCCCATCTTGCCTATTACCTTGGTATGAATCCAGAACTGGTAAAGCGTATTGAATGAAGCAATGGTAGCAAACATAAGCGGCTCAAAACCTATCAAAGCTAGCGGCAGGTAAAACACAAATGAAAACATACCCTGAAACGAACTCTGACGCAATGCAACCGAAAGGTTATATTCCTCACTCTGGTGATGCACAATATGTGCGGCCCACAGTGCATTTATCTCGTGGCTCATGCGGTGAAACCAGTAGTAGCAGAAATCAACTGCAAAAAATAACACTATCCACACCCACAACTTGTTTGGCAACGCATGATTTTTACCCACATGCTCAAACAAAAAAAGGTAACCGAAGAACAAAATCGTTTTCAAGAAAATGCCGGTAATCTGGGAAGTAATACCAAGACTCAGGTTATTGATAGAATCGTTCAGGCGGTAATATTTTCTTTTCTGAATAAGCCCTATTAGTAACTCTACTCCAATAAGGATAAAGAAAATGGGAATGGAGAGAGCGATGTAGTTTGTTTTCATCGGTAAATAATTTCTATTTTAAAGGACTGATGCAATGTCCATAATCTTGATAGAGGGAAAAATTGAATTATGGACATTTCATGCGTCCAAAAATAAGAATAAAAAAAGGGAAAATTGCTTTCCCCTTTTTCAATCATTATTGATTGTAATTATTTCACGCTTTTAGGCTCCACTATTGCTTTCTGCTGAACAACCGTTTTTTTCTGAAGCGGTTTGTTTGCCATCTGTGCAGGTGATTTTGCCTGTGTACCTGAAACTGATTTTGCCTGTGCAGGCGCCACCTGTGTTGACATACTGTTTTGCTCCTGTCTTTCAACTGCTGTGTTAGTGATTACTCCGCTAGCGGCTTTTGTATCCACAGATGAAGCATGTGACTTTACGGAAGTAGATTCCGCCTTTTTTATGTTTCTTTTTGTTAAAGCATTTTGAGCAGAAACAGAATTAAAAGCTAATACTGCAAGTGAAATGAACGTGATTTTTAAGATAGTTTTCATTTTATTATTATTAGTTAGTTTACTGTCTCTCTTTCAAATTAAGTGCCAGAAATTATTTCACCTGTTCTTTAAGAAACTGTTTAGCCTCCTCAACGCTTACTGTTTTATTGTTGATTGAACCGATAACCTCGGCTTCTTTCACTCCATAACCCAATATTTCTTTGCGAACTTTCTGAGCCTGTTCAAAAGTATCATATGCTCCTATAATATATATTTTCAAACCTCCTGTGGTTGATTTAAACTCCACGCCTTCGCGTGCCATCATATCAGCCAGTTTATCAACCTGCAGGCGCAGACGATACTCTGTTAACTGAACCTTGAATTTAACCACATCTTTATCGGCAGGCAATTCGGTTGTTAAACCGGTACGCACCTGATTTTTATCATTTACTTTCTGAACTTTCTCGCGTTTTTCCAATTCAAGTGCAATGGCTTCAACAGCCTTAGGCGTTGCTGCAAAGGCTTCGTCATACCCCTGTGAAATCAACTCGTTCTGTTTTTTCTCGGCATCTTCAAAATTTTTGAAACTTCCGAGTGTATATATTGTCAGTGTGTCTTTTTTGGTTTCAACCAATCCCTGTATATTATTCAGTTTCTGTTTCTGGGTTGAAGGAATAGTTTTACCAAACGTTGCAACGTGAACAGTATATTGTGAATCACCTGATTTCTGTGAGTTAACGTAATCGGCATTTGCCTGTGTACGCTTCATACTGATGCTGTCACCGGCATTCTCGGCAACCTTTTGGAAGTTAATTGTTACACCATTTCCATCAACTACATATCCTGCTTTTGTTCCTGGCTCTTTATCCAGATAATCAGGAATTCCGTCTCTGTCAGCATCCAGCGGACAACCATCTTCATCTACTTTTGCTGAAGAAGGTGTTTCGCCACATCTGTCATTAAGGTCGGCTACACCGTCAATGTCGGTATCGTCTTCATCCAACGCATTAAAATCGTAGAAATAAATATCAGGGTCAACTCCCGGGATTTTATTATCCTTTTCGCTGATGAAATTCCAGAATACAGCAAGTGAATTATAGTAGTAACCGTCATTTTTATTGGAATTTGCTTCACTGAAGTTATCTAATTTATCGCTCAGCGTAAAGAAATAGCTTGCATTTAATCTGAATGTTACTTTCTCACCTATGTGCATATCAAAACCACCGGCTACAGGAAAAGCAACTGTTTTCACAGGTGTTTCGGTTAAGTGAGTTTCGTAATTGTAATCACGTTCCATTACCTGAATGTCATCAGGATTTGTAGATCCTTCGGGCAGATTGCGGATAAAACCATCTTGCCAGTAATAATATAAATCGCCATCTGCATTGTAAAGGTCGGCACGAGGATTATAATCGGCATAATAAATACCGGCACTTACAAAGGGTGTAAGAAAAGGTTTTCTCCCCTTTTTGTTTTTATAAAAATGACTGAAGTTATACTCCAGATTCAGTCCCATGCTGAACATTTTAGATTCGAAATTACGATGCTCACGGTGTTCATTTTCGTTACCGCTTACTTTTCCAAAAAGTGCATTAAGGCTCATGTTAAAACAACGCGAAATATTTGTTTTAAAAGTAAAATCATAAGCCAATCTGTTACCAATACGGTGAATATTGGTGGCGTTTACGTCTTCCACATCCCCATAAAAGCGGGTAACACCCACTCCTGCTCCAATACTTGGATTAAATTTATACGGGGCTTTTTCTGCTTTGGCAGGTTTTTCTTTCTCTTTTTTTACCTCAGTTGCTTCCTGTGCAAAAGCAAACTGGCAAATACCTGAAAGTGTTAAAATAGCTATAATTCTTCTCATTTATCGGTTTTTTTGTGCGCGTTTAACGCAAATCTTCAGAATAAGTTTTACTCCAGAAAAATATCAATCAGTTTATTCATCATTTCTTTACTATACAATGAACTACCGGCTTGATAGAGCTTAATAACACTGTTGATTTCATCAGGCGATATCTCTCCGTCTCTGTTAAGATCCACTGTTTTAAATTCTTTGGCCAACTGTCTGCGTTTCATTGTTTCAGGTGAAGTGTTTGTTGTTTTAGGCAGAATATTGAGTTTTCCGGCAATATAAACACCTTTGGTTCCGCCAAAGTCAATAACACGAACGCCTTTCATATTCTTATCATAATAATCTATGAGTTCATACACCTGTGCCAGACTGTAGCTTGAACCTCCATCCAGGAACTGTTCAATTACACGCAGTATTTCATCCGCAGTAAGCATGCCGTCTTCATTGGCATCTGAATTAAGGAATTGAGATGGAATAGTGCTTTGATGTTCTTCTTTTTGTGTGGCAACTTCTAATGTTTTATTCATCTCAGGATTGAGCTTCGTTAACTCTGTGTAAACACCGTTCACACTTTTAAAAACCTTTTCAATCTCTTTTGGATCGGTAATATTTTTACGTTTCACTTCATCACTCACGCTTTCGAAGAAATTATCCAGATCATCCTTGCGCTGCAAATCCTGCTGAATGAGTTCCACTTTTTCTGACAGTAATTCCATGTCGCCTGATTTTAAAGGGCTCACTTTTCTGCTGTCCGTTCCACTCGGATAAATGGTTGAAATCATTCTCCTGAGAACGGCAATTGAATCTTCCTGTTCCTTCGCGATGAT